>NZ_JBVJLS010000020.1:0-179889 GCF_055584605.1 Nocardia sp. NPDC102475 | reverse complement strand
CTCGACCAGGGGGTGCCCGACTGAATCGAAGGGAAAGCCGCCCCCGGCGTTCGCGACCATGGCGTGCCCGCGGGCTTCTCGGCGACCCCGGGATCACCGGTCCGCGGTGGCGCCGCTGCGGCGGGCGACGCCGCGCCTGGCGTCGCTGGGATCGAATCATCCGCGCTCGGCGGTGACGCCCCGTCTTCGTTGGCCGCGGCCGAGCTTTCGGCCGCAGGCTGCGGCGCGGTGTCCGATTCGATCGGCGGTGTGCTTGAATCCGGGTATACGGGCTGCGGACCGGCGGATATGGGTGTGCTGATCGGGTTGTAGCCGGTGGGCTCCGATCGCGGGTAGGCGCTCGGGGTAGCGTTCGGCTGGGCGGATGCGGTGGGAGTCGTACCGCGCGGCTGTGTCGGTGCCGCGTCCCCGTTGTCCGAGTTCGCCCCGGAATCGGTTGCGGGCGAACTGGTTCGGGGGGTATTGGTACCGCGCCACGTCGTATCCGGCACGACGGACACCGGCTGATTCGACCCGGTGCTGCGGATCTGTTGCCCGCTGTCCTGGTCCTGGTCGTGGAGTGCGTCGCCGACCTCGCTGACGCCCTTGCTCAACCCGTGCAGATTGTCGACCAGGTTCTGGTATCCCTCGAGCCCCTTCTGCGCCTGCGGCTCATAGGTGTCGCCGACCATTCGCCCCGGCTCGTCGTCACCCCATGGCTTGCCCGCACGGGCCAGTGCGTTCTTCAGGTCGGCCAGATCTTGATGTGCGGATTCGGCAACTGCGGCGAGTTCGGTGACGAGCGCATGGACGCGGTCCGGATCGATATGCAACGACTGGCCCATAACCCGGTCACCCTTCAACCCTCACCAGCGAAACCGAGCAGGCGATTGCCTGGCGAAGAATCTTACTGCGGCCGCACCATGACTTCTCATTGTTGGGAATAGGTGCGGGCTACTCGTCGCGCCGCTCCGGCTCACGCAGGCTCGGGGCCCCGAGCACCAGATCGGGCAGGTCGGGCATGGCGTGGATGGCCGCGGCAACCGGGGCCAGCATTTGTGCGGTCTGCTCCCGCACCCGCCGGGCCGCCTCGCGCCCGGCCTCGGTGACCGATCGGCCCAACTGTTCGGCGGTGCTATGCGCGGCGTCCGCGGTGAACCGCACGTCGACGAGGACGCCGAATCTGTCGACGGTTACCTCCACCAAACCATCCGCCGAGGTCGCGGAACTCCGTGCGGTGTCCAACTTTCGCTGGACCTCGGCCCGGTTGGCGCGCTGCTCGGCGAGTGCGTCGAGAATGTTCTCGACCTGATTGCGTATCCCGAAGTTGGCCGAGCGCAGCCCTTCTCGTTCCCAACGGTCCATGACTTCCTCTTCGGTTCTCAGCCGTGGCGTTCGGCGTATCGGCGTTCGAAGTCGGCGATATAGACCGGCGGATCGATGGACGACGACGACTGCTCCAGCACACTGTCGTCGCCGATATAGAAGATCGCCCGATCGGTCGCGACCATCCCGGTGGGTACGGGCACATGCACCATCCAACCGACGCGGAATCGTTCGGCGACCAACTGTTCGAGCGGATATCCCGTGGTGTCCAGGACGCGCCCGGTGATGTAATCGCGCACACGGGAGATCGCCTCCGCGGCGTGCATCGGCTCCGGCGTCGGTGGCGCCAATCCGGCCAGCGAGTATTGATAGAGCGCACCGTCGATATCGAACCGGCCGTCCTCGCCGAACACCTCGACCAGTTCCCGGCGCGTGACCCTACCGCCCTCAGCCGCGGCCAGCAGCGCGGGAATTGCTTCGCGCGCACCAGGATTCGGCTCCGCGCCGAGCAGTTCAGCGACGATCCCCAGTACCGTTTCCCTGGTCCACACCCCGGGGACCGCCACGGCGCACTCCTCCGCCGACGGCGACGCCCCGCGGTACCAGCGCCCGGCCTCCCACCAATAGCAGAACGACAGCAGACCCGACGCGGAGCGCGGGTCGAGCACCGGATCGGCCACCCAATCCGGTGCACCTGCATAGAGATCCGGCATCGGCTCGCCGCCGTTGTAGACCGCGTCCAGGGTCGGGGCATTCCACACTCCGCCCGAGAGCACGGCCCGCCCAGCCGGGAGCGCGTGCAGCGTCGACCCGTGCAATGCCGCGCCCTCGAACACTCCCGTCCACGGCTCCATCCGCGGACCGTGCTCCGACCGAGCGGCGACGAAGGCCGCGGCGATCGTCGCCCAGCGCGCCCACATCTGCGGGAACGGGGGAAATTCGTATTCCGCCAGTGTCGCCCATACCTGGCCGGATCGATTTGCGCGGGCCTGGGCAGCTGCCTGTTGCGGTGTGCGACGTTGGCGGTCGCCGTGGCCGATGTAAGCGCCCATCCACACCGGAACCTGGGCACGCGGATACGCCTCGAGGTCGGCGCGATACGCCTCCGGAGCGAACAGTTGTCCGGGCGGGAACGGCTGTTCGCCATAGTCGTAATCGATATCTATCTCGCCGGATTCGGCCAGCACGACCAGCATGCGCCACCACGGCCCGCCATTGGATCGAGCCGCGAGCGTGCGCAGTTCCCGGACCAACGCGAGGACCGACTCCGGAGGCGATAACGGAACCACCTGGTCGCCGACGGAGTACGCGAGCTGCCCGACTTCCCCCGCCACCGTGACCGCGAACACCGCATCCGCTTGCTGCCAGCCCGTCGGTCCGAGCGCTTTCAGCGCATCGGCGAACCGCTGTTCGGCGGCTGATTCGCGTGGTTCGTCCGCCAAACAGTCCTCCTCATGCGAGCGCGGTACATCCGGCCCCTAATTTTGGGGTCTTCCCAGAGCTGGGACGGCGCTCGAATCAGTCGGCCGAAACCTCGCTGCGATCGCCGCTCCACAGCGTGTGGTACTTGCCCGGCGCATCGATGCGCTCGTAGGTGTGCGCGCCGAAGAAGTCGCGCTGACCCTGGGTGAGGGCGGCGGGCAGGCGTTCGGCGCGCAGGGCGTCGTAATAAGAGAGCGAGGAGGCGAACGCGGGCACCGGGATGCCGAGCAGGGTGGCGGTGGCGACCACGCGGCGCCAGCTGTTGATGGCCGTCTCGATCGCCTCACGGAAATACGGCGCGAGGATCAGGCTCGGCAGTTCCGGGTTCTGGTCGTATGCCTCTTTGATCCGGTTCAGGAACCGGGCCCGGATGATGCAGCCGCCGCGCCAGATGGTGGCCATGTCGCCGGGACGCAGGTTCCAGTTGTATTCGGCACTGCCCGCGGCGATCTGATCGAAGCCCTGGGCGTACGCGACGATCTTCGACGCGTAGAGCGCTTGGCGAATGTCCTCGGTGAATTGCGCGACGTCCGTGGGCTTTTCGCCGAGCTTGCCCGCGGCCAGACCGACCGCGGCCTTGCGCTGCGCACGCGAGCCCGACAGCGCCCGCGCGAAAACCGCCTCGGCGATGCCGGTGACCGGGATACCCAGATCGAGTGCGGACTTCACGGTCCAGCGACCGGTGCCCTTCTGCTCGGCCGCATCGACGATGACATCGACCAGCGGCTGCCCCGTCTTCGCGTCGACCTGGTTGAGCACCTCGGCGGTGATCTCGACGAGGTAGCTCTCGAGTTCGCCGGAGTTCCACTGCGTGAACACGTCGGCGATCTGCTTGGCGTCGAAGCCGAGCGCGTCGCGGAACAGGTGGTAGGCCTCGCCGATCAGCTGCATGTCGGCGTATTCGATGCCGTTGTGCACCATCTTGACGAAATGCCCGGAGCCGTCGGGGCCGATATGCGTGCAGCAAGGTGTGCCGTCCACCTGCGCCGCGATGGATTCCAGCAGTGGACCGAGGGATTCGTAGGATTCCTTGGGGCCGCCCGGCATGATCGCCGGCCCGTTGAGCGCGCCCTCCTCACCACCGGAGATGCCCGCGCCGACGAAATTCAACCCGCGCGCCTTCATGGCGGCCTCGCGGCGAATGGTGTCGGTGTAGAGCGCGTTTCCGCCGTCGATGATGATGTCGCCGGGCTCCATCGCCGCGGCGAGTTCCTCGATGACGGCGTCGGTCGGATCGCCCGCCTTGACCATGATCAGCACCCGGCGCGGCTTCTCCAGGGCCGCGACGAACTCTTCGATCGTTTCGGTGCGCACGAAGTTGCCGTCGCCGCCGTGTTCGGCAAGCAGTGCGTCGGTCTTGGCGATGCTGCGGTTGTGCAGTGCCACCGTGTAGCCGTGCTTGGCGAAGTTCCGGGCGATATTGCTGCCCATGACCGCCAGGCCGGTAACCCCGATCTGTGCGGATGCTGTTGCGGACGCCATATATCAGCCCTCTCCGTTCGGTGTCGTCACCTTCAGAAGCAGCCTAGCCCTAGTGCCATTGCGCCTTTCGATGGTGTTCGCGCCAGCATCCGCTACCAGGTCAGGATCAGAGCGGTCAGTAGAACGGTGCCAGGTGGTCCGGCTCAGCTGACCTCGGTACCGCCGAAGCCGAACGCGGAGCTGTGGCCCTTGGACTGACAGCGGAGTTCGGCACGCGCACCGGAGCCGATACACGTGGCTCCGCCATAGCTGATGGTGGCATTGCCGGGATATGGGTTGGAAGGGGTCGCCGGATCGAGGGCCAAGCTCGGGCTGCCTGCAGTACCGTGCTGGCCGAATGTCGGATGCGCCGGCAGGAACGGCAGGTCGATGGCCAAGTCGGTGACCGGCACAATGCCGAACCAGCGTGCTGTGCCGGGCTGGATATCGCAGCCGACATCACCGTTGGGGTGCATCGAGCAGCTCGCCATATTGCCGTAGCTGAAATAGACCGTGTCACCTACCAGATACGGCGCGGGGTCGAGATCGGCGGCCGAGGCGACACCGCCGCTCGCCAGTGAAACCGTCGCCACGGCGACCGCAGCTCCGGCCAAGTGAATTGCCTTCATTCTTGCTCCGATCAGTTATCGATTTCAGAATGCCATCGGGTACAACTCGAAGTTTCGCGCAGGGCCGCGGCTATGAGGTCGGTTCGCTTCCCGGATGCTGCTCGATCCTCACGCGCTGCCCCAAACTCTTCGACTCCTCATCGGACGATGGACGCTCGTATCCATCGTCGGCTGGGCCCAAGATAGCGCCGTCGGGCCTCGGCGAACAGTTGTACGCTGGCTGGTCCGGGCCAATCGTGGGGCAGCATTTCGTCGGGCAATCCCGGATCGAGGTAGGGGATGGTCCGCCACTCGTCGAGCATCAGCGTGAAGTGTGCGAAGGCATTTCGGTCGCTGGTGTCGTCCAGGTCGAGGATTCCGCAGTGATTTCCGTAGAAGGTTCGGTGTCTGGCCGCGAGCTCGTCGAGATCCCACCATTGCGCGGCGGCCTCGCGCAGGGTGCCGGGCACGGTGGGGTCGGTCGCGCGAAACGAGGTCACATAGTTGTCGAGATCCAGGGCCGTGACGATGTCGGCTGCCTCGGCCGCGAGGTACTCCGGGTAGATCCACAGACCTGCCGAGATGGTGCCGCAGCCGATCGCGGACAGTCGTCGCCGAAGCTGGTGGCGCGCGGCGCGTTCGGACTCCGGGATGGCGTAGGACAGCAGCCGCCACGCATCGTCCGAGGTCATCTGGCGGAATCCGAAGATCCGCAGGTCGCCGCGGGCGAACATGGCCAGCGCGGCGTCGGTCAGTGCGTAACCCGCACGCCTGCTGCGGGTTTCGGCGTACAGCACGCCTTTGCTCTTCAGGCGTGTGATCGCCGTGCGCGTGCTCGGTGCCGGAATTCCGAGCACGGCAAGCAGTTCGGTGAAATCGGCCACCGCGATCCAGCCTCTGAGGTCGCGGATATAAGCGCCGAGCACTGTGCGGGTGAGCGAGGTCGCGCTGCCCGGCCGTGCATCGAAGTCGTCGAGCACTGCGGCTGCGAGCGGCTGTTGGTCAGTGGTCATCGCGTGCCGGGTATTCCTTCGAGGTCGAGGTCGAGGTCGAGGTCGGGTGTCGAGCGGCGATTCGACTCGGCTCGTTCGGGATATCCGCCGATTCGCTCAGTGTCCGGTCCAGGTGCGGACGGCGAACAGTTCCGGGAAGTAGGTGTGCTCGAGTGCGCGTTGTAGAAATCCGGCACCGCTGGATCCGCCTGTCCCGCTACGTCTTCCGATGACGCGCAGCACTGTGCGCAGATGGCGGAACCGCCACAACTGGAAATTCTCCTCCAGGTCCACCAGCTCCTCGAACGTCTCGTACACCGACCAATGTTCTTCCGGCGCTTCGTAAATCGACTGCACCAGGGCGAGCAATTCGGGGTCGAGCGTGTGGGCCTCGCTGACATCGCGTTCCAGCGTCGAGCCCGGCACCTCCAGTCCGGTGCGGGCGAGATGCCGCCAGAATGCGTCGTAGAGGGTCGGCTCCGGCAAGAGCGTGGCCAGCATTTCGTGCGCCTCGGGATCGGATTCGAACACTCGAAGTACGGCCGCATTCTTATTGCCGAGGATGAATTCGATGGCACGGTACTGGTACGACTGGAACCCGGATGAGCTCCCCAGAAAACTGCGGAACTGCGCGTATTCGGTGGGCGTCAACGTCGCGAGCACGGACCACTGCTCGGTCAGCGTCTTCTGGATATGTTTCACCCGCGCAATGCATTTGAGGGCGATGCCGGTGTCGTCGGCATCGAAAGCCGCACGCGCGGCGCGCAATTCGTGCAGTACCAGCTTCAGCCACAGCTCGGTGGTCTGGTGCTGAATGATGAACAGCAGCTCATCGTGCTGCTCGGGTCGGCTGACCGGATGCTGTGCGCGCAGCAAGGTGTCGAGGTCCAGGTACGCGCCGTAGCTCATGCGAGAGCTGAAATCGGTGACGATGTCGCGTTCGAGTGCGTCGCGTCGGCTGGTCATCAGCGGCCCGTTCTCCTATGGCCCCCGATTCACCGTATTACATGAATGTGACGCTCGCTAGGGTTGTGTCATATGGCGGTCAGGTGTAACTCCGGCATCCGTGGCGCCGAGGCTCGCCAGCAGGCGCAGGTTGTCATGGGATTCGGTGCCGGGTTCGGCGGACAGGACGACGAGTTCGGTGCCGGTTTCCTCGGGTAGGGCGAAGTTTTCCTGGTGTAGGTCCAGGGTGCCGACCAGGGGATGGACGAAGGATTTGCGGCCATGGGTGCGGGAGCGGACATCGGCGCGGGCCCACAGTTTGCGGAAGCGATCGCTGTGCACGGCGAGTTCGCCGATCAGGGCCGACAATTTGGGATCGTCCGGATACTTGCCCGCAGCCAGGCGCAGGTGGCCGACGGTATCGCGGGTACATAGATCCCATTCGGCGTAGAGCGAGCGGCCGTCGTCGTGCAGGAAGATTTGCCGGGCGATATTCAAGCCCTTCATCGGGCTGTGTCCGTACAGCAGTTCCGCGAGTCGGTTGCCCGCGACCACGTCGAGACGGTGATCGAGGATGAGAGCTGGCGCATCGGGGATCAGATTCAGCACCCGCCGCAACTCCGGGCGGATGCGGACATTCGGTGCCGACTTCGCCGGACGCTGTCGGCGGCGGGCCAGCCGGTGCAGATGCTCGCACTCCACCTCGTCGAGGCCGAGCACGCGAGCCAGCGCATCGAGGACCTGCGCGGACGGCTGCCGAGCTCGCCCCTGCTCCAAACGCACGTAGTAGTCGACGCTCACCCCGGACAGATGCGCGACCTCCTCCCGGCGCAATCCGGCCACCCGACGGCGCGAATCGGTCGGGATGCCGACGGATCCGGGATCCACCCGGGACCGCCGCGTGCGCAGGAAGTCGCTGAGCTCGTCCATCCCTCCAGTATTGCCACGGCTTCGCGGGACAAGGGTGGTCCTGCTGATACCAGGAAGTCCCGTCCGATGGAAGAAGCGTCCCTGAACGGAGGCCGCACCGCCTGGCGAAGATCGAACACATCCGATCCGAAGGAGCAGCAAATGCGGACACTCATCGTGCACGCCCACCCCGAAACGCGGTCGCTCAACGGCGCACTGAAGGACATCGCGGTGACCACCCTGCGCGAAGCCGGGCACGAGGTACAGGTCAGCGACCTGTACGCGATGCGATGGAAGTCGACGGTCGACGCCGACGATTTCGGTGGGACGAGCGGCCCACTGCGGGTCGCCGCGGACTCCGGCCGCGCATACGACACCGGGACACTCACCGCCGATATCGCGGCGGAGCAGGAGAAACTGCGCTGGGCCGATACCGTGATCTTCCAATTCCCACTGTGGTGGTACTCGATGCCCGCAATTCTCAAGGGTTGGTTCGACCGGGTCTTCACCTTCCACTTCGCCTATGGCGTAGGCGAACACAGCGACACCCGCTATGGGGACCGCTACGGCGAGGGCACCCTCGCGGGCAAGCGGGCCATGCTGTCGGTGACGATCGGTGGCCGCGAACCGCACTACACCGACCGCGGCATCAACGGCCCCATCGATGACCTGCTCTTCCCGATCCAGCACGGCATCCTCTACTACCCCGGCATGGACGTCCTGCCGCCGTTCGTGACTTACAGCGTGGATCGCTTCTCGCCCGAAGACTTCACCGACACCGCCAAGGTGTGGGAGCAGCGCCTACTGTCGATCGAACAGACCGACCCGATCGCCTTCCGCACCCAGAACGGCGGCGACTACGAAATGCCCGCCCTGCGCCTGCGCGAAGGTCTGGAAGGCAAGGGCCGCATGGGGTTCGGACTACATGTTCGTGCCTGATCCAAGGGCCAATGCTGAGTTCACGCCGCGCACGTAACCGAAGCGAAAACGTGCGCGGCGCCGCTGCACGGTGTCGCATGACACGACGCGATGCAATCTCCTGAACCAGTACTGGACAACCGATCACCATGTATCGGTGGCGGCATATGTCGAGAGTGCCCCTCCGTCAGCGCATTCTCGCCGGGTGGTCACGCCGTTGGGTCAGAGCTTGCGGTTTGCTGGTGGGGTCAGGAGGGGGTGGGCGAAGTGGTAGATCTGTTCTGCGGCATCGAATTCCGTGGTTACGGCCGCGCCGGGGAGTCGGCCCATTCGGCGGGGACGGGCGTGCCCGGCCAGGTGTGGCCGCCGCCGAATACCGTCCATGCCGTGACCTGCGTCCCGCCGACGCCGCCGGTCATCGTGTGCCGGCCCGAGTGCTCGGTCGTGATCGTGCCGCCGTCGTGCCAGCAGCGATCGAGAGCCTGCCAGTGACGTGCGGTTTCGATCAATCCCAGTGTGCGGCCGCGAGGTTCGCCGTTCACTCCCTGGCGGCGCGAGTGGCCGCCGGCGATCGATTGAATCGGGTCGGCGTCACCGTTGATGAGCATCGCCGATACCGCATGGGTGGGCCGCATATCCAGCAATGCCGCCGGGAAGCCGCCGGCGACCGCGGCGAGTACCGGCACTCGATCGGCGGCTTCCAATGCGAATCGATGCGACATGAACGCGCCGTTGGATATACCGGCGACAAGTGTCCGATCCGGTGCGGTGCCGAACCGGTCGGCGCACCAATCGATTACCGCGTGCAGAAACGACACGTCGTCCACCCCGGCCTCGTCGGCCGCTGTGACACCGCGCCCATCGGCCCAGCAGCCACCATGACCGTCGGGATATGCGACGGCGATGCCCCATTCGTCGGCATGGGCAGCAAAACTGGTCCAGTCGTACATGATCGGCCTGGTGTACGTCCGCGCGCTACCCGAGTGATTGCCGTGCAGCACCAACACCAGCGGTGCATTCCGTCCACGCGGCGGACGCACGGCAAAGCTGCGCGCAAGCCCGTCAACGGCCAACTCACCGGTCACCAACTCATCGCTCACCAGCCGAGGTATACCACCGCTCTCACCTCGGCCAGGTGAGGAGTTTGTCCCGGAGCCGTATTCAGTTCGATGGATGCCGCTGCGTCCGCACATCATCGGCTGCGGCGGCACCTGAAGCCACCGATCGCGCCACGGCAGCCATTCGCCGTGCTGGGCGGTACAGGTCGCACTGCTCGTTTCATGCATCGACAAGATGTGCGGCGCTGCGCTGCGCCCAGCGCGCGATCGGTCCAATGCAGAGTCCAGCGGTCAGGAATATGCCGCCGAGCAGAACCCATCCGGCCTGGCCACGGTCGATGCAGAGCACACTGAGCAGAGCTGGGGCAGCGGCGATGAAGACGCCGGTTCCCATGCCGAAGATCCCCTGATAGCGGCCTTGTGCATGATCCGGTGCCAGCGCGAAACCGAGTTCGAATTCGCCTGCGGCGTGGGCGATCTCGCCCAATGTGTGCACTATTGCCGCGAGCGTCAACACCAGCATGGCGAATACCGGCGAGCCTGTGGCGCTGACGCAGAACAGCAGGCAGCCCAGCGTCAGCAGGACGGCAGCCTGGCGGGTGATCGTGATTGCGTCGGCGATGGAATCGACGCGACGGCCCGCTCGGACCTGGAGGCCGACGACGAGCAGTGTGTTCGTCAGCAGCAGCGGCGAGACCAGCCAGGCCGAAGCGGTGGTGTGGGTGAGGATCCACAGCGGCAGCGCGACGGTGAGCACCGCATACTGCAGCGACAGCACGCCGTATAACCCGGTGACGGCCAGGAACGGCAGGTCCAACCTGCCGGGGCGCACAGTATGGTCGTGGTCGGGCCGAGGCAGCGGGGGCTGTCGTGGCATACGAGCGATGACCAGCGCGGTGAGCAGGAAACTGGCGGCATCGACGAGAATCAGCACCGAATACGCGGTGCGCGTATCGAATCGGATGGCCAAACCCGCACCGGCGGCACCCAAAGCCACGCCGATATTGGTGACGGATCGCAGATAGCCGCGCAGACGCGCTCGCCCATCCCCGCCTATCCGTGCGATCAGCGCGCCACGCACCGCTCTACTGCTCTGCTCGGCAATGCCGACCGTGGCCGCGACGACTACGAACATCGCAAAGCTGTGGACCAGGACGAGGCTGCCGGTGGCCAGTGCCTCGGCGGTCAGCGTGAGCAGGTAGATCTCGCGCACACCGAAGCGATCGGCGAGGTGGCCGACCACCGGTCCCGCACCTAGTCCGGTCACACCCGCGATGGTCAGTCCGAATCCCACGTCGGTTCCGCTCAGCCCGACCGAGCGGGTCAGAAAGAGCACAGCACCGGCGAGGTACAGGCCGTTGCCGATGGCGGTGATCAGCACCGCGCAGGCCAGTGCCCGGGCGGACCCGCTCACCACAGGACCATGGCTTGCGCGGGTCCGGGACACGGCAAATCGGCCCATTGACCAAGCGGAATATCGGCGAGTGCGCCGATGAGCGCCACTGCCGTATTCGCGTGGGTGACCACGACCAGCCGACCTGTGCTCCGGGGCCGCCCGGCGCATTGGTCGAGCAGCACGGGGACGGCCCGCCGCGCCACTGCCGCCAGCCCTTCCCGGCCGTCGAATACGCCGATATCGCCGGACAGCCAGCGGGCGAACCCATCCCGGTTGGTGCTCGCGATTTGCGCCCGGGTGCGACCTTCCCATGAACCGAGCGATTCTTCGCGCAGCCCGCTGCTGATCGTGATCTCGTCCGGGTCGAGCCCGGCAGCCAGGGCGATCGATGTAGCGGTTTGTCGTGCCCGAGCCAGGTCGCTGCTGAGGATGCGTTCCGGGAGCGGTCGACGCAGTGCCCGGCCGAGTTCGGCCGCGCGGGTCCGCCCCTCCGCTGACAGGGGGATGTCGGTATGACCGCTGAATCGCCCCGCCCGTGACCACTCGGTCGGGCCGTGCCTGGCTATGACGATCTCCCAGTCAGGTGCGGCCACCGGAGCCGCCCGAGACATCGATGGAACTGCCGGTCACATAGGAGCAGATCGGCGAAAGTAGCAGTGCCGCAACAGGAGCCACCTCCTGCGGTGTTCCGAAGCGCCCCAGCAGGATGCCCCGGCGGCTCGCCTCGTCCGCGCACCACTGCTCGAATGGCTCGGCTGTCCCGGCCGCCAGGTATCGGGTGTGCTGACGGTCGGTCGCTATCGCACCGAGGCTGATCGCATTGACGAGGACCCCGGACGGTGCCAGTTCGACAGCGAGTGAGCGGGTCAGATTGGCCACGGCGGCGCGCGTCGCGCTGACGGCGGCCATGCCCGGATCGGGCGCGTGCGCGGTGACACCGTTGACGACCACCACCCGTCCGGCATCCGAATCGCACAGCGCGGGCAGCGCCGCAGTGACCAGGTTCAGCACCGATCCCACCTTCACCTGGAATTGGTTGTGCCACTCCGGTTCCGGTGTCCTCAGCACACCGCCGGAGACCCCGGCTCCCGCATTGGCCAGCACTCCGTCGAGCCGTCCGAATCGTTCGAGCGCCTGTCCGACGGCCTGTTCGAGCGCCGCCGCATCCCGTACGTCGGCGGTGTGCGTCTGCAACCGGTCGGCGTGCTCAGGTGGTAGGGCGGCCCGCATCTGCTCCAGCGCCGCGGTGTCTCTGGCACAGGTCGCGACCGCCGCGCCCTCGGCGAGCAGCAGCGACACCACCGCCCGTCCGATGCCGCGGCTGCCGCCCGTGACGTAATAGGCGCGTCCGGCCAGTCCGAGATCCATCGCGGGGTCAGCACCGTCCCGTCGCGGACTCGGCTGACAGGTGCTCGTCCAGCCACGCGACGACAGAGTCGTACACCCGTCGCACACCGATATGGTCGTCGCCCGCCAGCAGCGCATCGACCGCATAGTCCGACACCTTCGCGGCCCGCCCGGGTCGATCATCCCGGTGGAAGCGCAGGACCCCGGGCAGATCGCAGTGCAGGCCATGGGGGAGCGATCGCGGCGACCGCGGCACCACGAGATCTCCATAGCAACGGCCGGATTCGGGCATCGTGCGCTCGACCGGCACGTCGAGGCCGGCCTGTCCGAGACAGGAAGCCTGTTCCAGATCGATACCGAGCGCATCGCCGGCGATCAGGTTCAGATTGCCGCCACCGGTGCGGCAAGCGATCTCACAGAGCATCGGGCCCCGTTGAGGGTGATCGAAGAGCTCGCAATGAAAACTCATGGTCTCCTCCGGGGCGGGCAGTGCGCGCAGCAGCCGGGTGAGGTAATCACGGGCCGCCGCGACGCGCGGATCGTCGGCGTCGAGCAGCAGAATGCCATGCGGCGCCAGCTCGACCAGCGAGTGCAGGCAAGTCCGTGTGTAGGTCCCGACCATAACGGCCTCGACCTGTCCGGCTCGCATCAATCCGTCCACCGAAAGCATCGGCGCCGCAACTCGTTCCTCGACGAGGTAGTCGGTGGGGTCGTCACACGACAAGGCGCGGGCATGCGCCCAGGACTCGATCTCGGTTCGGTTGTACAGCTCGATCACGCCGACCGAGCCCGACCCGTCGACCGGTTTGACCACTACACCGTTGGGGTGGTTGTCCGCGAAGTCCATCAGAGTGGAAACCGAGTCGACGAGCCGGTGCTCCGGAACACGCAGCCCGGTGCGGCCCGCCAGCGATTTCATGACGAACTTGTTCCGGAACGCGGTGGCAGATGCCAGGCTCTGACCCGGAATATCGAGGTGGGCGCGCAGTTCGGCAGCACGGACGAGATCACATTCGCTCAGCGCGACGATCCGGTCGAAGGGCTGTTCGCCATGCGCGGCGGCCACCGCTTGGTCGACAGCCCGGTTGCGCTTCCAATCCGGAAAGAGGCTCGAGGTCGAGTATTGGTGTGTTCCAGCGAGAAAGGTGCGACTTGCGGGCGTGTCCTCTGCGAAAAGGCTTGTCCGGATACCGAATTTCGAAAGCCAGCGATCATAGCGATGCGTTGTCAGCGCTTTCTTCGACAGCACCGCCACCCGGCGCGGACGCTCGCGGATCAATTCAGCCACCGAACCTCCTCGGCCCACCAGCGCGTCGTCTCCCGGATCCGCTCGCGCACTTGTTCGGCGGTGTCGGCACGCACCGCGACCGCCGCCGCCGAATGTGCGGCGTACTCGGGTCCGTGTGCGAGTGTGCCCGCGGGCATATGCAACTCGACCTCCGTCCCGGCAACCGGGCAGGCACCAGGGGCCGGCTGGAATCGGCCGTGTCCGGGTGGGAAGAGCACCCAGCCACCGGCGCATTGCGGCGCTGCGGGTTGCTGCGTCAGTTCGAGGCCGAGTCCGCACTGCCCGCGCAGATTCTCCCGGGACAGATGCACCCCGAACGCTTCCCGATAGATGCGGGCGATAAGTGCACCGCCGGTTCGCGAGGCGACCTCACAGAGCACGGGCTTGCCGTGCGCCGGTATCCACGCCTCCAGATGGAAACTCGTCGGAAATGCGGGACTCGGCAGTGCGCGATGGACATCGGTGGCAAAGCTCTGCAGCAGCTCCGTTCTCGGGTCGTCGGGTGCGAGCAGAACACTCGACAGCTCGGACTCCCTTTGCGCCGCTTCGGCATTGCCGCTGCTGTACTGGCTCGGCCAGCAGTGCACCACCGCCCCGCCCGCGATAATGCCGTCCACATGGAAAAAGTCGCCGTCGACGTATTCCTCGGCAATCCACCGCCCGCAACGCTGTGGTGCCGCGGGCAATTCGCCCGATGCCAGGAATGCGGTGACATCGCCGCCGTTGCGCAGGATGCGCACCCCGATGGACGCGGAGCCGCGACGCGGCTTCACCACGACCGGCAATCCGGCTTCCTCGACGAACTCGATCAGGTCGGTAGGCCGATCGATGGCCTGCCGCCGGGGGACAGCCACTCCGGCCCCCGCCGCCGTATCCTTCATGATCAGCTTGTCGCGGTAGGCGTGTGCGGATTCCAGTGTCTGCCCTGGCAATCCGAGCCGACCACGCAGCCGTGCACTGCGCAGCACATCGTCCTCACTCGAACTGGCGACGAGATTGATTCGGTGTTCGCGCGCTGCACATTCGGCCGTCCACTCCGTAAACCACGATTGGTAATCCGGTACGGTCCGGCATTCGCGAAACCGGTCGCGCACGTCCGCGCCGATATCCGCCAACGCCCCGGGCACGGTGAGGAGAACGGTGTCGGTCACGACCTCCGCGAGCCACTCGTGCAGCGGGCGCTCGATGAGCGGTTTGCGCGAGAGCAGCAAGATCCGCTGCGGCGCAGACTCATTCGGCATTGACGACAGCCAGTGGCAACAGTGTTGCCGGTTTCCACTCGGGCGCGGGGTTCACCACCCCGGTCGGGGACGACCAGTTCAGCCGGGCCGGGCACGACGCGACACCGTGGGTGTCCATAATCCGCGGATACAACTCGCGGCGACGCTGCACGCACGCGAGCAGGCCACCGTCCTCGGGAAACCAGCTGCCCAGGTATTCGTCGGAGAAATTGCATACGAGCGCATGGCCGCAGGGCTCACAGTAGATCTTGGCCACATTGGCGCAATCCTTGACCGTGAATCCGAGGTTCCGTGCGGGCGGATAGCAGGAGACGGTCACCTCCGGACCGCCGGGCTGCTGGATTTCGTCGTAGAGCTCTTCCATGATGCCGGTGAACCGATCGAACAGTACCGAGGGGCTCAGGCTCAGCTCGGTCTGATTGGTCGCCGCGAGTCCGGACGGAATCCAGGGCTTGATCTGCACGACATCGACGCCGATATCGCGCATGATGCGATAGATCTTCGGTGCCTCGTCGAAGTTGTGCTTGCCGAGCCCGATTCGGATGAACACCCACAGGCCGGCCGCCTTGGCCAGCCGGATATTACGCAGGATCAGTTCGGCGTCATCGGATTTCGAACCCTTCATCAGGGTCGCGAGCCGCGCGGCATCGGCCGTGTTGTAGGTGACCTTCACCCCGGACAACTTCATATCGACCAGTCGGGCGATCCGCTTCTCGTTCAGCAACGTGCCGTTGGTCACCAGGCGCGTGGTGATGCCGCGTTCGCCCAGCGGGCGAAAGACCTCCTCGACCAGATCCAGTGCCATCAAGGGCTCACCGCCGGTGCCGTAGACCGCCTCGGGCCGTTCCGGCTCGGTGGGCGAATCGATCCAGTCGAACAGCGACCGCGCGAAGCGCCCAGCGTCCAACGGATTCAAGCGTTTCCCGATGTAATCCTCGTTCACACAGAAGATGCACGACCGATTACAGCCGTCGAGAAATTTGACTTCTACGCCGTCGACGGGAAGGTAACCGGCCAAGTCGGTCTGCGGGAAGTTCTCGACCCGGAACTTGCGGTATCTATCCGGAAGCGGGTCCCGCTCGCTGGCCATCACGATATCTCCTCTGCTGGAGTCGATTTCGCAGTCGCTGCGCCCCACAGACGGGCCGCTCATTGTTGCAGTGACTCGCAAAAGCATTGGGGTGCAAGGAAAGCAGGCCCACTTCGAGCCAGGAGAGATTGTCCGTCATCGGCCCGATGACGGAGCTTCCCCGCACTGAGAAATCGGGTACAGAGGGTGTCGCGATTCGGTGTGGTCGATCGACCTACTGCGGAGTCTGCTCGGCGTTCAGGGGAAGTCGCGGATCGATCGCCATATCGGTCCAGGTGCCGCGCAGCCACGTGTGCGCCGGGTCGTCGCTGATCCGCCAGGCCCGCTCCGGTCCGGGACCGGCCATAATGTTCAGGTAGTACATGTGATAGCCGGGTGCGGCGATGGACGGGCCGTGGTAGCCGTGCGGCACCAGCACCACATCGCCGTCGCGGACCTCCTCGAGCACATCGATCGGCCGCTCGACGGTCCCGTACACACGGTGGAACCCGAAGCCCGGCGAATCGTCTGCGCCACGGGCGAATTCGAAGTAGTAGATCTCCTCGAGCGGCGTCTCGGTAGCGGAGAGCTCATCGTGTTTGTGCGCCGGATACGACGACCAGTTCCCGCCCGGGGTGATCACCTCGCAGGCGATGATCGAATCGGCCTCGAAGGTGTCCGCGGTCGCGAAATTGTGCACCTGGCGACTGCAATTGCCCGCACCGCGCAACTCCACGACCACCTCGGCGGCGGGCACATAGCGGAACGGCAGCTGCTGCTGGGCACGGGCGCCACCGAGCGCGAATCGCCCACCGTCGGTACTGGTTACGGTGTAGGCGCTATCGCGTCCGATGTAGGCGAAATCGGTCGGGCCGTCGAAAACGTCATCGCGTCCAGCTAATTCGAAGGACTCGCCGGCACTGGCCACGGTGCACGAACCGGACAGCGGAACCACCACGATCTCATCGGCATGGCTGTGCGTGCGATGCGATTGCCCCGGCGCGAGCTCGATGACGTGCAGGCTCGCGTGATCCCACTCGGCCGCCTCCTGGGTGAGCGCCACCGTGTACGGCGCGCGGTAGGTGCGGGCGGCGGGCACGTAATGCTTGCTGTGCACCGCGATCACCGCACCAGCGATACGGCCGTATCGACCGCGCCCGCGACATCGTCATCCGGCGGATAGAGCAGCGCACGGCCGACAATGAGGCCCCGAACACCCGGCAGTGCAAGGGCTTTCGCCCAGCGCGCGTAGGTTTCGTCCGGGCCGGTCTGCGGATCGCCGCCGAGCAGCAGGGTGGGCAGGGTGGTGGCATCCATGACTCGCTCCATCTCCGCGACGACGGGCAGCTTCAACCAGGTATAGGCCGAAGTGGAGCCCAATCCCTGCGCCAGATGCACACTCTTGATGACCGCATCCGGTGACAGATCGTTGACCACCTTGGTCCCCGGCCCATCGGGCCGATGCGATATGAACGGCTCGAGCATCGCGGCCAAACCGAGCGCGGCGAGCTCATCGATGGCGACGGCGCTCGCGGTCATCATCGACAGCGTGCCCGGATCGGTGAGATCGAACCGGTTGAGCATCTTCGCGCCGTTGAGTCCGGCCGCGGCGGTCGCCCGCGCGGTATATCCGGTCATCCGGTCGTCGAGTTCGAAATCCGCGCCCGCGATGCCACCGCGGTTCATGGAGCTGAAGACGACCTTGTCCTCGAGCGCGCCGAGCAGCAGCAGATCCTCGATGATGTCCGCGGTGCCGAGCACACCGTCCACGCCCGGCCGGGCCAATGCCGTGACCAGCCGGTCCAGCAGTTCCCTGCGGCTGTTCATCGCGTAGGGGTTGCCGGACGCCGCCAGTGCGCCGCGGGCCGGGTGGTCGGCGGCGATGATCATCAACCGGCCGTCGCCGCGCACCAGACCGCGACGGGTCCGCGTGGCGAAGGCTCTGGCGATGGCGCCGGGATCGGCCGCACGCAACTCGGTCAGCTCGGCATAGGACCGCAGTTGCACGGGTGCCGAGGTCGATTCGGGCCTGCTCGTCTCCCTGTCACCACCCCTCGTCGAATCGCTGCGCGACGCCACCTTCATTTCCGGGCCTTTCCAATCAATGACAGCGCGACGAGATCGTCGATTTCGGCGCTGGTCGGCATGGCGGTGGAGCATTCGAGCCGGGCGGCCACAATGGCCCCGGCGGCATTGGCGCGGCGCAGGACGGTCTCCAGCTCCCATCCGGCCAGCAGGCCGTGACACAGGCTGCCGCCGAAGGCATCGCCCGCGCCGAGGCCGTTGCGCACCTCGACGGTGGCCGGGGGCACCACGACGGATTCGTGGCGGGTCTTGCCGAGCACCCCATCCGGCCCCTGTTTGACGACGGCCAGTTCGACACCCAGATCCAACAGTGCATCGGCGGCCCGATACGGATCGGTCTCGTCGACGGCGATGCGGCACTCCTCACGGTTACCGACCGCCACCGTGACCTGGGGCAGCGCGTCGCGTACCTGTGCGCGGGCCTGTTCCTCGTCGGCCCAGAACATCGGCCGGTAGTCCAGATCGAGTACGGTGAGCGGCCGCCGTTCCCGGATCGACCACGCATCGAAATGCGCTGCACGAGAAGGCTCTTGGGACAGGCCGGTGACAGTCGACCAGTACACGCCTGCACCGCGGATGATGTCGGGATCCACTTGGCCACCGGTGATCTGCAGGTCGGGCGCGCTGGGTTCGCGGTAGAAGTACAGCGGGAAATCGTCCGGCGGGAAGATCTCGCAGAAGGTCACCGGGGTCGGCAGGCGATCGGTGGTCTGCACGAGGGCATCGGATACGCCGAGCCGGACCAGTTCGCGCCGCACATATCGGCCGAAGGGATCGGCGCCGACGCCGGACCACAGCGCGGTGCGCCGACCGAGCCGCGCCGCCGCGACCGCGACATTGGCGGCACTGCCACCGAGGAACTTGCCGAAGGTGTCGACATCTTCCAGCCCCACTCCGGATTGAAGCGGATAGATGTCGACGCCGACCCGACCGGTCGACACGACCTCGAATTGAGCGTTCACAGGCTGACTCCAGGGTTCGGTCCTCGGGGGGACGGGCGTAGCCGCGTATCCAGACTGTGCGCCCGTCATACCGGGTTGTCAAGACTTTGTCAGGACATACTTACTTACGGACATAGCAACAAGAACTGCTCGGTGTGATTTACAGTGGAAGAAATGGCGCTCACCTGCGCCCGCTCGCCCCGAGGAGCCGACGATGCCCGCGCCACTGGATGTCGCGATCGACCGCTCGAGCCCGGTCCCGCTGTATTTCCAACTGGCACAGGGCATCCAGAACGCGATCCTGGAAGGTCGGCTCGCCCCGGGGGATCGCCTCGAGAACGAGCTCGACCTGGCGAAACGGCTCAATCTGTCGCGGCCGACCACACGGCAGGCAATCCAGGCGCTGGTCGACAAGGGACTTTTGCTGCGCAGGCGCGGGGTGGGCACTCAGGTGGTGCAGAACCAGGTGCGTCGGCCGGTCGAATTGACCAGTCTGTACGACGATCTGGTCACTGCGGGTCAGGAACCGACCACCGAATTGCTCGACTATCAGCTCGGCGCTCCGGATCCCGATATCGCCAAGGAACTCGGCGTGCCCGAGGACGCCCGCTTCGTGACCTTCCGCAGGCTGCGCCGTGCCGGGAGTGAGCCGCTGGCCGTCATGACCAATTACGTGCCTGCCGAATTCGCACCCGCGCCCGACCAGCTCGAACTGCACGGATTCTATGAATGCCTGCGGGCCAAGGGAATTCACATCGCGCTCGCGCGCCAGCGGATCGGTGCGCGCGGTGCGACCAGGGCCGAGGCGCGGCTGCTGGACGAGCGCACGAACGCGCCGCTGCTGACCATGCAGCGGGTCGCCTTCGATGATTCCGGGCGTCCGATCGAAATGGGCAGGCATGTCTACCGGGCGTCGCGGCATTTCTTCGATACCACGGTGCTGAGTCGCTGACCTGCTGAGCAGGCAACTTCGGTAACCTAATTCCCAGCACTGGAAAGTCGACCTGCTGTTACCGGAGCATAAACTCTGACCATATGACGATGGCGATGGATGCTTCGTGGCGGAACTGGCTAGCCGAAAACCTCGCACGGGGTTGTTCAGTCGAATCGATAGTCGAATCGATGATCAGGGGTGGTTTCGACAAGGATGTGGCCTCCGCGGCGGTGCACACTTTGCTGGCGGGAGAGATTTCAGGCTCCTCGGGCTACGAATACGACACCTGTCCCGTTTCGCCCGATCGAATTATTCATGCTCACGACCGCTCGATCTACTCGATGTTGCGGCTGGAACGGCCGCAGCTGATTCTGTTCGGCAATGTGCTCTCCGCCGAGGAATGTGATCAGGTGATCGAGTTGTCCGAAGGTAAATTGCAGCGGTCCACGATCGTCGATCCCGACACCGGGCGTTTGGAGACAATTAGGAATCGCTCCAGCGAAGGCACGTATTTTCAGTTGTCCGAGAACCCTTTGATCGACCGGCTCGATCGGCGGATCTCCGCCCTGATGAACTGGCCGATGGAAAACGGTGAGGGGCTGCAAATTCTGCGGTACCGGGTCGGCGGCGAGTACCGTCCCCACTTCGATTACTTTCCGCCGGACCAACCCGGCCACGCCGCTCATATCGCTCGCGGTGGTCAGCGGACGGCGACTCTCGTGGTCTATCTCAATGACGTCGAAGGCGGCGGTGACACCGTCTTTCCGGAGGCAGGTATTTCGATTTTCCCGCGCAAAGGCCAAGCAGTCTATTTCCGATACTTCAATAACCTCGGACAAGTCGACCCGAAGACAAGGCACGCCGGAGCGCCGGTCCTCGCCGGCGAAAAATGGATCATGACCAAGTGGATGCGCCGCTACCCTTACTCTGGCTGAGGTGCGAAACGCTGACCGCGTTCCGCACGACTCACCGAGCGGCACGTGCACTTCTGCACCTGGATGAAACGTCTTCTGTTACGGCTGCTCTCGGGTTTCGGAGCGGCTCGCCATGTGCACGAGGATGAGTCCGACGGCGGCGAGGAGGAAGTTCTGCAGCGCCGCCGACGTGGCGTTCACTTGTTTGTTCGCCCACATCCGGAACCACTCGCCGCCGATGGTGAGGAAGCCGCCCGCGAAAAGCAGCACAGCCATGGTCCAGCCGAGACTCGACAACTTCGCGGCCAGCACGGTCCTGGCGGAGTTCCGGCCGAACAGTGCCCACCAGCCGGTCGCCGCCCCCGCGAGCAGCACGAAGCCGGTCAGATACTCCCAGGTCACGATAAGGATGTAGGCGATAAGGACGACCGTGCTGTTGGTGATGGCATGCCAGTCGACACCGGAGTGGTGGATCGTGGCTTGCATCGACAGCACCGCCTGCACACCGCGCCGGTTGGTATCGGTGTCGATGCAGTTGGTGACCGCGACGATCAGGTAGTACAACGCGGTGATCGATGCCAGCACCGTCACGGCCGTATCCCGGCTCCCGGCCACATCCAGGAACCGCTTACCACTCAGACCCATATCCGCCACCTCGGTTGATCTGGCACAAGATTCGAGACTGCCGCATGCTGCGTCGAACCGACAGCCCGGGCCATCATACTTCAATATGCGTGATTCGAAATGCTTTGCTTCGCAAGGGGGTTCGCCACATCGTCGACTGCCCGCGCTGATGCGGCAGACGCATCGCAGCGCGCCGCGACAAAGCGCGACGGCGGACTATCGAGTCCACCGCCGCGCTGATGTTATCGGGATGTGTCGGGCCGCAGCGGATTACTGACCGGGCTGGCACTGCGGCGGCGGGCCCTGCGGGTGATCGCCGGGCGGCGGGCCATCCGGGTGATCGCCGGGGGGCGGGCCTTGGTGGTCGCCGGGCGGCGGGCCATCCGGATGGTCACCGGGCGGCGGGCCCTGCGGGTGATCGCCAGGAGGCTGGCATTGCTGTCCGGGCACCGGTCCCTGGGGTCCGTCGGCGCTCGCCGCACCGGCTCCGATGCCGAGCATGCCGAGCGCGACGGCACCGGCCGCCGCGGTCACTGCCAGCTTCGATGTGAAACTCATCTGCGTTCCTCCTGTTGTCGGATCAGATCCGAAACCGTCGGCCCGCTTCTCCGGGCCGACCCCGAGAATCGTTGAGCCCCAACATTTGTCCATCGTTGGCGGAAGTTAAGTGCCAGCTGTGAACCGATCAGTTGCCGGTTCGGCTCTGCCCATCGCCCCGGCCGGTCCCGGACGTGCCGTCGCCCAGCCGGCCGGGCCCACCGCCCGCCTGGCCGGGTCCGCCGCTCATCTGCCCCGGTCCGCCATTCATTGCACCCGGACCGCCACTCATACCGCCCGGTGCGGTCGCATTGCCTGCGGTGATCGAGGTCACGGTGGCGGCGCCATCGGTCTTGGTGGCGCGAATGCTGACCGTATCCCCGGCTTTCACCGTCGACGCGCTCGTCGTGCCGGAGATGGTGTAGGTCTGGGTGTAGTTGTCGCTGCTGGTGGCGGTGATGGAGGTCGCGCCCACGGCGGTGACGGTGCCGGTCTGGGTGAGCTCGGTGGTGTAACCGCCATTGCCGTCGGCGACGACGAACTCCCCGTGTAGCGCAGCGGGAATCATGGTGCCGGAACCGGGGCCGCCCGCTTGACCGGACCGGCCCGACGCGCCGTTCATCGACATTCCGATGCCACCGGGACCGCCCGGACCTTGGCTGTTATTCGAATCGGACGACGATGCCGCATAGATGACACCGCCGCCCGCTGCGGCGATCGCTCCAGCGATCCCGACCGCGGCCAGGGTCTTCTTGGTGGACCAGGTGCCCGCCTGCGCGGGCTGTGGTGCGCCCCAGACCGTGTCGGGTTCCGATGGCGGCTGTTGAGTGGGTTGGCTCATGGTGCTCCTTGCGGGTGCGGGCCGTATGAAATGCTCGGATCCGACCTTGGTCCGCCTACCTTGGCGTCGGCTGTGCGTTGGTTCTGGATCCGCTGGGTGCACGCTCACAGCTGACACATAGTTTCGGCACAGCTACCCCCCAGCGTTCGCGGTCATGGTCGGACGATGTCCGCGATGAGCGCCGGGAACGGGCCGGCCGAACGAGTTGTCATGCGCCGCGCCGACGGCAGCGCCATCACCGTGCTGGTCGTCGACGACGAGCCCGTGCTGGCCGACATGATGTCGATGGCCCTGCGGTATGAGGGGTGGGAGGTCAGCACCGCGGGCGATGGTCGAACGGCCGTCGCGAAGGCACGCGAGGTCCGCCCGGATGTGGTGGTGCTCGATGTGATGCTGCCGGATATGACTGGGCTCGAGGTGCTGGGCAAGCTGCGCGCACAGTTGCCGTACCTGCCGGTGCTCTTGCTGACCGCCAAGGATTCGGTCGAGGACCGCATCGCCGGGCTGACCGCGGGCGGCGACGACTACGTCACCAAACCCTTCAGCATCGAAGAGGTGGTGCTGCGGCTGCGTTCGCTGCTGCGCCGCACCGGCGTTGCCACCGAGGACAGCGGCGCACAGCTGGTGGTCGGCGATCTGGTACTCGACGAGGACAGTCACGAGGTCACCCGGGCCGGTGAGCTGATCGTGCTGACCTCCACCGAATTCGAATTGCTGCGTTTCTTCATGCGCAATCCCAAGCGGGTGCTGAGCAAGGCTCAGATCCTGGACCGGGTGTGGAGTTACGACTTCGGCGGCCGGTCCAACATCGTCGAGCTTTATGTCTCGTATCTGCGCAAGAAGATCGACAGTGGACGGGCACCGATGATCCACACCCTGCGCGGCGCCGGATATGTCCTCAAGCCCGCGAACTGAGGTGGCGCGCCGGGTGCTGAAGCCGCGGCGCTGGTCGCTGCGGGCCCGCCTGTTGGTCGGACAGGTGCTGTTGCTGGTGATCGTGGTCTTTGGTATCGGCGCCGCGACCGAATTCGCATTGCAGCAGTTTCTGGTGCATCAGCTGGACACCGAACTGGTCGATGTGCAGAAGCGTTCACTCGGTGATGTCGGCGGCGGTCCGAGTCTCGGGCCACGACCCAGCGGCCAGCCGTCGATGCCGCCACCGCCACCTCCGCCGCCATCGGGTTCCGGTCCGGGACCGGACTTCCTGGACCGGCGCGGCATCCAGCCCGACACGATCGGCGCCATCGTCGGTGAGGGGAGCGTCACGAAGGCGGGCCGGATCGGTGCCGACGGGGCGCAGCGTGCCCTCTCGCATACCGCACAACAGCAGCTTGCCGCGGTGCCGGCCAACGGGAAGCCGGTCGACGTCGCGCTCGACGGGCAGGGCCGCTACCGAGTGGTGGCGGATACGGCGTGGTCGGGCGAGATCGTTGTCACCGGTATGCCGTTGACCGCCGTCGACGCCACCCTGCTGCGCGTTCTGCTGATCCTCGGGATCGTGACGGCGATCGTGTCGATCATCGCGATCACGGTCGGTATCTGGCTGATCCGGCACGCGCTCGCACCACTGGATCGAGTCGCGGCGACGGCCGCGCGGGTGGCCGATCTGGAACTGGATCGCGGCGAAGTCATACTGCCTGTGCGGGTTCCGGCCGCGGACGCCGATCCGCGCACCGAGGTCGGGCAGCTCGGTTCGGCGGTGAACCGGATGCTCGATCACATCACCAGCGCGTTGTCGGCGCGCCACGACAGCGAGACCCGGGTCCGGCAATTCCTCGCCGATGCCAGTCACGAACTGCGCACCCCGCTGGCCGCCATTCGCGGCTATGCCGAACTGGCGCAACGCAAACGGGCCGAGGTGCCCGGTGAGGTCGCCTATGCGATGGGCCGGGTGGACTCCGAATCCCGGCGTATGACGGGTCTGGTCGAGGACATGCTGTTGCTCGCGCGGTTGGACTCCGGACGGGGGCTGGAGCATGAGCCGGTGGACCTGACCCAGCTGACGGTGGACGCGGTGAGCGACGCGCATATCGCCGGTCCGGAACACCGCTGGGATCTCGAGCTGCCCGACGAGCCGGTGGTGACCGCCGGTGACGCGGCCAGGTTGCATCAGGTGCTCGCCAATCTGCTCACCAACGCGCGTGTCCACACCAGGCCCGGCACCACGGTGCTCACATCGCTGGAATTCAACGGCGACGGGGGAGCGGTATGGCGGGTGACCGATGACGGTCCGGGCATCCCGGAAGGCTTGCAGCCGTTGGTTTTTCAGCGTTTTGCGCGCGGTGACTCGTCGCGCTCGCGGCGGGCGGGCAGTACCGGTCTCGGGCTGGCGATCGTCGCGGCCGTGGTCAAGGCGCACGGCGGCGATATCTCCGTGGACAGTGCGCCCGGCCGAACCGAATTCACCGTGCGTCTGCCCGGTGCCACCGCCACGAACTGAGCGCTGCGCCACACGGCGAACTCACAGTTACGGCAGAGCTGGCAACTACGTCGGGCCGCGACGATCGAAGTATGACGACAACATTGCTGGGAGCTCCTGCCGCCGCGGCGGTCGAGCCATCGGATGCGCGGCCATCCGGGCGCGGCCCGATGTGGCGGCGGGTATCGCTCGCGGTGCTGCTCAGCGCGACAGCACTGCTGTATCTGTGGAATCTCGGTGCCAGCGGCTGGGCCAACGACTTCTACGCCGCCGCGGTGCAGGCCGGATCGCAGAGCTGGAAGGCGATGCTGTTCGGTTCCAGCGATGCGGCCAATGCGATCACCGTCGACAAGACCCCCGCGGCGCTTTGGGTGATGGATATTTCGGCGCGGTTGTTCGGCTTCAACTCTTGGAGTCTGCTGGTGCCGCAGGCGCTCGAGGGCGTTGCGGCGGTCGCGGTGCTGTACGCGGCGGTGCGCCGCGTCAGCGGTCACTGGGCCGGGATGCTGGCCGGTGCGGTGCTGGCGCTGACCCCGGCGGCGACGCTGATGTTCCGGTTCGACAATCCGGACGCACTGCTGGTGCTGCTGCTGACCGTCGCGGCCTACTGCGTGCTGCGGGCCATCGAAAAAGACAGCGGCGCTTGGTGGTTGCCGCTGGCCGGTGTCGCGGTCGGCTTCGGCTTCCTGGCGAAGATGATGCAGGCATTCCTGGTGCTGCCCGCCTTCGCGCTGGTGTACCTGCTCGCCGCGCATGCGCCGCTGCGCACCCGGATCGTTCGATCGGTCGCCGCGGTATTCGCGATGGTGGCGTCCGCGGGCTGGTATCTGGCGCTTGTCACGCTGTGGCCCGCGTCGTCGCGACCCTATATCGGTGGCTCCCAGCACAACAGCGTGCTCGAACTCGCATTGGGCTACAACGGTTTCGGCCGGTTGACCGGTAACGAGACCGGCGGCCTCGGGAACCTGAATTTCGATGTCGGCTGGGCCCGCTTGATCGGCTCGGAAATGGGCGGCCAGATCGCCTGGCTGCTGCCCGCCGCGTTGATCCTCGGCGCAGCCGGACTGTGGCTCACCCGTCGGGCCCCGCGCACCGATCCGACCAGGGCGGTCCTATTGCTGTGGCTGGGCTGGCTGATCGTCACCGGCGTGGTGTTCAGCTACGCCAACGGCATCCTGCACCCGTACTACACGGTGGCGCTGGCACCGGCGATCGCGGGCGCAATCGGGGTCGGCGCGGGCCTATTGTCGCAGCGCCGCAACGATATTCGGGCGACGGCAGTACTGTCCGGTGCGCTGGTGGTGACCGTCGTGCTGGCCTGCGTCCTGCTCGCACGGACCCGCGATTGGCTGCCGTGGCTGGGACCGCTGGTCGCGATCGCCGGTGTCGGAGCGGCGGCATTGCTGCTGGTAGTCGGTCGGTTGCCGAAGGCCGTTGCGACTGGTGTCCTCGCGGTCGCCGTGGCAGTCGGCCTGGCCGCACCCGGTGCTTATGCATTGGCCACCGCGGCGACAACACACAGCGGTGCGATTCCGTCCGCGGGACCGGCCGGTGCGGGTCGGTCCTTCCCAGGCGGCGGGCGGCCGAGCGGCACCGATGGCGGCGCGGGCGCGTCTGGCCACACCGACAGCGGCGTGGCTGCGCAGGGCGGCACCGGCGGTGCGGCGGGTGCTTCCGGCGGCGGCGCAGGTGCGTCCGGCGGCAGCGGGGGTGCGTCGGGTGGCAGCGGGGGTGTGTCTGGTGGCAGCGGGGGTGTGTCTGGTGGCAGCGGGGGTGTGTCTGGCGGCAGCGGGGGTGCGTCGGGTGGCAGCGGGGGTGCGTCGGGTGGCACTGCGGGTGCCCAGGGTGGCATCAGCGGTGGGATGGGTGCGTCGACTGGCACTGGCGGTGGCGGTGGCGCGGGTGCGCCGGGCGGCATCGGCGGTGGAGTTGGTGGCGGCGCACCGATGGGCCGAATGTTCGGCGGCATCACACCGGGAGCGAACCTGACCGCGGCGCTGAGCACCGACGCCGACAACTACACCTGGGTCGCCGCCGTCGTCGGCTCCAGCAATGCCGCCGGATACCAACTGGCCACCGGTGATCCGGTCATGGCCCTCGGCGGCTTCAACGGCACCGACCCGGCACCCACGCTGTCGCAGTTCGAAGACTATGTGGCCCAACACAAGATCCACTACTTCATCAGCGCCCAGATCATGGGCGGGATGCGTGGATCCGGGAGCGGCGGCAGCCAGGCCGCCAGCGAAATCGCGGCCTGGGTGCAGGCCAAATTCACCGCCCAGACGATCGACGGCGTCACGGTCTACGACCTCACCGTCACCCACTGACCACTTTGAGTAAACGAGAGGGACTCGAGATGACCATGACCGAAGCGGCGCCCGTGCGGCACGCCGAACCAGCGGGTCCGCGGCACGCGCACGCGCACCCGAAACGATCGACCCGCTGGCTGTTCGGCCCACCCGATCAGCCACGCTGGGCCCGCCCCGGATTGTGGACTCTGCTGGCGGCCAGCGCCGTCCTCTACCTGTGGGGTCTCAGTAAATCCGGTTGGGCCAACGACTTCTACGCGGCCGCGGTCCAGGCGGGCACACAGAGTTGGAAGGCGCTGCTGTTCGGTTCGCTGGATTCGGGTAACGCCATCACCGTGGACAAGCCGCCCGCATCGCTGTGGGTGATGGGCTTGTCCGGCAGGCTGCTCGGTTTCAGTTCGTTCTCCATGCTGCTGCCGCAGGCACTGATGGGGGTGGCGTCGGTCGGTCTGGTGTACGCCGCGGTGCGCCGGTGGAGCGGCCCGGCGGCCGGATTGCTTGCGGGTGTGGCGCTGGCCGTGACTCCCGCTGCGGCACTGATGTTCCGGTTCAACAACCCGGACGCCCTGCTGGTGCTGCTGCTCGTCGTCGCGGCCTACGGCACCGTCCGCGCCACCGAGCGCGGCAGCGGCCGCTGGCTCGTATTGGCCGGTGTGGCAGTGGGATTCGGCTTCCTCACCAAGATGATGCAGGCCTTCCTGGTACTGCCCGCGCTCGGACTGGTGTTCCTGGTCGCCGCACCGATCGGTTTCTGGCGTCGTATGGCCAAGCTGCTCGGCGCTTTTGTCGCGATGGTGATCTCGGGCGGCTGGTTCGTCGCACTGGTCAGCTTGTGGCCCGCTGATTCGCGCCCGTACATCGGCGGCTCGACCGACAACAGCCTGCTCGACCTCGCGCTCGGCTACAACGGTCTCGGCCGTGTCCTCGGCGGCGAAGGCAACGGCGGTGGTGGTGGCGGTGGCGGTGGCAACACCGGCTTCGGCGGCAGCACCGGTATCACCCGATTGTTCGGCGATTCGATGGGCACCGAAATCTCCTGGCTGCTGCCCGCGGCCTTGATCGGTCTGGTCGCCGGTCTGTGGTTCACCCGGCGCACGCCGCGGACCGGACGCACTCGCGCGGGCCTGATGCTGTGGGGCGGTTGGCTGCTCGTCACCGGCGTCGTATTCAGCTACATGCAGGGCACCATGCACCCGTACTACACCGTCGCTCTCGCCCCGGCGATCGCGGCGCTGATCGGTATCGCGGTGGTCGAATTGTGGCGCGGCCGCCAATTCGTCACGGCGCGTATCGCACTCGCGGCCATGTCCGCCTCGACCGGTATCTGGAACTTCATCCTGCTCGATCGCACACCCGACTGGTACCCGGCACTGCGCTGGATCGTGCTGATCGGTTCGATCGTGGTCGCGGCCATCGTCGCGGTCGGCGCACACCAGCTCGGTAGATTCACCGCCGTCGTCGCCATTGCCGGACTGCTGTTCGGCCTCGCGGGGACCACGGCGTACGCGATCGAAACCGCGGCGACCGCGCATTCCGGTTCCATTCCGACCTCCGGCCCGGCTGTCGCGGGTAAGGGGATGGGTATGGGCGGACCGGGTGGCGGCGGAGCGGCCCCCGACGGTTTCGGCGAATCAGACACCGGCGCACCGTCATTCGACGGCGCGGCACCGGGACAAGCGGGTACCGAACAGGCAGGGACCGAACAGACCGGAACCGAGGCGACCGCCAACCGTAGCGGTGGCGGACCGGGCGGCTCGAATTCGTCCAACACCGAACTGCAGGAGTTGGTGCGCAATACCGACACCCGTTGGGCCGCAGCGGCGGTGGGCTCGCAGTCGGCGAGCGGCCTCGAATTGTCCACCGGCGCTTCGATCATGGCGATCGGCGGCTTCACCGGCAGCGACAATTCGCCGACGCTGGCGCAATTCCAGCAGTACGTCGCCAACGGCGATATCGCCTACTTCATCGCGGGCGGCGGTATGGGCGGTGGCCCCGGCGGCGGATCCAACAGCAGCGCAAGCGAAATCACCGCATGGGTCAAGGCGCACTACACCGCCATCACGGTCGGCGGCGCCACGGTCTACGACCTGACCCAGCCCACCTCCTGACTACCCCAACCGGGGCGCGCCTGCCAGCAGGCGCGCCCCTTTCGGTATCCACGCTCCGGCTGCTCGCCGAGCGTAGTGATGTGGCGGTGGAATGCAGCGTGGACGACCACTATTCGACTACGTTCGATCGAACTCCATGCCACGTGTATCATACACGCTATGTGTAATATGCATGACGTGGCGTGTAGCGCACATCCTGTGTGATACACATGCGTCATCGGCGACGCGCGCATCGGCAGAAGGGTCGGGATGGACAAGCCCACGCATTTGATCGAATTCGAGACCATGCTGCTCGGGCGGTACAGCCTCGCGTCTCGGCGTGGTGCCAGTCGCATGGACCGCAGCGCGTACACCCTGCTCAACCGACTGCACGGGGAAGGGCCGATGTCCATCGGTCAGCTCAGCGACGCACTGGGATTGGAGGCATCCACGCTGCGTCGGCAAACCGCCGCGATGATGCGCGCGGGGCTGATCGAGCGGATTCCGGACCCCGAGGGCGGCATGGCCCGACTGTTCCGTATTACTCCCGAAGGAAATCGCCAACTCGACTCCGACCGCACGGAGAGCCTCCGCGTGTTGGACGACATCATGGTCGACTGGACGCCCGACGACGTCTCGGCCTTCGCCGCCTATCTCGAACGCTTCAACACCGATATCGAGCGCTACCACGGCCGTCCGTGGCCGCGGCATTCCACCATCAGCCACTGATCACGCCTCGCGCAGGCTCTGCCGGATCCGGTACTTCTGCACCTTGCCGCTCGGGGTGCGCGGAAAGTCCTCGACCACCACGAGCTGTTCCGGCCATTTCTGTTTGGTCAGGCCCGCCTGCGCGAAATGCGCTTGCAGATCTGCGAGCGTCGGGGCGTCCGAACCCGGGTGCAGTCGCACCACCGCGGCCACATGTTCGCCGAGTCGGGCATCGGGCGCGGCGACCGCAACGGCCTCGGCGACCGCCGACATAGTCAGCAGGACCTCCTCGACCTCGAGTGCGCTGATGTTCTCGCCGCCGCGGATGATCAGGTCGGAGGTGCGGTCGGTAATGGTGAGGAATCCGTCCTCGTCGAGTACGCCGATATCGCCGGTGTGATACCAGCCTTCGTCGTCGAAAACCTTCGCGGTGAGCGCCTCGTCGGTGTAGCCGAGACACAGATCCGGTCCGCGGCTGAGGATTTCGCCGTCCTCGGTGAGCCGGATTTCGATGCCGGGCTGCGGATCACCGTCGGTATAGAGCCGTTTGCCCTCCGGGGCGGTGCAGTCGGAGGCGGTGATCGAGGGGTGTTCGGTGCTGCCGTAGGAGCGGTAGACGATGAGGCCGAGTTCGTTCAGCCGCTCGCTGACCGAACTCGGCACCGAGGCGCCGCCCATCCCTGCGTACTTCATGTGCAGCAGATGCTCGGCGGTGAAGTCGGGGTGGTCGACCAGGCTGGTCAGGTAGTAGGGCACGCCGCCCGCGACCGTGATGCCGTAGTTGGTCATCAGGGTCAGGATCTGGGCCGGATTCCAGGTGTCGACGAGGTTGACCGCGATGCCGTCGCGGATCGGGATGAGGAAGGCGTTGAGCATGCCGATGAAATGGCCGACCGGCGCGGCGGTGATCTGCGGGCCGAGGTCGGCCGGGTAGTGCTCGGCCAGCTGGCGGGTCTCGCAACCGAGGGTTTGATGACTGTGGATCACACCCTTGGGCGCGCGGGTGGTGCCCGAGGTGAAGGCGATCAGCGCCGGACCGGCCGGGTCGACCTCGACGACCCCGGTGAACGGCTCGTCATCGAGCAGATCGTCGAAGGTGCGTCCGACGACGCCGACGATCGGCACATCCGCGTAGACGGCCGGGTCGTAGTCGATCGAACCGAATCGGTCGGTGGTGACGAAGACGCGTGGACGCACCGCGCCCAGGATGTAGCCGACCTCCCGTGGTCCGTAGATGTGCACGATCGGAACCACGGTCGCACCGAGAAAGGTTGCGGCCCAGAAGGTCGCGGCGGCCTCCATCCAGTTGGGCAGTTGGAAGGCCACCACATCACCGGGACCGACACCCCGCTTGTGCAAGCCCTTGGCCAGTCGGCGGGCGACAAGTTCGACGTCACGGAAGGTTCCGGTATAGGGCCGGACCGCCGAGTGCACGCGGAACCGGGCATCGGGTGCGGCGGCCAGACCGCGGGCCAGCAGATCGCCGAGCGAATCGCGGGTCCACCATCCTTTGTCTTCGTACCGTTTGACCAGGTCGGCGGGGATTGTGCGCATATGGACTCCAAGTACCCGGCGCGCGGGCACGAGTCGGCCACACCCGCGGCGCGGTCGGGTGGTTACGGGATGAGTGTCGGGGGCTGCCGCTCCGAATATACTATTCTCCGAAAAGTAGAATGCCAATATCTTGATCGGAGAACTGACAATGGTGGAACTCGAGCTTAGCGACGGGCTTGCGGTCGTCACCATCGATCGCCCGCAGGCGCGCAATGCCATCGCGCCCGAGACGATGGACCAGCTCGAGAAGGCGCTCGATGCGGCCGAGGGGGCTCGGGCGCTGGTTATTCGGGGCGCGGGCGACAAGGCATTCGTTTCGGGGGGAGATCTCAAGCAGCTCAGCACGATTCGTACCCTCGAGGCCGCCGAGGAGATGGCCTGGCGGATGCGGGGCATCTGTGATCGCCTCGCGGACTTTCCCGCACCGGTGATCGCCGCAATGAACGGCCACGCCTTCGGTGGTGGCGCCGAAGTCGCGGTTGCCGCGGACATTCGGGTCGCCGCCGACGACATCAAGATCGCGTTCAATCAGGTCGCGCTGGCGATCATGCCGGCCTGGGGTGGCGCCGAACGGCTCGGCGCGCTGGTCGGGCGGAGCCGAGCACTGCTGCTCGCGGGTTCGGGAACCGTGCTCGACGCCGCCGAGGCCGAACGTGTCGGCCTGGTGGACCGGGTGCTGCCCCGTGCGTCGTTCGAGGAAGGTTGGCTGGCACTGGCTCGCTCGCTGGCCAACGCGCCCGCGGGTGAGGTCAAGCGGGTGCTGTCCGGGGTTGCCCCGGCGGAAGCGGTGAATGCCTTTGCGCAGCTTTGGGTTTCGGATGAGCACTGGGCGGCGGCGGACAAGGTGCTGAGCCGGCCGCGATGATCGACGGCGAAGCCTAGGATTCGGGCGCGGTCAGGTAGGTCGCGCCGAATTCCGAGATGAAGTCGAATAACGCGCCGGGCTCGCGTGTACGACAGGAGACGACGATCCAGTCGACGCCGGCCTTGTCCAACGCCGCGAAGGCTTCGCGGTGCCGATCGGCATCCACCGCCGGGGCGGCGATGCTTGCGTCCGGGTAGGAGTACACCAGATCGATATGCTCGGACCGGTCCGCGTCCTGGGCCGCCGATCGCACCTCTGTCATCTTCGCGGCGAGCTGGTCGAGCGTGCCGAGTTCCGGTGTGCGGGCCGAGGTGCTCAGCTCGGCGCCGCCGGTCATCGGGATCCAGCCCTGTGCGCGCGCGGCGACCCGGCGGCGGCTCAGCTTCGAATTGCCGCCGATCCAGATCGGGATCGGATTCTGCACCGGCCGCGGCCGGGCGATCACATCGCGGGCGCTGAAATGGCGGCCCTGATAGCTGAACGGCTCGCCGCTCCAATGCAGCGGCAGCACGTCCAGCGCCTCATCGAACAGCGCGTTGCGCTCATCGAAATCGACTCCGAGAGCATGGAATTCGCTCTTCTGATAACCGGTGCCCAGACCGATGATCGCGCGCCCGCCCGACAGTTTGTCCAGCGTTGCCGCCGCCTTCGCCAGCAGGAACGGATTGCGGTAGGGCAGCACCGCGAGATAGGTGATCAGCCGCAGACGTTCGGTCACACCGGCGACATAGCCGAGTGCGACGAACGGATCGAGCGTCTGATGTCCGCCGGAAGCCAGCCATCGGGCGCCCGGAACGGGGTGCTCGCTCAGTGACAGTCCGTCGAATCCGGATCGTTCGGCCGCGATCGCCACGTCATGCAGTGCGCCGACATCGAGCATGTCACCGTCGTAGCCGGTGGTCTCGGGGTAATGCAGGATAAATCGCATCGGGGTCCTCCGTGTGCCTCGGGTCGGCATGCATTTTCAAGAATGCCATTCTCGAATATGTAAGTTATATTATCGCGGTGTTGAAGGCTCGGTTCCGTGGGATCCGGACACGGATTCTTGTCATTGCGCTGGTACCCAGCCTGCTGCTGATCTGCGTCGGGGTGGGTACGTCGATCTACCTGTTCAACGACGGGCGACACGCTGAGGACTTCGCGCGCACGCTGGACAGCCACCTCACCCCCACACGCGAATTGGTCCTGGCCGTGGAACAGGAGCGACTGCTGTCGGTGTCCCAGCTGGCAGGCGAGGTCATCGATCCCGGTGCGCTGGTCGCCGCCCGTATGCGGTTCGACTCCGCGCTGAAGTCGCTGGCAGTCACCGAAGCCGCGTTGCAGCGCGTGGGCGGCAGCGCGATGGGAAACACGGTGGCGGCCTTCGACGAGTTGAAGGCTCGGTTACCGGAGTTGCGCAGTGCCATCGATGCCGGTCGGCTACCGATCGCAGACGCCTACGGCTTCTACAGCCGACTATTGGACGGCATGGATCAGGGTTCGGCAACGATCGGACAGTTTGCTCCGGATGCGGCCTCCGGCGCCGAACTCACCCGCAATATGGGTCTGTTGCACGTGGTCGAATCCATGTCGCGCGCCAGTGCACTGACCACGGCGGTCGTGCGCCCGCAGAGTGTGGCGCCGACCCTTTTCGCCGAATACCGCAACCTGGTCAGCTACTACCACGTCGAGATCGCGCGATTGGCAACCGAACTCGACGCCGCCAGCGCGCAGCGCATTAAGGATCTCACCGCGTCCCACGCCTGGCAGCAGGTGAGCGCCATGGAGAGCGCAATCATCGAGGTGCGGCCCGCGAGTGCGCCGCAGTTGCCGTTGAGTGTCCCGGAGTGGCGCACCGCTGCGGACGAGGTGAGTCAGCAGTTGGTGGCAATGTGGGTGGGGCACGCCAAGCAGGCCCAATGGCACGCCGCCGATGCGGGTGCCCGGCACGCGCGCAACTCGTTGCTGGCCGCGGGTGTTTTGAGTGCGGTCGCCGTGTTGGCGTTCTTGTTGTCGCTGTGGCTGGCCAACCAATTGATCGGACGGCTGAAACGGTTGCGCTCGGAAACGCTTGCGGTGGCCGAGGTTCGGTTGCCGCAGACGTTGCGGCGCCTGAACGAAGGGGTGCGGATCGACCCGGAAACCGAAGCCGCACAGCTGGATTTCGGCACCGACGAGATAGGTCAGGTCGCCCAGGCTTTCAATCGGGCGCACGGCGCGGCGGTCGCGGCCGCGGTCACCGAGGCGAACACCCGCGAGGGCGTGCGCGCGGTATTCAGCAATATCGCCCACCGCAGCCAGATCGTGGTGCACCGGCAGTTGGAGATTCTCGATGCTGCCGAACGGCGACAGGAGGATCCGGCGCTGCTGGAAACGCTGTTCCAGCTCGACCATCTCGCCACCCGCGGGCGCCGCAATGCCGAGAATCTGATCATCCTCGGCGGCGGCCGCCCAGGGCGACAGTGGCGACGTCCGGTTCCGCTCGGGGAGCTCGTCCGGGGTGCGATCGCGGAAACCGTTCAATACGCGCGGGTTTTCACCGGCGCCGGACTGCCGTCGGTATTCGTCAACGGTGCCGTGGTGGCCGATCTCATCCATCTACTTGCCGAACTGGTCGACAATGCGACCGCGTTCTCGCCACCACAGTCGCGCGTGGACGTCACCGGCAATCTGATCGGCACGGGAGTCGTCGTGGTGATCAGCGATCAGGGCATGGGCATGTCGGATTCGGAACTGCAGCGGGCCAACGAAGTGCTCGCCGACCCACCGGATTTCAGCGTCGCGACACTATCGTCGGATTCGCGGCTCGGGCTGTTCGTGGTGGCCCGGTTGGGGATTCGGCACGGCATCTCGGTGCGCCTGACCGAATCCGACTACGGCGGAGTTCGCGCCATCGTCGTGATCCCGACAGCGGTGCTGGCCGCGGAGAACGCGGGCCTTGCGGCGCCGAGCGCCGTGCAACGGTGGTGAATCCGAGTCAATCGGACCGGGCGTCGGTCATCGTGGTCAGCGCCACCGGGCCGCTCCACCCGCACGGCTGCCCGCAGGTGGCGACGAGTTGCGATTCGGTGGCGCCGTCGGCGAAGGTCTGGATCATCGCCGACGCCGTGGCGGAATAACCGCAGCGCGGGCACTTGCCGAAGTAATGGAGCACGTCGACGACCGAGAATCGGATGGGCGTATTCATGGTGTTGGCCTCAATGTTCCGCGGACTGCGCGTCCGCCCAGCGCGCGATATCGGTTTGGTCGGCGCTCGGACCGAGGTCGGCCGCGGCGCGCGTCCACAGCTCGACGGCGCGTTCGCCGAGTGCGGCCGGTATGCCGAGCGAGGCCGCCAGGTCGGTGGCGATGCGCATGTCCTTGAGCATGAGTGCGAGCGCGAATCCGGAGTCGAAGGTTTCCGGCAGAATCGCCTGCGGGAACTTGAGTTCGGTTGCGGCACTGCGCCCGCTGGCGGCATTGATGGTCTCGATGATCACGGCGGGGTCCAGGCCGAAACGGCGTCCGGCCGCGACCCCCTCGGCGGCGGCGAGCAGGTTGACCGCGGCGAGCAGATTATTGATCGCCTTGACGGCATGACCGGCCCCCGATGCACCTATGCGCCGTACCTTGCCCAGCGGCGCCAGCATCGAATCAATTTGGGCGACAGTGTCTTCCGGGCCCCCGACCATGATCGTCAGGGTACCGTCCGCCGCCCCGCGCACGCCGCCGGACACCGGTGCGTCGACCAGCGTGATCCGACGCGCGGCCAGTGCGGTGGCCAGCCGCCGCGTCGACTCCGGTTCGGATGAGCTCATATCGATCACGATCGCGTCCGGCCCCAATGCGGCCAGCAGCTGCTCGTCACCGAGTACGGATTCGACGACGGCAGAGCTGGGCAGCATGAGAATCAGGTGGTTGGCCCCAGCGGCGGCTGCTGCGGCGCTGGTCGCGACCCGTCCGCCGACCGCGGCCAAGCCGTCACGGGCGTGCTCGGACGGGTCGAATCCGACGACGTCGAAACCCGCCGCCACCAACCGCCGCGACATGTGCGCGCCCATGGTGCCGAGGCCGAGAAAGGCGATGTGCCCGGTAGCGCGTTCAGACATCAGTGTGCTCCTGCAGGATCGGTCCGGCGATTCGGAAGGCTTCGACTCCGGCCGGGACACCGGCGTAGACCGTCGCGTGCAGCAGCACCTCTCGGATCTCGTCCGGGGTGACGCCGTTGGTCAATGCGGCGCGCACGTGCGTGGCGAATTCCGTGGCACGGTTGAGCGAAGTCAGCATTGCCAGGGTGATCATCGACCGGGCCCGGCGGTCCAGGCCGGGGCGGGCCCACACCGCGCCCCAGCAGTATTCGGTGACCAGATCCTGCAGCGGCTCGGAGAAGTCGGTGGCGGCGGCCAGCGCCCGGTCGACGTAGTCGGCGCCGACTACCTCGCGGCGGACCTGTAATCCGGCCTCGTAGCGCGCCCGTTGGTCGGGATCGATTGTCATATCCGGCAATCCTTTCGGCGATCAGTCGAGGAACAGGTCCGGTGTCGGGTGCGCGCCGCCGCCGTAGCGGGACAGGTCCTCGACGCCGCCGAATCGCGTCAACGCCTCGGCGTCGATGAAGCAGTTTCCGGTGATCTCCCGCGCGGGCTGGGACACGACCTCGATCGCGGCATCGGCCATGATCTCCGGACTGCGCGCGGCCGCGAGCTGATTCGTGCCGTCGTCGAGGTTGGCCACCGCGGAGGTGGCGATGAAGGTCTCGGGCCACAGGCAGTTGAATGCTATTGCGGCGTTGGCGTATTCGACGGCCCAGCCCTGCGACAGCAGCGTCATTCCGTATTTCGACAGCGTGTAGACCGGGTGCGCGCCGAGCCAGCGCGGGTTCATATTCACCGGCGGCGCGATGGTCAGCACATGCGGGTTGGCCGAATTGCGTAGGTGCGGCACGCAGGACTGGGTCAGCAGAAAGGCGCCGCGGATATTGATGTCCATCATCAGATCGAACTTCTTGGGCGACAACCGCTCGGTCGGATCGGTCGCGATGGCGCTGGCATTGTTGACACAGATATCGACGCCGCCGAAGCGTTCCAGCGCGGTGCCCACGACCCGCTGCACATCCTCCTCACGGCGCACATCACCCACCACGGCGGCCGCCTTGCCGCCCGCGGCCTCGATTTCGGCGGCCGCGGTGTAGACGGTGCCGGGCAGCCGTGGATGCGGTTCGGCCGTCTTGGCCAGCAGCACCACGTTGGCGCCCCGGCGCGCGGCGGCGACCGCGATGGCCAGTCCGATACCGCGACTGGCGCCGGAAATCACCATGGTGCGGTCGGTCAACGGTCGGTGCTGCTCGGGCATCGTGCTCCTCGGGGAAACGGATTGTGAGAACTCACTCGCTTCAGATGGTATTGGCATTCTCTTTTTTGGCAAGTAGCGTATTCACTGATGAACGACCAAGTGCAGACCTCGTCCGGTATCCCGCTCGAGCCGGTCTACGGACCGGAAGACCGGCGTGCCGACCCGCCCCAGCCGGGCGCATATCCCTTCACGCGTGGCAACTTCGCCTCCGGCTACCGGGGTCGGTTGTGGACGTTCCGGCAGTACTCGGGCTTCGGCACCGCGGAGGAATCCAATCAGCGCTACCGGTATCTGCTCGGCCAGGGCGGTACCGGATTGTCGGTGGCATTGGATCTGCCGACGCAGTGCGGCTACGATTCCGATGATCCCGAGGTGAGCGAGGAAGTCGGCCGGGTCGGCGTCGCCGTCGACACGCTCGCCGACGCCGAGGTGCTCTTCGACGACATCCCGCTGGACAAGATCAGCACCAGCTTCACCATCAACGGCACCGCGGCGATCCTGTTGGCGTTCTATGTGGCGGCCGCGGAGAAAAAGGGCGTGCCACGGGAAAAGCTCACGGGCACCATCCAGAACGACATCCTCAAGGAATACGCCTCGCGTGGCACCTGGATCTGGCCGCCGGAACCGTCGCTGCGATTGATCGCCGACACCATCGAGTTCTGTGCCGCCGAAGTGCCGCGATTCAACGCGATCTCGGTGGCGGGCGCGCACTTCCGCGACGCCGGGGCGACCGCGGTGCAGGAGATGGCCTTCACCCTCGCCGACGGCGTGACCTACTGCGACACCGTGGTGGAACGCGGCCGGATGACGATCGATCAATTCGCGCCGCAGATCTCGTTCTTCTTCTACACCCACGGCGACTTCTTCGAGGAGATCGCGAAATACCGTGCGGGCCGACGTCGTTGGGCCACCCTGGTGCGCGAGCGCTACGGCGCGAGCACGGATAAGGCGTCGATGTTCCGGTTCGGCTGTGTCGCTGGCGGCGCGTCGCTGTACGCGCCGCAGGCCCAGAACAATCTGGTGCGGGTCGCCTACGAATCGATGGCTTCGGTGCTCGGCGGGGTGCAGTCGATGTTCACTGCGGCGTGGGACGAACCGTTCGCGCTACCGAGCGAGGAGTCGGCGACGCTGGCGCTGCGCACCCAGCAGATCCTCGCCTATGAGACCGGTGTGACGCGGGTGGCCGATCCGCTCGGCGGCTCCTACTTCGTCGAGGCGCTCACCGACGCGACCGAGGCCCGCATCGTCGAGATCATGACCGATCTGGAGCAGCACGGCGGCATGGTGCGCTGTATCGAAGACGGATATCTGCAGGGTCTGATCGCCGATGAGGCCTACCGGCTGCATCAGGAGGTGGAGTCGGGTTCGCGTCCGGTGGTCGGGGTGAATCGATTCGTCTCCGACGAGCCCGCACCCGATATCGGCACCTACGAACTCGATGCCAAGGGGCGGGAATTGCAGCTCGAGCGCCTGGCTCGGGTGAAGGCCGAACGAGATCCCGCTGCGGTGCGTGCCTGTCTCACCGCTTTGTCGCATGCCGCCGAAGGAGACGGAAACCTGATGCACAATCTGATCGACTGCGCCAACGCGTACTGCACGGTCGGCGAGATGACCGCCGCACTGAAGTCGGTATGGGGCGAATTCCAGCAGCCGGTGGTGTTCTGATGCCCGCACGCGTACTCGTCGCCAAGCCGGGTTTGGACGGTCACGACCGCGGCGCCAAGATCGTCGCCCGCACCCTGCGCGATGCCGGGTTCGAGGTCATCTACACCGGCATCCGGCAGCGCGTGGAGGACATCGTGTCGATCGCGTTGCAGGAAGACGTCGCCGTGGTCGGTTTGAGCATCCTGTCCGGCGCGCATGTGTCGATGACGACGCGCGTCGTGGACGCGCTGCGGGACGCCGGCGCCGGGGATATCGCGGTGGTGGTCGGCGGCACCATCCCGCAGGCGGACGTGCCGCGACTGCTGGAAGCCGGTGCGGCGGCGGTGTTTCCGACCGGCACCGCGCTGGAGACGCTGGTCACCGAGATCCGCGCACTGTGCTTACCCACCCCGTCGGCTGCGCCGACTGCCGTCCCCGAGACCGAAACAGTGACACCGTCGTGATCCTGGGCGGCAGCCGTCGTCTGAAAAAGCTTGGAAACTGGAGGAATTCGTGCGAATCGGAGTGATGATCGGGCCGGAGAAGGGGGACTCCGCGCGCAAGCTCAGCAGGATGCTCGACGATATCGAATGGGCCGAGACCGCGGGACTGGCTACCGCGTGGATTCCGCAGATACCCACCGATTTCGACGCGCTGATCACCATCGCGCTGATGGGTATGAAGACCACCCGCATCGAATTGGGCACCGCGGTGGTGCCATTGCAGGCGCAGCATCCGATCGCCCTTGCTCGCCAAGCGCTTTCGGCGCAGGCGGCGGCCGGTGGTCGGCTCGCGCTCGGTGTCGGCCCCTCGCATCACTGGATCGTGCAGGACATGCTCGGGCTGCCCTATTCGAAACCGGCGGCCTACACCCGCGACTACCTGGACGTATTGAATGCCGGTCTGCGCGGACCCGGCCAGGTCGATATCGAAAACGACACCTTCACCGTGCACAATCCGCTCGACCTCGGCCCGGTAGCGCCGGTGCCGGTGCTGATCGCCGCCCTCGGACCGGTCATGTTGCGCATCGCCGGCGAACACGCCGACGGCACCATCCTGTGGATGGCCGACGAGCGTGCGGTGGCCGACCATGTCGTCCCGAAAATCAACAAGGCCGCCGCCGACGCCGGGCGCCCCGCACCACGCATCATCGCCGGGCTACCGGTGTGCCTGTGCTCGCCGTCGGAGGTCGACGAGGCCAAGGCGCGAGCCAACCGGATTCTCGGCGAGGCCGAGGTCTCGCCCAACTATCAGCGGCTGCTGGAACAGGGTTCGGCCCGCGATATCGGTGATATCTGCGTCGCGGGTGACGAGCGGGCGATCGCGGCGGGACTGCGGCGCTTCGCCGATGCCGGCGCCACGGATCTGTCGGTGCGGCTGCTGCCCATCGGCGACAACCGCGACGAACTCATCGCCTCCAAGCGCCGGACCCGGGAGATGATCGCCGAACTGGCGAAGGAATTGCAGTGAGCGAGCGCCAGCGAGGCGCAGTCGTGAGTCGACCGGTTTCCGGCGAGGCTGCGGGGCCGCTGGCGGGTATCCGGATACTCGAGGTCGGCACGATGCTCGCCGGTCCCTACGCCACGATGATGCTCGCCGATCTCGGCGCCGAGGTGACCAAGATCGAACCGCTGAACGGGGAGATCTCGCGGCAGGTCGGCGACTCCTATTTCGCCAGCCTCAATCGCGGCAAGCGCAGTATCCGACTCGAATTGACCAGCCCCGCCGGACAGCGTCGGCTGGCCGAACTCGTCGCGGAATCGCATGCGCTGCTGGTGAATTTGAAGCCGTCGGCGATCCGGCGGCTCGGCCTGACCTATGAGTCGCTGCGGCAATTCAACGAGCGGATCGTGTGTGTGGCGATCACGGGCTTCGGCTTGGACGGCGGTGACGACCCCGCCTTCGACTATGTGATCCAGGCGGCGACGGGCATCGCCGCGATGACGGGCGATCCGCAAGGGCCGCCCACGTTGCCCGGGTATTCGTCGGCGGACAACTCGACCGGCCTCACCGCCGCGCTCGGCCTGCTCGCCCAGATCGTCTCCGGCCGGGGTGGGCAGGTGGACGTCTCGCTCTACGAGGTGATGCTCTCGCAGCTGAACTACCATGCGTCGGCCTATCTCAACGACGGCAAACAGCCACAACGCCGAAAGTTCGGCGCACATTCGTATTACGTTCCAGCGCAGCTCTTTCCGACGGCCGACGGCCATCTCGCGCTGTTCATCACCCACGACGGCTTCTGGAAGGTCTTCGCCGCGGAGGCCGGCGTCGACGGATTCGAGACGATGGCCGAGCGGGCGGCCCATCGCGACGAGGTGCTCGCCGCGGTAACCGCGGCCCTGGCCACCGATACCGCCACCGGCTGGGAATCTCGCCTGCGCCCACTCGGCATCCCGGCCGCCGCGGTGCGCACCCTGCCCGAGGCCCTGGCCGCCACCCCCGAAACCATCGTCACCGTAGGCGATTACCGGCTGATCGGCAGTCCGATCCGGATAGCCGGATACCAGCCGCAGTACGGTCCGCCGCCGGTGCTCGGCGAGCACGAGGAGTAGTCGGGCCTGCGGTGTCCGAGTGGCACCGAGAGTCCGTACGTTGCCCAGGATCAGTCACGTTCGAAACATTGCTCACAGGTGCGGCTGCCCGCTGTGAGTTCCGTGAAATGCACAGGCCATGAATGGAAAACAGGCTGCGACAGCCGACTAACGGGACGGAAACCGACCGGTGCTGTCCTGAATGCATGGATATCACGTCATGGTTCAGGTCCAAGTCCGGGGCGGCCGCGGTAGTCGAGCCCGGCACAATCTACGAGCAGATCGGAGGGCAGGAGGCGCTCGAGGCGGTAGTCGAGGACTTTTACGTCCGCGTGCTCGCCGACGACCAGCTGGCGCCGTTCTTCACCGGTACGAACATGTCTCGGTTGCAGGGGCGTCAGGTCGAGTTCTTCTCCGCCGCGCTCGGCGGCCCCGGCCCCTACGCTGGTGCCCCGATGAAGCAGGTCCATCAAGGCCGTGGCATCACGATGCACCATTTCAACCTCGTGGCTGGGCATCTGACCGATGCGCTGACCACCGCCGAGGTGCCGACGGCATTGGTGGAACAGATCATCGGGGCTATTGCGCCGCTGGCCGACGACATCGCGTCCGGCTCCGCTGCAGAGTCATAGCGCTGACCTTTTCGCCGTTGACCGGCCCCCAGGTTCATGAGCGCAAGGTGTAGGCGCTCGGGGGATCGCAATGCCCGCACACGCCCACTTCGACTCCGTCGCCGAACTAGAGAGCCGCGGCCAGCCGGTCGAGCCCCGCACACCGCCATGCGCGACCGCGCACCCCAGCTGATTAGGGTGTCGATATGGAGTGCGACGTCAACGGCGTTTCCGTGCATTACATCGAATACGGCAACGGGACTCCGATATTGATGATGCACGGTTCGGGGGTGGATCATCGCGAGATGGTCGGCACGATGGAGCCGATCTTCGGTGACATGCCTGATTATCGGCGGATTTACCTGGATCTCCCGGGGATGGGGCGCACTCCGGCGCCCGAAACGATCAATAGCGCCGACGATGTGGTCGAGCTCGTCCTCGGGTTGATCGATGTTGTGATCGGTGATCGAAATCTGTTGGCTATCGGTCATTCCGCCGGCGGCTATTTTGCCCGAGCGGTCGCGAACAGGCGCCGCGATCAGGTGAGCGGGCTGACCGTCATCTGCCCCCTCATCGAGGACCCGCGCGACATACCCGCACACCAGGTGGTGCACGCCGCAGGCGACCTCGGCGACGTTCTGGGCCCGGACGACCGCACCGAATTCGAGTCCTACTTCGTGGTGCACACACCCGCCATGCAAGAGCGGTACCAGCACTATGTGGCTCCCGCCATCCCCCTGGCCGACCAGGGCGCGATGGCGCGGATCGGCGAACGCTGGCAGCTGAGCCCCGGCCCCGAGGACGGACCGCCATACCAAAACCCGGCCCTCATCATCGCCGGGCGCCAGGACTCCTCAATGGGATTCGCAGGCCATTGGGATCTGATCGAGCACTATCCCCGCGGCACGTTCGCGGTGCTGGACCGCGCCGGGCACGCGCTGCCGCACGAGCAGGGCGACCTCGTCAAGGCACTCATCACCGAATGGCTTCGCCGCGTCGAGGAGCATCGCTCGGCGTAAGACGGGGCGGCCGAAGCCGAGTCGACACACCATGCATCGGCGGAGGTCGAGCATGCACGTGATCGCTTGGGCGAGTTGGTCGGTGGCGTTGACGAGCCATGCGGGTCGCCATGTCGCCGCCCCCACGTCGCTTCCCGGACTGCTCCGACCTGGGTCCAGCGACGTACCCGATCGGTGTCGATTTGTGCTGCGTCGCAATAGATATCGAGGCGGTGGAGCAGGTCTTTGAAGCGGGACTGCGGATCCGGTCGTTCGAGCGAGAAGAGCCGATGCTGACTCGTCCCTCGCTACGTCTGATCGAGCAGGGCGAGATAGGCGTCGAGCTGGGCCGCGCCGACGAGAAGGCTGCGGCTGCGCGTGGTGAGCCGGTCCTGCCAGGAGTCGAGAAAGGCGCTCAGCGCGTCCGCCCCGCCAGCCTCGCGCAGCGACTCGATGAACTGCGCGACCTGGTGCAGCAGATACCCGCCTCGGCGTAATTGTCGTGCGATCTCGGCGTCGCGCACGCAGTCCGGTCCGTATTCGCGGTAGCCCGTTGCCCGGTCGCGTTCGGGACGCAGGATGCCTTCGGTTTCCCAGGTGCGCAGCGTCGCCGGGTGTACGCCGAGCCGGCGCGCGAGTTCGCCAACGGTCAGCGGTCGGCCGTTGACAGGGGGCGGTGTCGTGGTGGACAGGCTGTCGAGTGCGGTCGCGACCTCGGTGCGGGTATTGCGTTCGGCGAGTAGCGCGACGTGGGTGGCGTCGATGAGCCGGTAGGCGGACTCGGTGTCGCCCCGGTTGGTCGCGCGCATGATCTCCATTGCCTGTTGGTGCCCGTGGCCGCCGCGTAGCGCGAGGAAGGCGCGCAGGGCTTGCGCGTGCAGGGGTGTATAGCGCCGGTAGCCGGTCTCGCTGCGCTCGGTCGGCGGGAGGATGCCTGCGTCGTCGTAGTTGCGGATCGCTTGCGCGGACAGCCCGTGTTCTCGCGCGAGGTCGATGGGACGCAGCTTTACCTCCGATTGAGGCTTTCATCTACAGATTGCAGGTAGAAGTCTCAGAAGTTTCACCAGAATCTTCAACGATACCGTCAAGGGTAGGTCCTTCTGGAAGGGGTGTTCATGTCTACTGCCGCATCACTGCGTGGGATCGGCCGCCAACTCGACGACGCGGCCGGCCTCGGCCGTGCCCTCGACGAGCTGCTCGCCGCGCGGCCCGAGCCGCCGGTCCTGCTCGCACTCGGCGAGCCGACCCACGGGATCGAGGCGTTCCCGTTGCTGCGCAACGAAATCCTCGGCCACCTCGTCGAACGGGGGTACCGGTCGATCGTGCTGGAGACCGATGTCTTCGCCGCGTCCGTGGTCGATGACTACGTGGCCGGGACAACGGCGGAGATCGACACGGTGCTCGCGACCGGGTTCAGCCACGGGTTCGGCGCCGTGCCGGGCAACCGCGAACTCGTCGAATGGCTCCGCGCGCACAATGCAGGCCGCGCGCCGCAGGATCGGGTTCGCTTCTACGGCTTCGACGCGCCGACGGAGTACTCGGGTGCGCCGAGCCCGCGACGCGCACTGTCCTCGGTCATCGAGTACCTGCCCGCGGCCCTGCGGCCCGAATCAGTCCACGACCTCGACACGCTGCTCGGCGCGGACACGGACTGGACGAACCCGGCGGCCATGTTCGATCCGGCAGCCTCTATCGGCGACTCCGCCCGCGCCCGCGCCCTGCGCATCGTCGCCGACGACCTCGCCAGCACGCTGCGCCGCGCGGCACCCGACCTGCACCGCGCCGACCCGACCGGCTACGCCCACGCCGTCGCGTACGCGCGCACCGCCCAGGGCCTGCTGCGCTATCACGCGGCGATGGCGAGTCCAGCCCCTGATCGCATCGCGACGCTGGTCAGCCTGCGCACCGAGATGATGGCCGAGAACCTGCTCGCGATCGTCGCGCAGGAGCAGCGACGCGGACCGAGCCTGGTGTTCGCGCACAACGCCCACCTGCGACGCGCGCAGTCGGTCGGCAAGGACGAGGCGCGTTGGGGAAGCGCTGGAGCGCTCGTCGCGCTCACCCTCGGCGAGCGCTACGCGTTCCTGGCAACCGACGCCAACCCCGATAGCGATCCCTACACCCTCCAGGGCATGTTGGCCGAAGCGACCAACCGCCGCGCCCTGTTTCCGACACAGGCCCTGCGTGCCGCGCTTCCCCCGTCGATCGGCCCCGGCGAACCGATCCTGCCCGGCCACATCCCGCTCACCCCAGCAGAATTGGACGGCGCCGACGCGGTCATCTTCATCGCCGACACCGATGGAAAACGGCATCAGTACTGGTAGCAGCCACCGCCCCAGAAGATCCGCCCGACCCTGGGCGTGCGCGGCGCAGCGTCCGCAGACAACCGATCGCCTGAAGACCGAGAATGCATTGTGAGAGTGGCGCTCTCGACGTCTACTGCCACCAATACATTCTCGACGGCCGCCCACGTGCAGCTTGTGCGGCATGGCGGTGAAAATGACTGCGGCTCAGGGGAATTGCGGTGGCAGGTCGAGGAGGCGGAACACCTCCTCGAACTGGTAGGCAACCAAGTGTGCGATGCGGCCGCCGCCAATGGTGAAGACCTGCAAGGTGTGCGGCATCTAGCCGCCGTGGGCGTTGCGGACGTCGGCCGCCGATGCGGGGCCACCGTTGGCGCCGATCGACACCAATTGCCAATCGGTTCTGGGGGTGTCGAAGACCCGGGCCAGCCCGGAGGGCATCGGCCTGCGCCCGCGCTGCTCCAGCGCGGTCAGGCAGGCATTGGTGGCAATCCGGTACCTCCTCGAAACAGCCCTGCCGAACTTTTCTACACCGCGAGCGATGAATCGGGCCCGGCTCGCCGGTAGGTACTCGTGAGCCGCTGACCGCGGCCACGAACCGAGGAGAAACCATGACCGACACCGGATTGCACACCGACCGCGAGGCCGTCCTCGACGTCCTGAACAACCTCTACCGTGCCTGGGCCGACAATGACGCCGACGCTTTCGTCGCCGACTACGATCCCGACGCCACCTCCATCCTGCGCGGCGTCTTCAACTCCGGCCGCGACGCCGTCCGAGACCGCATGGCCGCCGGCTTCGAGGGCCCGCTGCGCGGCTCGAAAACCCTGGACGAGCCCCAACTCGTCCGTTTTCCCACCCCCGACACCGCCATCGTGGTCAGCCGCAGCGCCGTCCTCATGGCAGGCGAATCCGAAGCTCCCGCCGACCGCTGGGTCCTGGCGACCTGGACCCTGATCCGCCGAGACAACCGCTGGCTGCTCACCGCCTACCACAACTGTCCGGCCCAGTAACGCAACGTCGTTCGGCGGTCAGGTGAGCGGGTGAACCCGGCGGCGGTAGTGCGATAGACGAGCTCGGTGCTGTCGGCATCGCCGCCGGCACCAAGCCTCAGCGCTCGAACGCAGGTCGAGCCGCCCTCAAAGGGATTCCCGCTCAGGGCTGTCGAGGGAAATTGTCGGTGTCGCTGTCGTCGGTAATGTGCGGGCGTGAGCCGTACTCATTCGTCTCGCATGGCGCGATCTTAATGAAGGGGGGCATTCCTGCCACTGTTGGCGATGCTGTGCCAGCAGCCATGCTCTTAGTGTTCGCAGGAAACGCACGAAACAAAAGGAACGCACTCCATGATCGTCCGTTCACTGACAGAGATCATCGGCACCGAGCGCGAAGTGAAGGGCCCCATGTGGACCAGCCGTCGGCTGGTGCTCGCCAGGGAGAAGGTCGGCTTCTCCTTGAACGACACCGTGGTTGACGCGGGCACCGAGATCAAGATGTGGTACGCCGACCACGTCGAGGCCGTCTACGTCATCGAGGGCCGGGGCGAACTGGTCGACGACGACACCGGTGAAAAGCACCGCCTCGAGCCCGGCATGATGTATCTGGTCGACGCACACCAGCATCACACCCTGCGTGCCCACACCGAGTTCCGCGCGGTCTGCGTGTTCAACCCGCCCCTCACCGGCCGTGAGGTCCACGACGAGAACGGCGCCTTCCCACTGCTGACAGAAGAGGATCAGTGAGCGATACTGCTGCCCACGTGGGCGAGCCGCTACGCGGTTTCGCCAGTGACAACAACGCTTCCGTGCACCCGGACATCGTGGCGGCGCTGGCCGCCGCCAACGAGGGCCACCAGCCGGCCTATGGCGATGACGTCCACACCGCCCGGCTGCGCGAGCTGATCAAGGACCATTTCGGCGACCGCGCCGATGTCTATCCGGTCTTCAATGGCAGCGGCGCCAACGTGGTTGGGCTGCAGGCGATGTGCGACCGATGGAGCGCGGTGGTCTGCCCGGAGTCCGCGCACATCAACCTGGACGAGTGCGGCGCACCGGAGAAGGTGGCCGGGCTCAAGCTGATCCCGGTGCCCACTCCGGATGGCAAGCTGACAGCGGAGCTGCTCGACCGGTACGCGTGGGGCTTCGGCGATGAGCACCACGCCCAGCCCAGGGTTGTCTCCATCACCCAGAGCACCGAGCTCGGCACCCTTTACACACCCGGCGAGATCGCGGCCATCGGTGCGATGGCGCGCGAGCGCCATATGCTGCTGCATGTGGACGGCGCCCGGCTGGCCAACGCGGCCGCCGCGCTCGATATGCCGTTGCGTGCGTTCACCACTGACGCCGGGGTGGATGTGCTGTCGTTCGGCGGCACCAAGAACGGCCTGATGCTCGGCGAGGCGATCGTGGTGCTGAACCCGGACGCGGTGCGCGGCGTGACGTACCTGCGTAAAGCCGGACTGCAGTTGGCCTCCAAGATGCGGTATGTGTCGGCGCAGTTCGTCGCGCTGCTGGAGGGCGACCTGTGGCTGCGCAATGCCCGGCACGCGAATGCGATGGCGGTCCGGCTGGCCACGGCGGTCGCCCGGGTGCCCGGCGTCGAGATCGTGCGGCCGGTCCACGCGAACGCCGTCTTCGCTGTACTGCCCCGGGAGGTCACCGAGCGGCTGCAGAAACTGTTCCGCTTCCACACCTGGGACGAACGCACCGGCGAGGTCCGTTGGATGTGCTCGTTCGACACCACCGAGGCCGATGTGGACGCCATCGCCCGGGAGATGACCGCTTGAACCGGCGGCCTTGCGCGAACCTCAGCGCTTTGCGGTGAGCCTGGCGATGTTGGCCCGGAAGTCCTCGCTCTGGAATGTGAGATCCTCGGCTGCCAAGGCGTAGTCGAGTGTGGCCAGCACGGCATGCTCCAGTTGCAGGTTGAGTACGCGCTTGGTGCTCTCCACCGCCTGCTGTGGAAGTTCGAGCATCCGTTGGGCACAGGCCAGCGCCTCGGCGACCGGATCTTCGACGACGTGGTTGGCCAGACCCATCTCGCGTGCCCTGGCCGCGGGGATCCGGGCGCCGGTGATCGCGTACTCCTTGGCCAGCAGCATGCTGGTGTGCAGGGGCCAGGTGAGCGGGCCGCCGTCGGCGGCGACCAAACCGACCTGCACGTGCGGATCGGCCAGATACGCGGTTTCGGCGATGTAGACCATGTCGCTCAACGCGACAAGGCTGCAGCCGAGACCGACTGCCGGACCGTTGACCGCGGCGATCACCGGGATCCGGCAGCGGGCCATGCCGAGCACGATGTCACGGCCGTCGGCAATTGTCTTGGCGCGCAGAGCGCTATCGCGGCTGAGTTCTTCGAGGTAGGTGAAATCGCCACCCGCGGAGAAGGCCCGGCCCGCGCCGGTCAGCACTGCTACCCGCGCCCCACTGTCCGCGCTGAGCCGCGGCCACAGCCGGGCGAGCCCGGCATGCAGCGGATCGTTGACGGCATTGAGGGCATCGGGCCGGTTCAGTGTGACGATCCGTACCGGTCCCTCGGCACGGACATCGATTTCGGCTGGCATGTCGTACATTTCAAACTCCCAATCCCAGGATGCGCGCGGCGATGATGTTCTTCTGTATCTGCGAGGTACCGCCCATGACGCTCTGTGCGCGGCTGTAGAAGTAGGACCCGAGCAGTTCCGGATCGCGGGTGCCGCCGACGGCAAGCGCCGCATGGCCGACCGCCTGGTCGACCCAGGTCATGAGCAGTTTGTCCAGCGATCCGTCGGGCCCGTGGGTGACGCCGTCGAGCTGTTCGGAGAGTCGGCGCCGCACGTGCAGGCGCAGCATCTCGGTCTGCACCGCCGCCCAGGCGAGTTCCTCGGGCGCTTTGCCCTCGACGCGAGCGGCCAACTGGCGCACCAGTTTTCCGTATCGAGCCGCGAAGCCCAGGGTGGAGGGCTCGCGCTCGTGTCCGACGACGGTCATCGCCAGCTTCCAGCCTTCCCCGGGTGCACCGACCAGCTGATCCGCGGGCACGATCGCGCCGTCGAATTCCACCTGACCGAATTCCCGGGTCACCCCGCTGATCATCTGCAGTGGCCGCTGTTGCACACCGGGCTGCTTCATCGAGATGATGAATGCCGAAATGCCTTTGTGCCGTGGCGCATCCGGATCGGTACGCGCCAAGACCAGGCACCAGTCCGCGACATCGGAATAGCTGGTCCAGATCTTGTGGCCATTGATGACGTAGTGGTCGCCCTCGCGCGTCGCGGTGGTCGTCAGTGCGGCCAGATCCGAACCGGCCCCCGGCTCGCTGAAACCCTGACACCAGCGCTCGGTGCCGTTGATCATGCCGGGCAGGAACCGTTGCTGCAGTTCTTTGCTCGCGTGCCGTCCGAGGCCGGCGACCAGGTAACCGAGGCTGGGCCGTGGCGGCGCACCCGCGATCGCCAACTCCTCGTCCAGGATGACGTCGTATACCGGTGAAAGGTCGTGGCCACCGAATTCTCGCGGCCATGACAGTCCGAAGAACCCGGCCGCGTAGAGCGCCTGATGCCATTCGCCCTGCCGCGCCCAGTATTCGTCACCCGAGGTCGGAAAGGTACCGGCCACCTCGGCCAGCCAGGCGCGCAACCGGTCTCGGAATTCGGCCTCCTGCGGTGCATCACGAAAGTCCAAGGTCGATCTCCTCCAGGCTGACGGGGAACAATTCGGTCGAGGTCAGGGCACGGCGCAGGTACACATGCGCGAGGCACTCCCAGGTATTGCCGATGCCGCCGTGCACTTGAATCGCGGTCTCGCATACCGTCCGCGCGGCCCGCGCGCAGTACAGCTTCGCGATCCGCGCCGCCCGCATCGACTCCGCATGCGGCAATTCGTCGACCGACCAGGCCGCGTGCCGCGCGACGCTGATCGAGCCCTCGATCAATGCCTGGCTCTCGGCGAGCAGGTGCGCGACCGCTTGATACGAGCCGATCGTATTGCCGTACTGCGCACGGACTTTCGCGTATTCGACGGCGAGGGACTGCGCGCCGCGGGCGACACCCACCAGATCGGCGGTGGTGGCCACCAGCGCCAATGCCTGCCACTGGGCCACCTGATCGGCGGACAATTCGCCGAGGAAGTCGGGTCGACCGGTGAGCTCCGCGTCGACCCTGGTGAGATCCGCACCGGGGAGTTCGGCACCGACCCCGCCGACGAGCAGCTGGCCATCGTCGATCACCAGCGCACGGTCGGCGCCGTGCGCGTCGATCGCCCGGGCCGCCACCGCGACGGTCCAGCGCTGATCGTCATCGGCCGGTCCACGCAGATCATCGGCCAGCACCGGTCCCAGGAACGGCACATCGACCAGTCCGCGCCCGAACTCCTCGGCCACGATCGCCACCTCGACTCCGGAGGCACCGTCCGAACGCAGTGCCCGCCAGCCGGTCTGGTCGACCGCCTTCTCCAGCCGGGTCAACCGCGTCGCGTCGTCGAGGTCGAGTACCGAGCCGGGGCCGAGGTCATCGGCCAATTTCGCGGCGGCGTCCCGCAATTGTCGCTGTTCACTCGTGAGACGAACGTCCATACTGCTCCTTGAGAATTCGGCGCAACACCTTGCCGGAGGGCAGGCGCGGGATTTCGGGGACGAACACCACGTGGCGCGGCCGCTTGTATCCGGCCAGCCGGTCGCCGACCAGTGCGATGAGTTCGTCGGCGGTGACCGCCGCGGTGCGGGCGACGGCCGCGACGATCGCTTCCCCATCGGCGGGGTCGGCGATGCCGAACACCGCGCAATCGCCCACCGCGGGATGTCCGTGCAGCACGGCCTCGATTTCGGCGGGGGCCACCTGGAAGCCGCGGACCTTGATCATTTCCTTGGATCGGTCGGTCAGCTGGACCCAGCCGTCGGCATCGATGCGGCCGATATCACCGGTCCGGTACCAGCCGTCGTCGAAGGCCTCCGCCGTGGCATCAGCCGGTAGATATCCGGCCATGAGCGACGGCGACCGCGCCTGGATCTCACCGATCTCGCCGGGGCCCAACGTTTCTCCGGTCGTCGACACCACCCGCAGTTGCACCCCCGGCGCCGCTTTTCCGACGCTGTCGTACCGCACGTTCCCGATCGGACTGCACGCGATGACCGGCAGTTCGGTGGTTCCGTACGCGGGCAGCCAGCCGACACCGGTTCGCGCGGTGACGGTTTCGGCGACAGCGGCGGTGACCGGTGTTGCGCCCCACATGATGTAGCGCAGCGAGGACAGGTCATAGGACTCGAGTTCGGGATGCGCGGCCAGTGCCAGCGCGATGGGCGCGACGGCCATCTCGATCGTGATGCGGTCCTCGGCGATGCAGTGCAGCATCCGTTCCAGGTCGAAGCGCCGGTGCAGCCGCATCCAGGCGCCCGCCTCCAGCACGGTGACGATATTGAGCAGCCCCAAAATGTGCGAGGGCGGCGTGACGATCTGCAAGCGGTCGTAGGAGTTCAGCTCCAGCACCCGGGTCCAGTGCCGCACCGCGGCGGCGAGCGAGGCGTGGGTGTGCCGCACCGCCTTCGGCAATCCGGTAGTGCCCGAACTGAATACGAGCACCGCGTCGGATTCCGGAGCGGGCGGCCCGAACGTGTGCGTCAGCGGGGTGATCGGATCGTCGAGGTGGCGGGTCGGCACCAGCTCGGCCAGTATCGGCGCATCGCCGAGTCCGTACGCCGGTTCGGTCAGCGCCAGGGCGTGTTCGACCTCGGCACGCTTCCATGCCGGACTGATCAGCACGGGTGTCGCGCCCAGTAGCCATGTCGCCAGCACGGCGACCACGAATTCCGGCCGGTTCGTCGACATCAGCGCGACGCGATGCCCGGCGCGCACACCCCGCGCCACCAACTCCACGGCCAGACCTCCAGCCAGCCGATCCAGCTGCCGGTACGTGTACCCGCGGTCCTCGAACGCGAGGGCGACCGGTTCGGCGCGCACGGTCGCGGCAGGGGCGGCACCGCGGCGGCTGTCGTTCGACCCCATATGAGAAGATCCTGTCTCGTCGGAGAGAATACAATTCTCCTTGTACTAGAATCTTAATACCAGGAGGAGGCAGTTCATGGCGAGACCCCCGTTATTCCAGCGCGCGACCGTAACGCGGATCGTTAAAGAGAGCGCCGACGCGCGCACCTATGTACTCGACCCGCACGACGGGCCGATCGCTTATCAATCCGGACAGTTCTGCACGTTCCGAGTCCACGTGGACGGCAAGGATTTGTTCCGCTCCTACTCGATGTCGAGTGCGCCGGAAACCGACCGCGAACTGATGACCACGGTCAAGCGGGTGCCAGGCGGGCAGGTCTCGAACTGGCTGCACGACAACGTGGTCGAGGGCGACGAACTGGAGCTGACCAGGGCCGCAGGCCGATTCTGTCTGCGCCCCACCGAGGCGCCGCTGCTCGGTTTCAGCGGCGGCAGCGGCATCACGCCGATCCTCTCGCTGGCCAAGAGCGCGTTGGCGAGCACCGCCAGAAAAGTGCGGCTGCTGTGCGCGGACCGCGATCGGGAGTCGGTGATCTTCGAGGCGGTACTCGCGGAACTGGTCGGCCGCTACCCGGGGCGGCTCGAGGTGATCCGCCACCTCGACGCCGACGGCGGCTTCCTGACACCCGACGCGATCCGCGATTTCGTCGGCGCGGACGGCGGCGGCGACAGTTATATCTGCGGACCCGAGGCCTTCATGGAGATGATCGAGAACGCCCTGCCCGGGCCGGGGCTGGTGTTCAGCGAACGATTCGGTGCGCCGGCCCCGGCGCTGCCCGCTACCCCAGCGGCCGTCGAAACCCCCACGGCCACAACTTCGGTCGCGATCGTCGAAACCCCCACGGCCACAACCCAGGTCGCGACCACGGACAACACCGTCACAATCATCCTGAACGGCAAGAAGAAGTCGGTTCCGCGCAAGGACGGCGAAACACTGCTCGACAGCGCCCGCCGCGCCGGTCTCACACCACCGTTCTCCTGCGAGGCCGGTAACTGCGCCACCTGCATGGCCAAGGTGACGAAGGGGCACGCCACCCTGCGCCGCAACGACGCGCTGACCGACGACGAACTCGCCGAAGGTTATGTCCTCACCTGCCAGGCCGTACCGGACACGGACTCCATCACTGTCGACTACGAATGAGCGATACAGCACGCCGTGCCGCCGACATTCGCCCGCCGAAGGGCGGCACGGCGTTGCGATCCGGACCGACTACATCTTGTGGGTTCAAGCGCTTCGCACGCGGTTTTTACTGAGTCCCTTTGGTCCAGGCCCAAGCGGTTAGTCGCCAATCCGCATCGACCTTGCGTAGCGCCACTGTGAAAACCGCGTCAGTTTGGTGGACATGCTTGCCCTGCACGTTGTATGTGAAGCTCGCTGGGGCCACGACATACGCATAGTCGCCGGTGACATCGACGTGCTGTGGTTCGCCGAGACCGATGTGGTAATCCGAAACTCCGAGGTGCTCACCCTCGGCAAGCGCGTCTCTGTACCAGTCTTCGGCGGCTGTCGGCCCCTGCCAAACATGCGGAGACATACCGTCGAGAATCTGCATCGGGTCAGCGCACGTTGCTGCCATCTCCTCGGCGTCGCCGCTGTTGAAGGCGTCGATGTAGTGGGTCACCGCCGCCATCGGATCATTGGTCCCAGGCATGATTATCTCCCTCTGTGTCGCGTCAGCTGTCATGGGATTCGAGGCGGGCAGCCCGGCGGCTTGGCCGGTGCATTCTGTCCGGTCACGGTTAGGGTCACGGTGGTGGGAGTCAATCAGCACATAAGCCTCGATGCGGCCGACCATCCCAGCATTGTCATCGCCCTGGACCCGAGTGCGAGTGTGCGCGGGCGGCCGCCCGCGCACACGTTCCTCTGGCGGAACTTCGATGGTCGTAGACATGGCGTCCTTCCTCTCGACGCGGAAATGCACTGCGCTGTAATGGTTCTCGTGATTCGAAAGCCGTCGCGCGATGGCACTTCCAACGCTGGAGATCGGACGATTCGACGGAAATGACGTATCAGGACAGGTAGTTGCGCGTATGCGACAGAGGGTTTGTGAGCGCTGAAGGACTGGCCTGAGCGCCCATTCCTGCACTGATTCCGCGGGATTCCGCGGAATCGATCGAGGAATGGGCGCTCAGGCTGATCCGTTCCGAGCAATCAGCCCCTCGGAATCAGCACTTCCGAACGCTGCACCGTGCCGGTGATACCGGCGGCATCCTGGCCCGCCAGCAGCACCGCGGCGCGGGCGATCGTTTCCGGCGGCTCGACCATGTTCGCTGGAATTTCCTGGCCACCGCCACCGGCCTGCCAGCCTTCGGTCAGTACGACCCGAGTCGGGCTCAGGCAGTTGACCGCGATGTTGTCTTCCTTCAGTTCCGCGGCCAGACCGAGGTAGAGGCGTTCGACGGCGGCCTTGGATACCCAGTACGCGTTGGCGCCGCGGATCATATCCACGCCGGTGGTGGTGATCGCGATGAGCGAGCCGCCGCCGCGGGCTTTCAGATGCGGGATGACGGCCTTGGTGGTGAGGAAGACGCCGTTCAGGTTGACGTTCATGCACAGCTGCCAGCGCTTGAGCGGTGTGGTCTCGATCGGACCCAACCACATCACGCCCGCATTGGCGACCAGGATATCGATACCGCCGAACTCCGAAACCGTTGTGGCCACGGCATTTTCGACCGACTCCTCACTGGTGACATCGCATGCCACCGGCATTGCCGTTCCGCCCGCGGCGGTGATCCGGTCGGCGACCGAACCGATGGTGCCCGGCAGCTTGCCCTCGGTTTCCGAGCGCGCGGCGACGGCCACCGCCGCACCCGCTCCGGCCAACCCGGCGGCTATCGCCGCACCGATGCCGCGACTGGCGCCGGCGACGAATGCGACCTTGCCGCTGAGTGTTTCGCCCATGCCGGGGTACGGCTGCCCGTTCATTTCGGTGGGAAGCGCAGCGCGCCGTCGAGACGGATGACCTCGCCGTTGAGGTAGTTGTTCTCGATGATCGACTGGGCCAACTGCGCGTATTCCACCGAGCGGCCCATCCGCTTGGGGAAGGGCACCTGCGGGCCCCAGTAGCCCTCCAACTGGTCGGCGGCCTTGCCGTAGGCGGGCGTGTTGACCGTGCCGGGCGCGATGGTGACCACCCGGATGCCGAGCGGGGACAGGTCGCGGGCCGCCACCAGGGTCATACCGATGACGCCGCCCTTGGCCGCCGAGTAGGGGAGTTGGCCGATTTGGCCTTCGTACCCCGCGATCGAGGCGGTGTTGACGATCACACCGCGGGCGCCCTCATCCAGTGCCTCCGTCTTGGCGATGGCCGCGGCCGACAGTCGCAGCACGTTGAATACGGCGGTCAGATAGAACTCGATGGTGGTGCGGAACCCGTCGAGTGCCAGCGGCGATCCGTCCTTGCCGACGAGGCGGCCGCCGGTGGCCGGGCCGCCATGGGTGTCGACCGAAATGCGCAGCGGTCCAAGGGATTCCGCCTCGGCAATGGCCGCGAGCACCGACTCCTCACTGGTCGCGTCGGTGTGCACGTAGCGGATGCCGAGTTCCTTCTCGAGTTCCCTGCCCTTGTCGTCGGCGACATCGGCGACCACCACCTTTGCTCCGGCGGCGTGCAGGCGACGCACGGTGGCCTCGCCGAGTCCGCCGGTGCCGCCGACGACGATGGCAGCGCTCCCACTGATCTGCATATCGCAATCCTCTCTTGCAACTAGCACTCTCCTATGGAGAGAATAATGTTCTCATGAATATCAGCATGATCCTAGACATGGCCGCATCGGCGGGCGACCGGACCGTGATCACGGTCGGCGATCGCTCGCTGACCGCCGCCGCCCTGCTCGGCAATGCGCGTCGCGCGGCCGTCCGCTTCCAGCGGCACCCCGCCGTGCTGTATCTGGGCGCGAATCACCTGGCCTATCCAGTCGCGCTCTTCGGCGCGGCGCTGGCCGGCGTGCCATTCGTGCCGCTGAACTATCGGCTCGGCGAACAACAGCTGGCCATGCTCCTGGATCGTCATCCAGGGGCGCTGGTGCTGCGGCCCGACGACCTCGACGCCCTGGTCGAGGAGGACGCCGACGCGCCCGAACTCGAGGTGCCGTGGGATGGCAATGCGGTCGCCGCGATCATCTACACCAGCGGCACCACCTCCGAACCCAAGGCGGCGTTGCTGCGGCATCGGCATCTGATGGCCTACTTGCTGAACACCGTGGAGTTCGGCGGTGCGCGGGAGACGGACGCGGCGCTGGTGTCGGTGCCGCCCTATCACATCGCGGGTCTGACGAATCTGCTGTCGAATCTCTACTCCGGCCGCCGGGTGGTCTACCTGGCGGCGTTCGACGCGTCCGGCTGGCTGGAAACCGTTCGGCGCGAACGGATCACCCACGCCATGCTGGTGCCGACCATGTTGGCTCGCATCGTCGCGGCCGTCGACGGCGCCGACGCGGGAGTGCCGACACTGGCCAGTCTCGCCTATGGCGGCTCCCGTACGCCGCGCCCGGTGCTGGAGCACGCGCTGCGGGTGTTCCCGGACACCGGCTTCGTCAATGCGTACGGACTCACCGAGACCGCGTCCTCGATCGCGGTACTCGGACCCGACGATCACCGTGCGGCCTTCGCCTCGGGTGATCCGGCCGTCCGCGATCGGCTCGGCTCCGTGGGACAGCCGCTGCCCGGGATCGAGATCCAGATCCGCGCCGAGTCCGGCGAGCCCACCGGGGTGGGGGAGGTCGGGCTGGTATTCGTGCGCGGCGAACAGATCTCCGGTGAATACGGCGGCCGCAGCGCCCTGGACGCCGAAGGCTGGTTCCCCACCCGGGATCTGGGGCGGCTGGACGCCGACGGCTATCTGTTCATCGAAGGCCGCGCCGACGACACCATCATCCGCGGCGGCGAGAACATCGCGCCCGCCGAGATCGAGGACGTGCTGCTGGAATATCCGGGCATCACCGAGGCGGCGGTGATCGGGGTACCGGATCCGGAGTGGGGGCAGCGGCTGGTCGCGGTGCTCGTCGGTGCCGGCGAGCCGAACGAGATCAAACAGTGGGTCCGCACGCGACTGCGGTCGTCGAAGACGCCCGACACCATCGTGTTCCGCCGCGAACTGCCCAAGACCGAAACCGGAAAACTGCTGCGCCGCAACCTTGTCACCGAAATGGAGAACACCAATGCCTGAAGCTGTCATCGTGTCCGCCCTGCGCGCTCCGATCGGAACCGCCCGCAAGGGCACGCTGCGCGATACCAATGCCTTCGACCTGGCCAAGCATGTGGTGGCCGCGGCAGCCGAGGGGCTCGACCCGGCTCGTATCGACGACGTCGTCCTCGGCGAGGGCCGCTACGGCGGCGGCGTGCTGGCCCGGCACGCGGCGATCACCGCCGGACTGACCAATGTCGCCGGTTTGGCGCACAACCGGCATTGCGCCGCGGGCATGGCTGCCGTGCAGACCGCGGCCGCCGGGATCCGGGCGGGAATGGACGAACTCGTCATCGCCGGTGGGGTGAACTCCGAATCCACCGCGCCGCGTGTGCGTTTCCGGGTCGGCGAGGACGAATGGATCGACCCGTGGGTCGCCCCGAGCCATCCGGACCGGCCGGACGCGCCCTGCCTCGATATGTCGATCACGGTCGGCTGGAACACCGCGGTGGCGTCCGGCATCTCGCGTGCGGAGATGGATGCGTGGGCGTTGCGCTCGCACCGCAATGCCATCGCCGCCATCGACGAGGGCCGGTTCAAGGAGGAGATCGTGCCGATCGACACTCCGCACGGACTGTTCGCGGTCGATGAGCACCCGCGCCGGGACACCAGTCTGGAAAAGCTGGCCGGATTGAAGGTGCTGCACCCGGAGATCGAGGGCTTCAGCATCACCGCGGGCAATGCGTCGGGCTCCAACGACGGCGCCGCGGCCTTGGCCATCGCCAGCGACCGGCTCGGATTGCCCGCCCTCGGCATCATCCGCGGATGGGCCTCGGTCGGCGTCGATCCGCACGACACCGGGCTGGCTCCGATCGAGGCGATCACCAAGGCCGTTGCCAGGGCCGGTATTTCGCTGTCGCAGGTGAGTCTGTTCGAGATCAACGAGGCATTCGCGTCGGTGCCGATCGCGGCGACCAAGGCGCTCGATATCGATCCCGATCGGGTCAACTTCAGTGGCAGCGGATGCTCGCTCGGCCATCCGGTCGCCGCCACCGGAGCCAGGATGATCGTCACGCTGGTGCACGAATTGCGCCGCCGCGGTGGCGGTTTCGGAATCGCGGCACTGTGCGCGGGTGGCGGGATGGGTTCGGCCACCGTCATCGAGGTTCCGGCTCCGTAGCGCGTGGGGACCATTGCGGAGCTCATCGCCGCCGCGCGGGCCGGATCGGTGCGGGCCGCGGGGCGGTTGCTGAGCGCGGTCGAGGGACCACAGCGCGACGAGGTACTCGCGCTGCTCGATGCCGTCCCGGTTCGGGTCATCGGGGTCACCGGCCCGCCGGGTGCGGGTAAATCGACCACGATCGCGGCACTGGTCGCCGCCTACCGCGAGCAGGGCCTGCGGGTGGCGGTGCTGGCGGTCGATCCGTCCTCGCCGTACAGCGGCGGCGCGCTGCTGGGTGATCGAATTCGGATGGCGCAGCACATCAATGATCCCGATGTGCTGATCCGGTCGGTGGCCACCCGCGGTCATCTGGGTGGTCTCGCCGCGGCGGTGCCCGCCGCCATCCGATTGCTCGGCGCGCTCGGCCACGAGCTGATCCTGCTCGAAACCGTCGGCGTCGGACAGTCCGAAATCGAGATCGCCGCGATCGCCGATCCCACCCTGGTGATCCTGAATCCCGGTGCGGGAGACGCGATTCAGGCCGCGAAGGCGGGTCTGCTCGAAGTCGCCGACATCCTCGTCGTCAACAAGGCCGACCGGGAAGGCGCCGATCAGACCGTGCGGGATTTGCGTCAGGAGTCCGCCGCCCCGATCCTCACCCTGGTCGCGGCCAAGGGCGTCGGGATCGCCGAGTTGGTGGCCGCGATCGACGCACACCATCGCACCGACACCCTCGACCGGCGCACCGCGCGGGCGCGCGCGCAGATCCTGTCCCTGGCACAGACCCGTTTGCGGGCCGATCCGGCGTTGGCGGCATTGGCGGATTCGGTCGCGGCCGGACAGCTGGACGCGTACATCGCCGCGGAGCAACTACTCACTGTTCGCATTTCGCCGGAAATAGCGTATACATTTTATGAGAATGACATTTCCACCTGATGGAGGACGGCATGGCAAAGGCCCTCGCGCCCGATGTCTCGACGTGGCCGGCGGAGAATCCGCAGTTGATCGGTAGCCGCTGCGCCGCATGCAGCGCGGTCACCTGGCCCAAACAACCACGCTGCCCGCGGTGCAGCGGCCCGGACATGTCCGAACGGCTGCTGCCCCGACGCGGCACGCTCGTGGCCTGGACCACCCAGGGCTTCGTCCCCAAACTGCCGTACGCGGGCAAGGAGACGGCCGAAAGCTTCGAGCCGTTCGGGATCGGACTGATCCAGCTGGGCGATGACGTGCGGGTGGAGGCCCGGCTGACCGTGGCCGAACCGGCCGAGTTGCGCTTCGGGATGGATGTCGAGCTGGCCTTCGTCCCCCTTTATGTCGACGACGACGGGAACGAAGTCGTCACGGTCGCTTTCGCACCGGCCTGATCAGCGGCTACGGCTACCGAGGAGATTTGAATGAACGACGTTGCCATCATCGGCGTCGGCCTGCACCCGTTCGGCCGCTTCGCCAAGTCGGCCATCGAAATGGGCGCCGACGCAATCCAATTGGCGCTGACTGATGCCGGTGTCGAGTGGAAGGACATCCAGTTCGGGTTCGGCGGCAGTTATGAGGTCAGCAATCCCGATGCCGTGACCCGGCTGGTCGGGCTGACCGGAATCCCGTTCACCAATGTGTTCAATGCCTGTGCCACCGCGGCCAGTTCGATCGAACAGACCGCGGAGGCGATCCGGTCCGGACGATACGACATCGGCATCGCGGTCGGCATGGACAAACACCCCCGCGGTGCGTTCACCGACGATCCGGCCAAGCTCGGGCTGCCCGCGTGGTATGCGGAGAACGGACAGTTCGTCACCACCCAGTTCTTCGGGATCAAGGCGAACCGCTATATCCACGAGCACGGCATCTCCCAGAGCACCCTGGCCAAGGTCGCTGCCAAGAACTTCCGCAATGGCGCACTCAATCCGAATGCCCTGCGGCGCAAGTCGATTCCGGAAGACGAGATCCTGAACTCGGCGATGCTGAACTATCCGTTGACGCAGTACATGTTCTGCTCGCCCGACGAGGGTGCCGCGGCCGTGATCATGTGCCGCGGAGATATCGCGCACCGCTACACGAGCAGTCCCGTTTACCTGCGCTCGAGCGCGATCCGTACGCGTCGTTACGGCGCGTACGAGGTGCACAGCACCTGGGCGGCCATCGACGAGGACGTCTCGCCGACGGTGTACGCATCTCAGGCCGCCTACGAGGCCGCCGGGATCGGACCCGAGGACGTCGACGTGATCCAGCTCCAGGACACCGACGCGGGCGCGGAAGTTATCCATATGGCCGAGAACGGCTTCTGCGCCGACGGTGACCAGGAGAAGCTGCTCGCCGAGGGTGCGACGGAGATCGGCGGCCGCCTGCCGGTGAACACCGATGGCGGGCTCATCGCGAACGGCGAACCCATCGGCGCCTCCGGCATTCGGCAGGTGTACGAACTGGTGCTGCAATTGCGCGGCCAGGCGGGCGAACGTCAGGTGCCGGGTAATCCTCGTGTCGGTTACGCCCAGGTCTATGGGGCGCCCGGTACTGCGGCGGCATCTGTTCTGAGCCTCTGATGACGTTTCGACCCACCATCCACCCGGCGAGGAGGAGTAGCCGATGCTGATACGCGAGGGACAGGTCGCCGTGATCACCGGCGGTGCGAGCGGCATCGGCTACGGCCTGGCCGAGGCGCTCGCCGCGCGCGGGGTACGGCTCGTCATCTCCGATATTCGCGAGGACGGCCTGATCGCGGCGGCGGCAGCATTGCGCGACGCCGAGGTCACGGCCGTGGTGGCCGATGTGAGCGACGAGGCATCGGTGCGCGCGCTCGCCGAGCGCACCATGGCCGCCTACGGCCGGGTGGATCTGGTCTGCAACAACGCCGGGGTGGTGTGCCCGGCCGCGCCGCTGTGGGACCAGGACGCGCGCACCTGGCAGCGCATGATCGGGGTCAAGATGCTCGGTGTCGTCCACGGCGTCAAGGCATTTGCGCCGCTGCTCATCGAGCAGGGCGTCGGCCATTTCCTGAACACCGCCTCCTCCGGCGGCCTCGCCCCGCTGCCCGGCCGCACCCCCTACACCGGCACCATGCACGCGGTGGTCGGTCTCACCGAGACGCTCGACTTGGAGCTCAAGCAGGTAGCGCCCGCGCTGGGCGCAACCGTGCTCTGCCCGGGGCTGGTCGACACCCCGCTCGGGCAGAACTCCGCCGCGCTGGGCGCGATCGAACTACCGGCAGGTGCCGGCGCGACCCCCTCGATGCGCAGCCTCGCCGCTGCCCGCGGCGGAATCCTGTCCCCGCGCGAGGTCGCCGAGTCCGCACTCGCCGCGATCGAAGCGGGCCGTGTCCATGTGGCTCCCGGCGATGGCGTAGCCACGCGAGCGCGGGCACGGGTAGACACCCTGCTGGCCGATATCACTGTCGTCTGAACTCGAATTACTCACTGCGGAAACAGATATCGCGCTGACCGACAACCGCTCAGCCGCGCACACGGCCGCAATGTGCAAGTATCGCTGTCGTCTGGCCGCGAATTATCCACTGCTGCGACAGGTATCGTGTGAGGACGGCAACCGCTCAGTCGAAAACGGCCGCGATGTGCAGGCGTCACCGCGCCTGGTCGCGAATCAGTCGCTGCGGCAACAGATATCGCTTGGTATCGACACCTTTCGGCCGAGCACGGCCATGATGTGCCCAGCCGAGCAGGGCGCGGTGCGTTCAGCCGGGCAGGTCGTGGGGGTTCAGCCGGGCAGGTCGTGGTGCGTTCGGCCGAGCAGGGTCGTGGTGCGTTCGGCCGAGCAGGGTCGTGGTGCGTTCGGCCGAGCAGGGTCGTGGTGCGTTCGGCCGAGCAGGGTCGTGGTGCGTTCAGCCGAGCGTGGTTGCGATATGCGGGAGGTCGAGGGTCGACCGAATCCCGGGATCGGCGGCACACACCGCCGGAATCGCGTTGACCGCGCGGTTGGCGGTATAGGCGGGGGATACGGCGGCCATTTGTTCCAGAGGAATCGGGAAGCGCAGATCCACTTCCAGTGGCGCGTCGCCGACCACCGATAGGTGCCATCCGGTGTCGCGCAGGTCCCAATCGGCCTCGATATCGGTGGTGCAATACCAATTGGCGCGAAAGCTCAGCACCGGTTCGCCTGCCACCAGACCGGAGACCGTAGTGCGTTGGGCCGCAACGGTTCCCTGTTCGATCGTGCTCGCCGCGATGCGGGTGGTCGCGCGCGCCGTCGCCACCGAACCGTGTGCCTCGATCGAATCCAGCGAGCAACCGAGCGCGTCGCCGACCAGCCGCAGTGACGGACCGAAACTCGCGGCCAGATGCTCCGCACGGGCCGCGTTGGAATCACCCGGTGGCCGCCCGAAACCCATGACGTCGAACAGCATGGCGGGCGAATCGCGTTGCGACAGATCCGCGTATTCGTCGATCATCAGCCGGTCCAGTCGGCGCTGGATCGAGGACAGCACCAGCGGCACCGCCTCGGTGATGAAACCCGGACTGCTGCCGGTGCTGTGGATCGATGTGCCACCGAGCGTGCAGGCCTGCTGAATGCGTTGGCGCAGTAGGGGATCCATACTCGGTGGGTGGTGGAACAGGCCGCAGGTCGTCACCACGTTGGTGCCCGATGCCAGCAGGCGGATCACCGCCTCCGCGTCGAACACGAGCGGCATATAGAGCACGCAGTCGGCGTCGAGTTCGACGATCCGCTCGATGTCATCGGTGGCCAGCACACCGGTGGCCGGGATATCGCAGAACTCGCCCGCGTCGCGCCCCACCTTGTCCGCGCTGTGCACGAACAGGCCGACCAACTCCATCTTCGGATGCTCGACGACACCGCGCAGTGCCCGCGCGCCAATAGTGCCGGTGGCCCACTGCACCACCCGGTGCGGCCGGTTCTCGGGTGCGTCGGAGGATCGCTTGATCACCATTCGATTCACGACCACGGGTTCACCCGACCTCGGATGGGAAGCGCACCATGGCTTCTTGCGCGTACGAGGCGACCAACCGGCCGTTCTCGGTGAGCACATCGCCGCGGCCGAAACAGCGGCTACCCGCCATGAGCGGGCTGTGCTGGCGCAGCAATAGCCACTCGTCGGTGCGGAACGGTCGATGGAACCAGATGCTGTGCGAGGTCACCGCCGAATGGAATGCGGTGCCGTTACCGCGCTGGCACACACCCTCGATCGGCCGCAGTGCGGTGCCGATGAGGTTGAGATCGGTGGCGTAGGCGATGATCGCCGGAGCCAGTCGTGCATCGACATCCGGTGTGCGCATCCAGAACTCGAATTCCGGTGGGGCGGAAGCGGTGTCGTCGAGATCGACAGCGGACCGGGTTTCCCAGGGCAGCAAGTCCCACGTCACCTTGTGCTCGGCGCTGAGCAGCGGGGGAGTGGCGGGCGTGCTCTGGTGCTCCGGTCCCTCCGCCTCCGCATGCAGCGACACCGATGCGGTGGCGACGACCCCGTAGCTCTGCTCGGCGACGATGGTCACGGTGGCGAAGGAGCGGCCTTCGTGATGTCGGCGCACCCGATAGCGGATCGGCTCATCGGTCCTGCCCTCGCGGGCGAACAGTGCGTGCAGCGACTTGACCGATTTCTCCGGGCAGGTCAGATCGGCCGCGCGGATGAACTGGCCGAGCAATTGCCCGCCGAAGACGCGGTAGTACTCGAGCTGCTGGTTGCGTCCCTCGAAGACGGATTCGTCGTCGAGGGACGGCCGAGCGGTCAGGTCGAGACAGCCGAGAAGATCATTCCAGAGGTCGGGCATGCCCCGAGTGTAAGTGAAACTCTCTCATTATGAGAATATTATTCTCAATCCTTGGTGAAGCCGTGTGCGCAGAAGTTCCAGACCTCGGTCGCGGTCAGCGGGTGTACGGTCTCCTCGTCGGTGCCGCCGGTGGACTGGGCGATGAACATGACCGTCTGCATGACCATCGCTGCGGTCCGCCGCGGATTCGCGTCCGAGCGCAGCTGATCGGCCTGTTTGGCCTGCTCCATGAGTTCGGTGAACAGTGCGAGCAGCGGTGCGTGCGCGACCTTGACCTGCGCCGGATGCGTGACGAGCAGCTGTGGCGCGAAGTCGGTGAACAGCGGGCGCTGTGCGGCCGGATCGGGCCGGGACAACTCGAACAACAGCTCGACGGTTACCTGCAGCCGCTCGAGCGGATCGGCCTTGGCGTCGGCGGCGGCATGCAGCTGGTCGGCGGTGCGCACAAGTGCGTCTTCGAAGAGGGCGAGCAGCAGCTCGTGCTTGCCGTCGAACTGCAGATAGAAACTCCGCAGCGACTGGCGTGAACGATCGACGACTTCCTGAACGGTGAAGTCGGTGCTGCCCTTCTCGGTCATGATGGCCTGCGCTGCGTCGAGGAAGCGCTGAACGCGCTGTTCGGCCCGCAATTTCGCGGTCCGTAACGAGCGCTCGACGGCGCGCTGCTTCCAGGCGGGCTCTTCGCTCGGGCTGGTCACCGGCGCTCCGGTCCTCGGTCATGTGGAGAGAACATGGATGCACTGTACCGGAGAATGTGGTGTCTCCGCGTTGGCTGGACGCTGTGTCAGCGAACAAATGCGAGACTCTTACTTTCCGAACTAGAGAATGATATTCTCGTTTCTGGAGTGTGTCGGAGTGGCAAGGAGGCAGGCCGGATGCTTTTGGAGTTCGACTCCGATCAACTGCTGTGGCAGCAAACCGTCCGCGAGGTGGTCGCCAAGCAGTGCCCACCGACCCTGATCCGTGAGGTCGCCGATAAGGGCGCCGATCCGGAGGGGCTGTGGCGTACCTATGCGGAGCTGGGATGGATGGAGCTGACCGACCCGGCCGACGCGGTGGAACTGGCGATCGTGCTGGAGGAGCTGGGGCGGGCCACCGACCCGACCCCGTACCTGGCCACCATGACCCAATTCGCGCCGCTCGCACCGGATTTCGTGCGACCGGGTGAACCGGGCGCCGCGGTGTACGACGGTGTGTCGGCGGTGCGGGACCGGGATGGCTGGCTGCTGAGCGGCACCGCGCGTCATGTGCTCGACGGCGATCGGGCGCGGCAGTTGGCGGTCGGGACCGAGGCCGGTGTCTTCGTGGTGCCCGCCGACGACGTCATCGTGCGGCGTGCGTCCGTGTTCGATCCGGTGCTGCATCTCGCCGAAGTGAGCTTCGTCGAGGTGCGGGTTCCAGACGATCGCTACCTGCGCGTCGATCCGCAGCCCGCGCGCCACCTGGCCACGACCGGAATGGCGCTGACCATGGTCGGCGCGTGTCGGCGGGTACTGGACATGGTGCTCGAGCATGTACGCGGCCGACAGCAGTTCGGCGTGCCGATCGGCTCGTTCCAGGCGGTCAAACACAAGGCCGCCGATATGCACATTGCGATCGAAAGAGCCCGCGCCCTGGCGTATTTCGCGGCGATGACGATCCGGGAGAACGATCCGCGGCGACGGCTGGCCGCGTCGATGGCCAAGGCCGCGGCGGGCGAATGCCAGTCGCAGGTGTTCGGCCGCGGCATGCAGTTGTTCGGCGCCATGAGCTTTACCTGGGAAAACGACCTGCAGTTCGCGCTCAAGCGGGCCAAAGCCGGTGAGCTGTTGCTCGGCGGCGCGGCCGAGCACCGGGCGCTGATCGCCGAGGAGTACCGTGCGACTGACTTTTGATACCGAGGTCGAGGAGTTCCGGGCCGAATTCATCGCCTTCCTCACCGAGTTCATGCCCGACGAGGCGGTGGCGGCCCGGGATCGGCCGATCTCCAGTGCGGAGGTCCCGCCGTGGGCGCGGGAATGGCAGCGGCTGCAGTTCGACCACGGCTGGTTGCTGCCCGGCAACCCGCCGGAATTCGGCGGCCGCAATGCCACAATCCTGCAGCAGTATGTGCATTTGGAGGAGCTGTCCAAGCGGCGCATCTATCACAGCTTCAATCCACAGGGGCTCGGCATCATCGCCGCCTCGCTGCTGTCGTTCGGCAGCGCAGAGCAGAAGAAGCATTGGGCGGCAAGGATTTTGCGTGCCGAGATCACCGCGGCGCTCGGCATGAGCGAACCGGGTGCCGGTTCGGATCTGGCCGGGCTGCGCACCCGGGCCGTGCGCGACGGCGATCATTTCGTGGTCAACGGGCAGAAGGTATGGACCTCCGGCGCACACGATGCCGACGTGCTGCTCACCTTCGTGCGCACCGATCCGGATGCGCCCAAGCACAAGGGCATCAGCGTGCTGCTGATCCCCACCGATACTCCCGGCGTGACCCGGCGACCGTTCGCCTCCATCTGCGGACCGAACGATCTGGATTTCAATGAGGTGTTCTTCGAGGACGTCCGGGTGCCCGCGGAAAATCTGGTCGGCCCGCTGCATGGCGGCTGGGGCGTGGCCAACGGTTCGCTCGGGCATGAGCGCACGCTGTTGTGGCTCAGTTTCGCGGACCGGCTGCAGGAGCTGATCGAGGACTTCCACCCGCGCACCGTGCTCGATCGCGACCGCTACGCGACGCTGGTCATGGATGCTCAGGCGCTGCGGTTGCTCGGGTCAGCGGCGCTGGCGCGCGAGGCGCGGGGCCAACAGGATGTGGCCGCGCTGTCGGTGCTGAAACTGCTCGGCTCGGAGGCGGTGCAGAACGGTTCGGAACAGGCGCTGTCCGCGCAGGGCCCCGACGGCCTGATCCATCCGGCAATGACCGCGCCGTTCAACCCGCTGAACAACGACAATTTCATCAGCAGCTGGTTCGAGCGCTACGTCCGCAGCTTCGCCGGAACCATCGCCGGCGGCACCTCCGAAATTCAGCGCAATATCGTCGCCGAGCGGGTGCTCGGACTGCCCAGGTAGCGGAGTTCGCAATGCATATTCTGTACGCCGTCGCCGATAAGATCGCGACCATCACTTTGAATCGTCCCGAGGTCGCGAACGCCCAGAACGGTGAATTACTGGACGAACTCGATGCGGCATGGGCTCGGGCGGCGGCCGACGACGACGTATCGGTGATCGTCCTGCGGGCCGAGGGCAAGCATTTCTCCTCCGGTCATGATCTGCGCTCGGGCGGGCCGCTACCGGACAAGATCACCCTGGACATGATCTACAACGTCGAATCGCGCCGCTACCTGGAGTATTCGCTGCGCTGGCGGAATGTGCCGAAACCATCCATCGCCGCGGTGCAGGGCCGCTGCATTTCCGGTGGCCTGCTGCTGTGTTGGCCGTGCGATCTGATCGTCGCCGCCGAGGACGCGCTCTTCTCCGATCCGGTCGTGCTGATGGGAATCGGCGGCGTCGAATATCACGGGCACACTTGGGAATTGGGCCCGCGCAAGGCCAAAGAGATCCTGTTCACGGGACGTCCGGTCACCGCGCGCGAAGCCGAACAGGTCGGCATGGTTAACAAGGTAGTGCCGCGGGCCGAGTTGGATGCGGAGACCACCGCGCTGGCCACGCAGATCGCGGCGATGCCGCCGTTCGGGTTGCGTCAGGCCAAGCGTGCGGTGAATCAAACGCTGGACATACAGGGCTTCTACGCCGCCATCCAATCGGTCTTCGATGTGCACCAGACCGGCCACGGCAATGCCCTCAGCCATTCCGGGCTGCCGATTCTGGTGCATCTGGACGAGATGAAGGAAAAGATGCAGTAGCCGAGCGCGGTCCGTGCAGGAATTTCGTAACGGATCGGTCCGGCAGCCCCATTCAGGCGTCCCTGAGATCCGTCGAGCGCAGTCATATGGAGGTGCCGCAGGGCGTGTCGTGCCGCGTTTCGACTGCGCTCGGCGAACCGGACCTGATAGCGCGGCAACCTATCTGGACGGGGCACAAGGCGGCGGGCGCTCGGTCACCGTCCCGCGAGTGCGGTTGTCACGGCGAAGCGCCGCCGATTCTTCTCGGAAGCATCGGCTCCGACGGCGTAGTCACCTATCGAAACGATCGCATTTTCAAGAGAATCCGTGTGACTCGCCTTTATTCGAGCATCGTGTAGGGCTTTGAGGACAGTGGTCACAGGGACCCTCTATTGTGTGTCGCTAGAGCGTAGCACTGGCGGGGTGATTACGTTGCGTGGTCTCAATTCTATTGATTTGCAATAGTTTTCAGTGGCTCGGTGAAAGTAGCTGAGTGGGAGGCTGGCGTAGGGTTCTGTCGGTTGGTTCGGTTGCGAGGTTGTCTGCTTCGCATCGGATCGTGGCCACGCTGCGGGATGCGGGCGCCGCTTTGCCCTCCCCGACTCCGATAAATCCGAAATCGAGGCCGTCGCAGGCTGAAACGACACCGGCCCTTTCGGTCACCGTTCAAGGTGCGAGGTACAGGCGTTCATTCGGGAGACGGGGGCTGAGACGATCGTGTGCACGAGCGATCCTTCCAGGACCGATAGCAATAGATAGCATCGGTTGCTATCGTGGAGTCATGACGAGAACGATCACACAGGCCGAGCTACGCAACGGCAGCGCTGGCGTGATGGATGCACTCGAAGCCGGCGAGGACTTCGTCATCACCCGCAACGGTCGCGCCGTCGGCGAACTGCGGCCCATCGCGCCACGACAGGACATGGCGGTCGCCGACCTCAAGGCACGGCTTGCCCGCTTCGCCGATATCAGCAGCGGCACCGCCGAGCGAGCTGAAATCGACGCGGCATTCGGGGAGGACCGCCTCGATGACTGAACCGGAATCGGATAAACGAGTTCCAGTGGGACTGCTGGACACTTGTGTGCTCATCGACATCAGCGTCATCAACGAGGCCGAACTGCCGGTTCGAGCGAGGATCAGCACAATCACACTCGCCGAACTGGGTTTGGGTATCGCGGTCGCCGCCACACCGGAAGCGCTGGCGGTGCGCACCGAGCGACTGTTCGAGGTCGAGCATGGTTTCGATGCGTTGCCTTTCGCGTCCGCGGCGGCCCGGCGGTTTACCTCCATGGCAAAACTGGTGGTCGCATCGGGGCGAAACCCGAAACCACGCAAGACGGACCTGATGATCGCGGCCGTGGCATCGGTGCATGATCTACCGCTGTTCACCCGCAACGCGGACGACTTCAAAGGCCTGGATCCGTTCTTGACCGTGATATCGGTCTAACAACTCGGGCACACCGCACCACACAACGCCGTCTCCGACGTGGACGCGCGATCGTCGCGCCCTGCTGGCTCTGGTCGTCGCGTTGAGCACCATTACGGTCATCGGCAGGAGGCGCCGTTCCGTTGGGGTGTGCACTGCACCGGGCAGCAACGCATTCGCGCCGACAACGGACCCGAAACTGAGCCGATCGACAGGACCAGCGGAAAGCCTGTAAACCCTGCGAACAAGCGTCCGACGTTCTGTTCGATTCGGTGCGACAGGTCAAGATTGCCACGATGGCACCGCAGCAGGGTCCCGCCTGATCAGCGAGGCCGCTTGGTACCTGACCCTCCACCGGCATGGACGCTCGGATCGGCATAGCAGGAGACGAGCGCTGATCGGCATCAAGGTCAGCCGTCGGTTTGCGATAGAACATTTCGCACACAACCTGCTCAACGGCGGACTACCCGAAGACACCGGATCCGCTTCTCGAACCGGACGAGACGAATACGCGCGCCGCGTCACCGTCGGCGGCATGCCGGTGGCGTTACGCCGACCCGCGGCGCGATCACGCCCCCGGTGGTACGCAAACTACCTCGATCTGGTTCCGGAACGGGACGTGATCGAGATCAGCGCGTGAGGATGATCAGTCGGCTGTCCAGGTTGCCAGTTCGCCATTGGGCATGCATACGACCCGGTAGCCGTTGGGGCCCACGAGTGTCCATGCCTCGTATTCACTATCCGGCGGGACCACGAGTCGGTTCCCGGAGTCGAAGTCGATGGTCAGCGTCCCTGAGGAATTCACGACCACGGAGGTGATCGTGCCGTGCAGGACGGCTTCGAGGTCGACTTGTGAACTGCCCCCGTCCGCGAGCGTGACCGACTGTCGGTCGCCTCGGCTGGATTCGATCTCCAGATCTCCCTCGATTTGGAGTGCGAATCCGCCGACGGTCGTGATCTCGACCATGTACTCGCTGGCTGCGACCGAGACGCGCTGCCCGGTAAGCGGCAATTCCATTACCATCCTTGTGGCTTGGGGAACGTTCCATCTGGGTCCACAGAAATATGTGTTGTGGTCTTGGGGCCCGGCTTGCCTGCGAGATCGACTGGTTGGCCGTGCGAATTGTAGAACCTGACATACCCTCGGAGGCAGCGGGCAGGAAGTCGAGAAGGGTGCCGTTGGGTGTGATCAGGCTGATGAATTTGGTTGTGGTGGTGACGATTTCATAGAGAGTCGCAGGTACCGGTACTCGGCAGGATTCGAACTTCGTCGAAACCGAAGTCACCGCAACCGAAACCGTCGCCGCCACCACGCATCTCGAACAGGTCGAGATCGGACTCGGAATCGCCGATCGCCGTGTGATCGACCTTCCCTATCGCGATCTCGTCATGGCGCACAGCTGACACCGCCTCACCAGGCAGGTGGCCTGGGACTCCTTCGGTGTTCGGTTCAGACAGTCTCCGAGACGACGGTGATCACGGCCGTGATCCTGTCCAATTCGCGCGGTATCGCACCGCCGAAATGGGTCAGGCCCGGCGCGATCACCGCGTCGGCGTTCATCTTGCGCGCCAGGGCGACCAGTTGTGCCACCGGATTGTCGGTCTTGGCGCTGAAGGCAACGGTTTTGGTGAGGTTGTAGCCGAGACGCCCTGCTAGGCTCCGGATCTGGGTTTCGTCCCATCCCTGCCGTATTCCGGATACATCGCTGCGGAGATAGCCGATCGCGGTTGGAGCGAATTTCATGGCGGGCGCCTCGGAGTTTGCGGTTCGGATCTACAGGTGAACCAGGCGCGGTGCCGCGCCCGCGGTGCGGATACGGGTGCCGGCCTCGCGGGTGAGTTCCCGTGTGCTGCCGAGCAATCCGTCCAGGATCAGGACGCGGCGGATATGCCGCTGTAGGTCGTGTTCGGCGGTGAAGCCGATACCGCCGAGTGTCTGCTGACAGTGTCGGGCCGCGATCAGTGCCGCGCGTCCGGCGGCGGCCTTGGCCAGCAGCGCACCGAACTCGTCGTCGGCGGCCGTGAGCGTGGCTTCGGCGCCTTCGATGGCGACCAGCGTCTCGGCGAGGCGGTGCCGGATCGCTTGGAACGACGCGACGGGACGGCCGAATTGCTTGCGGTCCAAGGCATGTCGGCGGGCCAGTGACAGCATGGCGCGGCTGCTGCCGAGCAGCCACCAGGCCAGGGCATGGCGACCGGCCGCCACCCCGACAGCGGTTCCGGTCCGCACCGGGCGCAGGGGGAGTTCCTCGTCCACCGTGGTGCCTGGCCGATCGGCACGCTCCCAGACGACCCACGACCCGCCCGCGAACGGCAGCGGGTGCGTGGCGCCGAGGGACGTGCCGGCGGCGTGGGAGATGACATCGTTGAGCAGTGGCGCGTGCGCGCCGGTCTCACCGAGCAGGCGGAACACCAGAGGTATTGCCACGTCCGGTATTTCGGTGAGCAGGTCTGGCCAGCCGAGGTCGGTCAGCGCCTGATCGAGTTGCCGACCCGACGTCGCCGTCATCGTCTTGCGCAGCGTGTCGGTGAGCAGTTCGAGCTCGGCGGTATCAGTATCGATGCTGGTCACGGCTTACTCCTTGCCCAGGTCGAGCAGACGGCGCGCGATGATATTGCGCTGTATCTCGGCCGTGCCGCCGTAGATGGTGGCCGCGCGCGAATAGAGGAATTCGGTGCGCAATTCGGGATCGGTCAGCTCTACCGAGCCGGGCAGCACGTCGCGCATGGTGTCGAACAGTTGCTGTTCGGCACCGGCCAGCAGCACCTTGTCGATCGAGGTTTCCGGTCCGAGGTGCTCGCCGTCCGCCAACCGCTGCTGGGTCAGCCGGGAGCGGCAGCGCAACGTATGCAACGCCAGATAGGCGGCACCGAGGTCGGCGTCGTCGGCCACCGTGGCCGCGGTCGCCAAGCGGTCGAGCCGGGTGAACAGATAGGCGCCGCGGTGCCAGAAGCAGGTGGAGCGCTCGTGCGGGAGCAGATCCATCGCGACGCGCCAGCCATCACCGGGCCGCCCGAGCATGCGGTCACCGGGTATCACGACATCGTCGAAATACACCTCGGCGAATTCGTCGACGCCGTGCATGGTGCGCAGCGGGCGCACCGTGATGCCGGGGGAGTCCATATCGAGGAAGAACGCGGTGATCCCGTCGTGTCCGGGGGCCGTGCGGGTCAGCAGAACGCAGCGCGCCGAGTACTGGGCCAGACTGGTCCACACCTTCTGCCCGTTGACTACCCAATCATCGCTGCGCGCAACGGCTTTCGTCGTCAGCGAGGCGAGGTCGCTGCCCGAACCCGGCTCCGAGAAGCCCTGGCACCACTGCTCACGACCCGACAGCAGCAACGGCACCATTTCCGCCGCCAGCTCCGGGCGCGCATACGAAATCATCGTGGGCGCAAGCACTTCGACCATCGAATAGAGTCCGGGCTCGGCCAGGTCGCGGGTGGCGACCTCCTCGCCGAGAATCGCGCGGAGCATGGCGGGCCCGCCGAGCCCGCCGATCTCGGCGGGCCAGCCGTAGCGCATCCAGTCCGCGTCGTAGAGGGCCCGTCGCACGCGGGCCAACTGCGCGACCTGACCGTCCAGCGAATGATCCGGACCGGGGGACAGATCGTGCCCGTCCAGCCACGCCCGCACACCGGACCGGAATTCGGACACGTCCATGATCATCCGCGGGTGTTCTCGAAGGCGTGTGGGATGCCCGAATCATGCACACCGCTGCGGCGGATGAAGGTCATCCGGCGCGTCTTCAGCCGCCATCCCTCTTCGGTTCGCACGATGCTGTCGGTGTAGTAGCCGATGCGCATATCGTGGGTGCTGTGGTCGATGAAGCACAGCGGCTGGGTGCCCGCGGCAGTGTCACCGTCGATATCGAGAACCGGTGTGCCCGTGAGGAACAGCCCCTTCGGCGCGGCCGCGACCAGCTCCGGGAACAGGTCGAGGGTATAGGTGTCGCCGAATGCGCTGTAGGTGCCGTCGGGGGTGAATACCGCGAGCAGGCCATCGATGTCGCCCTTGGTGATCGTCACCGCGTAGCGGGCCAGCAGCTGCTGGATCTCCAGCAGATCATCATTTCTGGACATGAACCTTGCCGCCTTTCATGACGAACCGCACGTTCTGGGTGACGGTGATGTCGCGCAACGGATCTCCCGGCACGCCGATGATGTCGGCCAGCTGTCCCTCGGCCAGCCGCCCGCGGTCGATGACATCGATCAGTTCGGCCGCGCGCACGGTGGCCGCGCGCAGCACATCGATAGGGCTCATGCCGCGATCGACCAGCGCCACCAATTCGTCGGCGTTGCGGCCGTGCGGGATCGCCGGTGCGTCCGTGCCGACGGCGATCTTCACCCCGGCCTCGTAGGCCGCCCGGACCGAGGTGCGGGCCTTCGGGAACATCTCGGCGGCCTTGGCCTGCAAGGCCGGATCCGCCTTGGACACATCCATCGCATCGGCGAGCCGGGTGGTCGGCACCAGCCAGGTGCCCGCCGCCACCATCATCTTGATCGCCTCGTCGTCGATGAGGAAGCCGTGCTCGATGCAGTCGATTCCGGCGTCGACGGCATGTTTGACCGCCTCCGCCCCGTGCGTGTGGGCGGCGACCTTGAGCCCGCGCCGATGCGCCTCGTCGACGATCGCGCGCAGCTCCTCATCCGAATAGTGTTGCGCCCCAGGTGCTCCGGTGAGCGACATGACGCCACCGGAGACGCAGATCTTGATCAGCTGCGCGCCGTGCTTGATCTGGTAGCGCACCGCCTTGCGCACCTCGTCGACGCCGTTGGCGATGCCCTCCTCGAGGGTCAGCTTCAGCACGTCGGGCGCGAAGGCGGAGAACATGGTCGGATCCAGGTGGCCACCGGTGGGTGTGATCGCGTGGCCCGCCGGGACGATCCGCGGACCCTCGATCCAGCCCGCGTCGATCGCCTTGCCGAGCGCTACATCCAGCAGATAGCCGCCGGTCTTCACGAACAGTCCGAGGTTGCGCACGGTGGTGAAACCGGCCCGCAGCGTGCGGCGGGCATTGCCCACCGCACGCAGCATGCGCAGTGCCGGATCGTCTTTCACACTGGAGGCCAGGCCGGTCTCGCCGCGCCCGCCCATCAGGAGGTTGACCTCCATATCCATCAGGCCGGGCAGCAGCACCACATCACCGAGATCGATGACCTCGTCGGCGTCGTCCGCGGTCGCGCCGAGGCCGACGATCCGATCGCCGTCGATGCGAACGATGCCGGGTCGGATTATCTCGCCGGTGTCGATATCGAGTAGACCGGCCGCCTTCAGTGTCAGCATGGGTTAGACCACCGGCTCCTTGATCACGTCGAGGTAGGCGGCGCCGGAGTCGGGCACCCGCGCCTGCTTCCACACCTCGATCGGGAACGACACCATCACCAGCGACTGCAGCAGGTGGAACAGGTGCCGGGCGTCATCGGGCAGATCGGACCACTCGAACTTGTCGCAGTAGTCCAGCCCCGCCTGCAGGCGCGGGAAGACGGTGTCGTACAGGTCCTGCATTTCCTCCATCGAGGAGGCCAGCCGCTTGGCGTAACGCTCGGGCTCGGTGGCCAGGATCCAGTCCGAAAACCGGTCCAGGTCGGCGAATTCGGCGGGCAGCGCTTTCTCAGTTGTTTCGGGCATCGCGGTACTCCTTGACGATCTTCTGGACGGTGAGGTGCAGGTGGCGCAGCAGCACCTCCTGGTCGTTGAGCGGGAATTCGGTGACCACACCGGTCTCGAGCATGGTCTGAGTCGCTTCGAGGGTGTTGGCGTCCTGCAGCGCGTATTCCTTGAACGTCACCGCAGCCAGTTCCTTGCCGAGACGTTCGCGCGCGCTCTTCGACGGCACGAAGTACAGATTCGCCTCGAAGATGTGCTTGTTCACCGCGGTCGGCCAGTAGTGGTAGGTCAGGTACCAGCCCGGCGCCCAGATGAGGATGCCGAAGTTGGGGAAGACCTCGAATTCGTCGATGCCCCAGGCCTTGTGGCCGGCGGGGTTGACTCCGGACGGCAGCGGATCCAGACCCTCGATATCGGGTCGCTCCCACGGACCGAACAGGCCGCTGCGCAGCTCTCGCTCGATCGGCTTGACCATATTGATGTCCTTGGGCGGGGCCATACCGCCCCATGAGGACACCATCGAATGCGGGGTCCAGCACTCGTAGTGCAGTGCCTCGAAGCCGACATTGAGCAGCTTGTCGGCCTCGTCCTTGACCGCCTGCTTCATATGCAGCACCGGTGCGTGGTAGAACTCGGCGAAGGCATCGATGAACAGCTTCCAGTTGCTGCCGATCTCGGCCTTGTAGCTGTAGACCTCGGTCATCTCGTGGAAGGGGTAGCCCTCCAGGCCTTTCGCCCATGCGCCGAGGTACTGCTCCAGTGGCTGGGCGTTGTCGTCGAGGTTGATGAAGATGAAGCCTTCCCACACCTCGCAGCGCACGGCCTTGAGCCCGAACTTGCTCTTGTCCAGGTCGAAGAATTCCTTCTCCTGCTGGACGAAGGTGGCCTCGCCCTCGAGGCTGTAGCGCCAAGCGTGGTATTTGCAGGTGAACTGCCGGCAGCTACCGGCGGTCTCCTCGCCCGGGAAGTCGTCCCAGACCAGTTTGTTGCCGCGGTGCCTGCAGATGTTGTAGTAGGCCCGCACCTGCTGATCGTGGTCCTTGACGATGATCATCGAGGCGTTGACGCAGGCCAGCTCCCTGGTGAAATAGCTGCCGACACGGGGCAACCGCTCCACCCGGCCGACATTGAGCCAGCTCTTCTTGAAGATGGCTTCCTGCTCATCCTTGTAGAACTGGGGATCGGTCGAGTCGGTGAAGTCGACCATCTCGGTGCCGAGCTCGGGATAGTTCTCCGTCCAGCTGCCCGCCGTCGGTTTGGTGAAGTGTGGCAAGGGATTTACCTTTCAGGGTCGGGCTGTACGCCGAAGGTGTTGAGCGCGATGGCCAGCAGGATGTAGCCGCCGACCGTGAAAACCAGGTCCATGCGCTGCTTTTCATCGAGTCGTTCGGCAAGTGCCGCCCAGGTCTGGTCGGACAGTTCGGATTTGTCGTCGAGTTCGTCGACGGCGGTGAGGACGAGGCGGTCGAAGTCGTCGGCGGCCTCGCCGCGGGTGACGGCCTCGATCTCGTCGAGGGTCAGTCCGGCATCTTGGCCGAGCCGTAGATGATGGGCCCACTCGTAGGCACAGCCGCGCCGGTGGGCGACCCGCAGGATCGTCAACTCGCGCACCCGAGGCGGCAGCGTGGACCGGAACAGCAGGTAGACGCTGAATCCGAGATAGGCCTCGGTCAGGTCCGGATGCCGGGCCAGCGGTCCCATCGCGGGGCCTGCCCCTTCCGCGTTGCGGATCGCGCGCGGCAGTAGCCCCTTGAAGGCGTCGCGGGTCCGGTCGTCCCATTGGTCGGCGGGCAACGGCGGCAGACGCATTCCTGTCCTCCTCTCATGAGAATTAGATTCTCCAAATTTGGATACTAGATTTCCATGGACGGATGCGATAGTCAACGTCGGCGTTGTAATCGGGCGAAGTCCCAGCTCACGACGTGGTCCGGGGTCAACCGCAGCCAGCCGTGGCGGCCGTCGTACCGAAACGGCTGCCCGCCCATGTACTTGTCGGCGAACAGCCGCTCCGGTTCGGTGAGCTCCTCGACCGGTGTACCGGTGCGCGGCGTTTCGCCGACCACTTCGACGTGTCCGCGCAGTTCGACGCCGCGCAGCTGCAGGAAGTCGGTTCCGCCGTCGTCGACGATCGCGCTGATCCGTGGATCCCGGGTGATATCGGTCCATCGCTGGCTGTGCACCAGCGAGTTGAGCCACAGGGCCGTGCCGTCCCAGGCGAACCACAGTGGGCTCGTATGGGGGTGTCCGCCGGGGCCGAGGGTGGCGACCCGGCAGATCGGCTGGCTCTGCAGGAAGGCGTCGCGTTCGGTGGCGGTCATGGCGATTGCCCGTGCTCGTCGCTGCTCAGTCATGCTCATCTTCCGATCAGATGTTGATTCTCCAAGAAAGAGAATATAGTTTTCCAATAGCGAGAGCGCGACGAAATGCGTGTTCCGTCGGTCCTTCGATGCGATCGGCTCGGGGATCGCCTGAGCGGAAAGGAGATTCACCATGACGGCGCCGATTCGTCCCGGTGAACAGTTCGCCAGCACCGTATGCGGCACGCGGGTGGTGGTGGTCCGGGCACCCGCCGACGCTCGGCCGGAAATCGCGTGCGGTGGCGCGCCCATGGTGCCCGCGGCCTCGGCCCCGCCCGGGAAATCAGCTGGGGCCGATGCGGTCACGTTGATCGGGAAACGCTATGTCGACGCCGCGGAGACCGTCGAGCTGCTGTGCACCAGTTCGGGCACCGGCGAGCTGACCTGCAACGGGACCGCGATGACCCTCAAGGCCGCCAAAGCGCTGCCAGCCTCGGACTGAAAGGGTTTGCCGGTGCGCGACGACACGAACGTCGGAGGCATGAATTTCGAACTCACCGAGGATCAGCAGCTGATCCGCAGCACGGTCGCCGAACTGTGCCGCAAGTTCGACGACCAGTACTGGATGGAAAAGGACCAGGCACACGAATTCCCGACCGAGTTCTACAACGCCATCGCCGAGGGCGGCTGGCTGGGCATCACCATCCCGGAGGAATACGGCGGACACGGGTTGGGCATCACCGAGGCCACGCTGCTGGCCGAGGAGGTGTCCCGATCGGGCGGTGGTATGAATGCCGCCAGCTCGATCCACATGTCGATCTTCGGCATGCATCCCGTGATCGTGCACGGGTCCGCGGAATTGAAACAGCGGACGCTGCCGCGCATCGCCACCGGTGATCTGCACGTGTGCTTCGGCGTCACCGAACCCGGTGCGGGCCTGGACACCACCCACATCACCACCTTCGCGCGCCGCGATGGCGACCACTATGTCGTCAACGGCCGCAAGGTATGGATCTCCAAGGCGATGGAGTCGGAGAAGATCCTGCTGCTGACCCGCACCCAGCGCTACGACGAGGTCACCAAGAAGACCGACGGCATGACGCTGTTCCTCACCGACCTCGATCGCGCGCACGTCGATATCCGGCCGATCACGAAGATGGGCCGCAATGCCGTCACCTCCAATGAGGTGTTCATCGACGGGCTGCGCGTACCGGTCGAGGATCGAGTGGGGGAGGAGGGCAAGGGATTCAGCTATCTGCTCGACGGCCTGAATCCCGAGCGCATGCTGATCGCCGCCGAGGCGCTCGGGCTGGGACGGGTCGCACTCGACCGGGCCACGAAATACGCCAAGGAGCGCGTGGTATTCGGTCGGCCGATCGGCATGAACCAGGGCATCCAATTCCCACTCGCCGATTCGCTGGCCCACCTGGATGCCGCGGAATTGGTGCTGCGCAAGGCAACCTGGCTCTACGACAACGGGAAATCGTGCGGACGCGAGGCGAATACCGCCAAATATCTGTGCGCCGACGCGGGATTCACCGCGGCCGACCGGGCGCTGCAGACCCACGGCGGTATGGGTTACGCCGAGGAATACAACGTATCCCGCTATTTCCGGGAATCCCGCGTCATGCGGATCGCCCCGATCAGCCAGGAAATGATTCTGAACTACCTGGGCTCCCACACGCTGGGCCTACCCAGAAGCTATTAGCAGAGGCAGGAAATTACCGAATGGCAGCCAAGAACGGACTTTTCGAGCTGACCGGGCGGGCCGCAATGGTCACCGGCGCGGCGGGCGGCATCGGCTCCGCGGTGGCCCAGGCCCTCGCCGCGCAGGGCGCGGCGGTGCTGGTCACCGATGTCGATGCGGACGCGGCCGCGGCCGTCGCCGAGAAGATCATCGGAAACGGTGGCAGCGCGGCGAGCTTCGCTCTCGACGTGTCCGATCGGGCGGCCGCCGACGCCGCCGCGGCCAAGGCGGCCGAATTGGCCGACGGCACACTGCATATCGTGGTGAACAACGCCGGGGTCACCGATCCGCACATGTTCGCCGACACCAGTGTCGACTCGATGCGGCGCCTGTTCGAGATCCACACGCTGGGCACCTTCAACTGCTCGCAGGCGGCCTTGCCTTACCTGCCGACCGACGGCACCGGGCGCATCATCAACGTCACCTCGTCGGCCGGGCTGGTCGGCACGCTGGGGCAGGTCAACTACTCCGCGGCCAAGGCGGCCATCATCGGCATCACCAAATCCCTTGCTCGCGAATTGGCGCGCAAGAACATCCTGGTGAACGCGCTGGCGCCGCTGGCGGCCACGCCGATGACCGAGACCATTCGCACCGGTGACAAGTTCGCGGCGCAGATGCTGAACCGAATTCCGTTGCGGCGCTGGGCCGATCCCGCGGAGGTGGCCGGTGCCTTCGTCTTCCTCGCCTCCGATGCCGCCTCGTTCGTCACCGGGCAGGTGCTGCCGGTGGACGGCGGCATGGTGATGTGATGCCGGATACGGCGCAGGGACCATTGGCGGGTATCACCGTCGTCGCCCTGGAACAGGCGGTGTCGGCGCCGATGTGCACCCGCACACTCGCCGATTTCGGCGCCCGCGTGATCAAGATCGAAAATCCGGACGGCGGCGACTTCGCCCGGTATTACGACGATGTGGTCGAGGGGCAGGCGGCGCATTTCGTCTGGGTCAACCGCGGCAAGGAATCGGTGACCCTCGATCTGAAAACGCCTGCGGGCGTGGCGATTCTGCATCGCTTGCTGGATCGGGCCGAGGTACTGGTATCGAATCTGGCACCCGGTGCGACCGACCGGCTCGGTCTCGCGCCGGCGGATCTGGCCGAGCGGCACCCGGATCTGATCGCGGTATCGATCGACGGATTCGGTTCGGGTGGGCCGCTGTCGCACAAGCGCGCCTACGACCTGCTGGTGCAGGCCGAATCGGGGGTGTGCGCGGTGACCGGATATCCGGGTGCCCCGGCGAAACCGGGCCCGCCGATGGCCGATGTCATCACCGGACAGTATGCGGCGCTGTCGATTCTGGCATCGCTGTGCGGACGGCAGCGCCGGGGATCGGATGCGGGCGCGACGATCGCGGTCAGCCTGTTCGACACCATGGCCGATGTGATGGGCTATCACCTCACCTACGCCAGGCACTCCGGAATAGATATGCAACCGCTGGGCATGAGCTCGGCGGCGGTCGCGCCCTATGGCGCCTACCGCACCGCGGACGGACAGACCGTGGTGATCGGCACCACCAACGATCGGGAGTGGCAGCGGCTGGCCCGCGACATCATCGACCGCCCCGACCTGGCCGAGGACGAGGGCCTGCGCACCAATCCGGACCGCTGTAAGCGGCGCGACGTCCTCGATGAGGCCATCGGATCCTGGTGCGCCCGACACGATCTCGCGCGGATTCAAGAGCTCGCCGACGCCGCCGGGATCGGCAACTCGCGCTACAACCTGCCCAGCGAGGTCATCGCTCACCCGCAGCTGTCGGCCCGCGATCGCTGGCGCAACATCGACACCCCGTCCGGCCCGATCCCGTCGCTGCTGCCACCGGCCATTGTCGACGGTTTCGATCCGCCCATGGGCGCGGTCCCCGGACTCGGCGAGCACACCGACGCCGTGCTGGCCGAAATCGGCTGCGGCGGTGCGGAAATCGCCGAACTTCGCGCGGTGAGCGCGATCGGTCCGGCATATCGGCAACCCGCGGAGCGGGCATGCTGAGGTCGCTGCTGACCGAGGATCGTGACGGCGTACGCACCGTGACCCTGAATCGGCCTGCTCGCAAGAACGCGATCGATGCCGAACTGTGGCAGGCGCTGGCGGATGCGCTGCGGGCCGCTGCGTCCGATCGCACCGTGCGCGCACTGGTGCTCACCGGGGCCGGTGGTGCGTTCTGTTCCGGCGCCGACATTTCGGTGCCCGATAACGGGCATCCGGTCTATCGCATGCGGGCATTGACCGATGTGGCGTTGCTGCTGCACGAGCTGCCGATGCCGACGGTCGCGAAGGTGAGCGGCGTTGCCGTCGGCGCCGGATGGAATCTGGCGCTCGGCTGCGATCTGGTGGTCGCCACGCCCGAATCCCGTTTCTCGCAGATCTTCGCCCGCCGCGGCCTTTCGCTGGATCTGGGCGGCTCGTGGCTGCTACCGAAACTGATCGGGCTGCAACAGGCCAAGCGGTTGGCATTGCTGGGCGAAATGATCGATGCCGAACAGGCGCGGGAACTGAATCTGGTGACCTGGGTGGTTCCCGAGCACGAAATCGACTCCTACGTAACCGATCTCGCCGCGCGGCTGGCGGCAGGCCCGCCGGTGGCGCTGGCACAAACCAAGGCCCTGCTCAACACGGGTGCCGATCACACCCTGCGCGAAGCGCTCGCCGGGGAGGCCGCCGCGCAGGGCCTCAATTTCGCCACCTCGGACGCCCCGGAGGCATTCGCGGCCTTCGCCGAGAAACGAGAACCGCAGTTCGACGGTCGCTGGACCGTGCACAGACCACCGGTTCGCGGCGCGGACCGGTCCGAAAACGGGAGTACAGCAGATGCGTGAGGTAGTCATCGCCGCAGCGGTGCGGACCGCGATCGGCAAACGCAATGGCGGACTGTCGGGTACGCATCCCGCCGATCTGTCGGCGATCGTGCTCAATGCGCTGGCGGGCCGCACGGGCATCGACCCGGCGGTCATCGACGACGTCATCTGGGGTTGTGTCTCCCAGGTCGGCGACCAGTCCAGCAATATCGGGCGCTACGCGGTGCTCGCCGCGGGCTGGCCGGAAACCATTCCGGGCACCACGGTGAACCGGGCCTGCGGATCCAGCCAGCAGGCCCTGGATTTCGCGGCGCAGGCGGTGGCGTCCGGTGCGCAGGAGGTCGTGGTCGCGGGCGGCGTCGAGGTGATGAGCCGGGTGCCGCTGGGTGCCGCGCGCGCCGACGGCATGCCCTACGGCCCGAAAGCTCTTGCCCGCTATGACGATTTCTCGTTCAACCAGGGCATTTCCGCCGAATTGATCGCGCAGAAATGGGGTTTCGACCGCACCCGGCTCGACGAGTTCTCGGTGCTGTCGCACGAACGGGCCGCCGCCGCCCAGGACCGCGGCGCGTTCGAGGAGCAGATCGTCCCCGTCGCAACCGATTCCGGGACGGTAATCGCCGACGAGGGCATCCGGCCCGGCAGCACGGTCGAGAAACTGGCCGGGCTGAAACCCGCCTTCCAGGTCGATGGCGTTATCCATGCCGGTAACTCGTCGCAGATCTCCGACGGCGCCGCGGCGCTATTGGTGACGACCCCGGAAAAAGCGCGCGAGCTGGGGCTCACGCCGCTGGTGCGTTATCGCGCCGGTGCGGTCACCGGTGCCGATCCGGTGCTCATGCTGACCGGTCCGATCCCGGCCACCGAGAAGGTATTGCGCAAGGCCGGTATCGATCTGTCCGAGGTCGGTGTCTTCGAGGTGAACGAGGCCTTCGCCCCGATCCCGCTGGCGTGGCTGGCCGAAACCGGCGCCGACCCGGACCTGCTCAATCCGCTGGGCGGCGCGATCGCGCTGGGCCACCCGCTCGGCGGATCCGGCGCCGTGCTGATGACCCGGATGATCCACCACATGCGCGACAACGGAATTCGCTATGGCCTGCAGACCATGTGCGAGGGCGGCGGCACCGCCAACGCCACCGTCGTCGAACTCGTGCACTGAAGGAGCCGACCGTGCGCCGAGACATTTTCACCGCAGACCACGAGGCATTCCGGCAGCTGGCCCGCGAATTCATCGATAAGGAGGTGGTGCCGCACTACCCGGACTGGGAGCGGGCCGGGCAGATGCCGCGCGAAATCTTCGAGCGGATGGGCGAACTCGGCTTGCTCGGTACTGCGATCCCCGAGGAATACGGGGGCGGCGGCATGCGGGACTACCGGTTCAATGCCGTGCTGCAGGAGGAGGCCTACCGCGCGCTCGTCACGCTCAGTACCGTCCGCACCCAGATCGACGTGATCCTGCCCTACTTCTTGGAATACGCCGACGCCGAACAACGCGAGCGCTGGTTTCCGGGTCTGGCCGGCGGCAAGCTGCTGACCGCGATCGCCATGACCGAGCCGGGCACCGGCTCTGATCTGGCCGGTGTGCGCACCACCGCGGTTCGCGACGGCGAAGAGTACATACTCAACGGCGCAAAGACATTCATCACCGGTGGTCTGCTCGCGGATCTGGTGATCGTGGTGGCACGCACCTCGTCGGATCCGGACAACCGGCGCGCGGGCCTGAGCCTGATCGTGGTGGAAAGCGGCCGAACCGGATTCACCAAGGGCCGGGTCCTGGACAAGCTGGGCTGCAAGGTGCAGGACACGGTGGAGTTGGCATTCGACAATGTGCGCGTGCCGGTGACGAACCGGCTCGGCGCGGAGGGGCAGGCGTTCGCCTATCTCGGTCACAACCTCGCCCAGGAGCGGATAACGGTCGCCGTCGGATCGGTGGCGCAGGCCAGGTCCGCGATCACCGCCACCATCGAATATGTGCAGCAGCGCAAGGTTTTCGGCCAGCCGGTGGCGGCCTACCAGAACACGAAATTCGAGCTGGCCGCGCTGTCGACGGAGGTGGAGGCGGCCCAGACCATGGTCGATCGTGCGGTGCTGGAATTGGTCGAGGGGCAGCTCTCGGGTGCTGATGCCGCGCGGGTCAAGCTGTTCTGCACCGAGGTGCAGGCGCGGGTGGTCGATCGCTGCCTGCAACTGTTCGGCGGCTACGGCTACATGACGGAATATCCGATCGCCCGGCTCTACGCCGATGCGCGTGTCGCCCGCATTTATGCCGGTACCAGTGAGGTGATGAAAATGATCATAGCCAAATCTCTCGGCCTGTGATCCAGCGCAAAAAGTGGGCCACCTGAGACCCTTGTCACAGTCTCGGAACCAACCTACTGTGTCTTAAGTAGGTTGATCGAACGAAGGAGTTCGGTGTCCGATCCCGAAAGCGGTACCCCGCGTCCATATGAGACGTTGCTCGCCAAAGGCGAGTACCGCAAGCTGCAGATTCTCGCCGTCGCACAGCGACTGCTCACGCGCAACGGCTGGCGTAATACGACGCTGGCGCAGATCGCGCGGGAGGCCGGGGTCAGTACGGCCGGGGTGCTGCATCACTTCGAGTCCAAGGAACAGCTGCTGCATGCGGTACTCGAGGCTCGCGACACCGACGACGAACTCCATTCCGACCGCCGTCGCGATCTGATCGAGCAACTCGAGAACGTCGTCGACCGGTTTCGGCGCTCGCCGGATCTGGTCGGCATGTTCACCGTGCTGCTCGTCGAGAATCTCGACCCGGACGCGCCCCTGCACGATCGCCTGCTCGGTCGGTACCGAGCCGCCGTCGCCACCATTGCCGGCGGCATCCGACGCGGTCAGCGCGCCGGCCGATACCGCACCGATCTGGACCCTGCCGTCAAGGCTGTGGAGATAGTCGCATTTCTCAACGGGATGGAAACCTCATGGCTGCTCGACCCCTCGATACCACTGAACCGGGTATTCACGGAGTACGTCCGCTCGCTCGAGCGCGAGCTCATGCCCGCAAGCACCCTCTGAGATATCGGCTGGCGGTCATCGCTCCCGATATCGCCGATGTGGTGCGGTACTCGGGAGGTTGGCTATTCGACCGGGCGATGGCCGGGTGGGAGGTGACTGTCTGCGTGGGCGACGTCGCCGATATCCGACCGCTGCGGATCCTCGGGGCAACCGTGCTGGATCTGGAGACCTCGATGGCATCGCTATCGGATGCGGGCGTGTGGCCGAACGGAATGGCAATCGCCGCAGAGCTTTTCGAATCCGATCCGCGGGTCCGTCAGGGGGTGCTGAAGAATATCGAGGACCGGTCGTTCGAAGTGACGGTGTGGGGTGCCGCCTGTCCGAGTGAACTCGATTGCCGGACCGAGGGAGTGCAGCACCGGCTGAGCGTGGCCGCGCGAGCGTTCAAGGCACGGGCACTTGCGGCGGTGGGACAACCGGTCGACCTGCTCGAGGATGTGGAGATGTTCCGCTGCAGTGAAACCCAGGATCACCTGGCCGCGGATCTGCTGCCGGTGGGGTGAGTTTCTGAGATGTGTGGATCTGTCCGGTAGCTGTGCGGTGGCGTCCCGGGGAATCGCCGAGGCGCCACACGGGACGACATCGGGTGTGTCCCAAGCTATTCCGGCGATTCTGGACCGATATCGCCTGATCGAACATATTTGCGATCTTTTCCAGTACCTTCGCGCGCATGGTCAGCTCCCAGCACGAGGCTATGCACCACCTGTTCCGACAGGACCCGGGTGTATTCGCCCGTACGATCCGTGATCTGGGACTGCCATTTCCGGATCCGATCGATGTCGCGTTGCTGCCGACCGATCTTACGGAGATCGACCCGCTGGAGCGCCGCGTCGATACCTTGCTGCGCGTGGAGACCGCGGAAGGAGCGTTCCTGCTGCTCGTCGAAGCTCAGGGGCATGAGGACAGGAAGAAGCCAAGCGCCTGGGCGTACTACTTGGCGCACCTGCACGCTAAATACCGGCTGCACCCTGTGCTGCTGGTCGTCTGCCAGGACACTTCCACGGCCGCGTGGGCCCGTGGGCCACTCACTATCGGCCCACCGCAGTGGACCAGTCTCACCGTTCACCCACTGGTATTCGGCCCGGACAATGTTCCCGCAGTGGTCGACCTGGAGACAGCCATCAAAGACGTTCCGTTGGCGACGCTCTCGGCAATCACACATGCTGACGACGATTCCGTCATCGGTGACATAATGAACACGCTGGCCACCGCACTGCACAGCATCGATAATCCCGACGACCGCGTGATCTTCACCGAACTAACCGCACTCGGATTGGGCAAAGGCCCGGCCGGACAGACCTGGAGGCAGTTGATGGCCGTGGATACCTCGTTCTTCCGTTCCGAATACTGGCAGGAAGTCCGTGCTGAAGGTGAGGCCAAAGGTGAGGCCAAAGGTGAGGCCAAATCCATCTTGCGGCTGTTGGAACTGCGTGGGATTGCGGTACCCGACGATGCGCGTGCCCGAATCGGTTCATGCACAGATCACGACCAACTGGCCGCCTGGTTTGATCGCGCCCTCGGGGCTGACTCCATCGATGACCTTCTCGCGTAGGACGCAGCTATTGCACAGGGGTCGTTGATGACGGTGCCCACGTGGTTCCTTCGTTCTGAATACTGGCAGGAAGTCCGTGCGGAGGCCCGTGCGATGACTCGTGCCGAAGATATCGTCCTGATCTTGGAAGTCCGTGAGATTGCGGTACCCGACGATGTGCGCGCCCGAATCGCCACCAGCACGGATCTCGACCAACTGGCTGTTTGGTTCGACCGGGCGGTCAAGGCCGACTCCATCGATGACCTCTTCACGTAGGACGCACTGACCGCACAGGGGGTTGTTGATGACGGTGCCCACGTGGTTCCTCCGGTCCGAATACTGGCAGGAAGTTCGCGCTGAAGGTAAGGCCCGGGGTGAGGCCAAATCCATCTTGCGGCTGTTGGAACTGCGTGGGATTGCGGTAACCGACGATGCGCGTGCCCGAATCGGTTCATGCACAGATCACGACCGGCTGGCCGCCTGGTTTGATCGCGCCCTCGGGGCTGAGTCCATCGATGACCTCTTCGCGTAGCACGCACTGACCGCACTGGAGGTTGTCAATGACGGTGCCCACGTGGTTCTTCCGTTAAGGGGCGCATCGCCCACGAGTACGGCCGCTTCGACGCAGATCTTGCCTACAGTGATCCGGTCGTGGTCGGATGCGCTGCGGCACCACTACGTCTCGATTAGGTCGTCGACCTGGTCAGCGTGACTCGAGTTGGTGGTCAACAGGTTCCGCTGCGTCGGACTACGCCTTCATATCGAGCAGGATTTTGCCGACGACCTGCCCATCGGCGACGCGCCGTAGTGCGATGGCAGCCTCGGTAAGCGGATACACCGCGCTGATATGCGGAAGTACCCGGCCGGTGGTCAGCAGCTCCCGCAATTCGTCCTCGTTGCGGCGGAATTCGACGGGATCCAGATCCTGGAATTGAAAGCCGAGTACCTGTATTCCCTTGACCAGCACCAGATTCAGCGGAATTCGCGGAATTTCGCCGGAAGCGAAGCCGACGGTGACGAACCGCCCGCCGCGGCACAGCGACCGCAGTGCGGGCTCGGACAGTCGCCCGCCGACCGGGTCGACGACGACGTGAGCGCCGTCGGGCAGCGCTTGCTTCAGCGCCGCGCGCAGGTCACCGCTGGTGTGGTCGATCAGTCCGGTGGCGCCGTAAGCTGCTGCGGCACTGAGCTTTTCGTTGGAGGACGCGACGGCGGTGACCTCGGCGCCCAAATGCACACCGAGTTGCACCGCCGCAAGCCCGACTCCGCCACCGGCCCCGAGTACGAGCAGCCGGTCCCCGGGCCGCACTCGGGCCACCGACCGCAGTGTGTGATACGCCGTCCGATATGCGACGCCGAACGCGGCCGCACAGTGGTCGTCGACTCCGTCGGGAATGCGGCCGAGTCCGGCGGCGGGCACGGTGGCCTCTTCCGCGAACGCCCCGACGATCCCGGTGCCGGTGACTCGGTCACCGATGACGAATTCGGTGACGTCGTCGGCGGTCTGGGTGATCGCACCGGCGAATTCGCTGCCGGGCACGAACGGTGTCGGCACCTTGATCTGATATTCGCCCGCGATCACCAGGACGTCCGGGAAATTGACCGCGGCCGCGCCGACGCGCACTCGAACCTGTCCCGATTCGAGTGCGGGCGCCGCACGGTCTTCGATGCGCACGACCTCCGGCGGCCCGTAGGCCGGGCAGATCACCGCGCGCATCTCACCGCCCTCGCCAGTTCGGCGTGCGCTTCTCGGCGAAGGCGCGGGCGCCCTCCCTAGCGTCTTCGCTGCCGAATACCAACGCCTGCCACTTGCCGAGTTGATCGGTGGCCGCGTCTGCGTCCGAAACCGCAAGGCGGGCCAGCTCTTTCGAAGCGGCCAGCCCGAGTGGTGCGTTTGCGGCGATCCGCTCGGCCAAGGCCAGCGCGGTCGAGAACACGGCATCCGGTTCGGCCACCGCGTTCACCAGACCGATCCGCTCGGCGCGCTCCGCGTCGACGAGATCACCGGTCAGTAGCAGTTCGAGTGCGATGCCGAGCGGGATTCGGGTGCCGATGAAGGTGCCGCCGCCACCGGCGAAGAGTCCCCGCTTGACCTCGGGGAAGCCGAATTTCGCCGCCGCGGACGCCACGATCAGATCGCAGCCCAGCAGTAGTTCCAGTCCGCCGCCGACGGCGCTCCCATTGGCCGCGCCGATCACCGGGACACTCACCTGCCCCTTGGCCAGCCGCCCGTAGGCCTCGGCTTCCGCGCCCTTGCCGAAGTCTTCGCCGCTGGCGAAGGCGCGCAGATCCATTCCCGAGCAGAAGGCGCGATCACCGGTGCCGGTGAGCACGACGACCCGCACCAGCGGATCGGCCTCGGCCGCGATGATCGCCGCGCCGATCCCGCGCATCATGGTGCCGGTCAACGCATTTCGTGCATCCGGACGGTTGAGCCGGACGACCATGACCGGGCCGAGCCGGTCGAGTACGAACTCCGCTTCGCTCATGACTTGTACTCCGTACTCTCGGCCAATTCGGCGGCGGCGCGCATGGTGTCGACCACGATCGGTCCGAACGCCGCCAGCTTGACGTCACCCTTGGCGCGCTGGAAACCGCGCTCGAGCACGATGGCCAGCTTCCACTTGGCCAGGATCAGGTAGTAGTCGATATCGTCGACCTGGCGTCCCGAGACCTGTGCGTAGTGCGCGAGCATCTGGTCACGCGAGGGCATGTACTGCATATTGGCGTAGCCCTTGGTGGCAACCGCCGGGTCGCTGGTGTCTTCCGGCCACCCCTGCAGCATCCAGCCCAGATCGAGCTTCGGATCGCCGACCGTCCCCATCTCCCAGTCCACCAGCGCCGCGAGCCGCGCCGGTCCGCCGTGTTGGAACATCACATTGGCGAACTGGTAGTCGCCGTGCATCAAGCCGGGAATGTAGTCCAGCGGGCGGTGGGTGCGCAGCCATTCGGTGGCCACGTCCATGCCGTCGAGCGTGCGCGCGCCATCGATCTTGTCGTAGAAGCTCAACCACCGCGATACCTGTCGCTCGTGGTAGCCGTCCGGACGGCCCAGATCCTGCAGGCTCTTCGCCTGCCAATCCACCTTGGACAGCAATGCGATTCCCTCGGCCAGCTGGTAGCCGAGTCCGGCCCGCGCCTGCAGGTCGGAGTCGAACGGCTCCGGCCAGACGCCGCGATGGTCCATCGGCGACCAGCCGTCGACGAAGCCCATCAGGTAGAAGGTGCGGCCGAGCACGTCGGAGTCGGTGCAGACTCCGACGGCGGCGGTATGCGGGACATCGGTGCCGTCGAGGGCCTCGATGATCCGCCACTCGCGCAGAATGCCCGCATCCCGTTCGGCGGGCGCCTCGGCAGGTGGGATGCGCAGAACGCTGACGTGTTCGCCGCGGCGGATCTGATAGATCTCGTTCTGGGTGCCGCCGGACAGGAAGCGGGTTTCGAGGGGTTCGCCCTTACCGGGCAGGCCCTGGCCGTCCATCCAATCGGCGAGCCGGGTGGTATCGATGCTCACTGGTTCCCTACTTCGTGCTCGAGATATTCGGCGAACTTCGCCCGGGCGGCTTCCTGCTTTCCGGGAATCCATTCGGTGGGCCACATGCCGTCGGTGGGCTCGTAGTCGCGCAGCACCTGCTTGGCCACGGTGGTCTTGTGCACCTCGGTCGGCCCGTCGGCCAGCCCCATGACACCGGCTCCGTGAATCATCCGGAAGAACGGCATCTCGTTGGTGGTGCCCAGGGCTCCGTGCACTTGCATTGCGCGCCAGGCGATATCGTGCAGCACCGTCGGCATGACGATCTTGGCCGTGGCGATGTCCTTGCGGACCTTCTTGTAGTCGTTGTACTTGTCGATCTTCCAGGCGGTGTGCAGTACGAACAGCCGGAACTGGGCCAGCTGGGCGTAGGAGTCGGCGATATAGCCCTGTACGAACTGCTTATCGGCCAGCCTGCTGCCCGCGGTGGTACGCGACAGGGCCCGCTCGCACATCATGTCGATGGCCTTCTGCGCGAGCCCGATGGTGCGCATCGCATGGTGGATGCGGCCGCCGCCGAGGCGGGTCTGCGCGATGACGAAGGCCTGGCCCTCGCCGCCGAGCAGGGATTCGGCGGGCACGCGCACGTTTTCGTAGTGGATCAATGCGTGGCTGCCGTCGTTCATCGGCTCGCCGTAGAGGCCGACGTTGCGCACGATATTGATGCCCGGGGTGTCGGCAGGCACCAGGAACATCGACATGCCCTTGTAAGGGCTGACGTCCGTATTCGTCACCGCCATCACGATCAGGAATGCGGCGGTTCTGGCGTTGGAGGAGAAGTACTTCCAGCCGTTGATGATCCAGTCGTCGCCGTCGCGCACCGCCCGGGTCTGGAATTGGGTCGGGTCGGCGCCGGCCTGCGGTTCGGTCATCGAATAGCTGGAGAACAGCTCACCCTCCAGCAGTGGCTGCAGGTAGCGCTGCTTTTGGTCGGCCGTCCCGTAGTGGGCGATGATCTCCGCGTTGCCGGTATCGGGCGCCTGACAGCCGAAGACGATCGGTGCCCACGACGAGCGGCCCAGAATCTCGTTCAGCAGGGCCAGTTTCAGCTGTCCATAACCTTGGCCGCCGAGGTCCGGGCCCAGATGCGTGGCCCACAGGCCCTGACGCCGCACCTCCTCCTTCAGAGGTTGGATCGCTTTGCGTCGTGTCCCCTCGAGTGGCACGAACTGCTCATGCTCCCAGACCAGATCGAGTGGTTCGACTTCCTCCCGCACGAACTCGTCGGCCCAGTCCAGCTTCTTCTGATACTCCGGGTCAGTCTCGAAATCCCATGCCATTGCATCTCCTCTCGCTTGATGAGAATATGCTTCTCATGATGCGGAATGCAATTCTTATTGGAATTTCGAGCCGAATGGAGGTCGTGGCGTGAGGGCCGAGGATCAGTTCCATATCGGGATCGTCGCGGCGGACTTCGAGGCCACCGTGGCCACGCTGTCGGGGGTACTCGGATACGAGTGGGGGCCGGAGATCGGCGGGCCGGTGTCGGTGGACCTGCCCGACACCCGGGCCGTGGTCCTGGAAATGAGATGCCGATACTCCACGACCGTGCCGCGCCTCGAGATCGTGCGCAGCATCGCGGGCACGCTGTGGGAACCGGCCGGGGCGGCCGGACTCCACCACGTCGGGTACTGGTCCGACGATGTGGCAGCCGATGCCGCCGACCTGGTGCGGCACGGGTACGTCACCGAGGCCACCCGGCCCGGCGCCGACGGACAACTGTTCTTCGCATTTCTGCGCGGCGCCGACGGCTTTCGGGTGGAACTGGTCGACCGGGCCGCGGAATCGAGCCTGGCGCAATGCTGGGCCGCACCCACGACCGCGAGGAGCGACACATGACAACAGTGGGCATCGCGACCGGCGCGGGTCGCGGAATGGGCTACGCCTGCGCACAACGACTGGCCGAGATGGTCGACGTACTGCTGCTGGTGGATCGGGACGCGGCCGCCGCCGCTGCCGCGCGGGACCAGTTGGCCGAAAATGGCGGTGCCGCAGTCGAAGCGGTGGAACTCGACGTTACCGACGCCGAAGGGCTGGCCCGGCTTGCCGCGCAAGTGGATCGGCGCGGCACACTGCGAGCTGTCGCCCATGCCGCTGGTATCTCTCCGACGATGGGCGACTGGCGCCGGATCTTCACCGTCGATCTGATCGGGACGGCGCTGCTCGCGCAGGCGCTGCGGCCGCTGGCCGTAACCGGCACGGCCATGGTGTGTTTCGCGTCGATGGCACCGCTCCTCGATCCTGTCGCGCCGGACCCGGCCGCGCTCGCCGTGGTGGACGATCCGCTCGACGAGAAGTTTCTCGAGCGCATCCACGATGCGCTCGGCCCCGCCGTCGAGGCTCCCGGTCTCGCCTACAGCTGGGCGAAACGGGGAGTGCACCGCTTCGTGGCACATGAGGCGGTGCGCCTCGGCCCGGTCGGCGCGCGCATCTGCTCGGTCTCACCCGGCATCATCGATACTCCGCAGGGCCGCCAGGAAGCCGACAATCATCCGAGCATGGCGGCGCTCGTGCAGCGAACGCCGTTGCGGCGCAGGGGTTCCGCGGACGAAGTCGCCGCCGCGGTCGCATTCGCGCTGTCGGACCAGGCGAGCTTTCTCAACGGTATCGACCTGCTCGTGGACGGTGGCGCTATGGCGGCGGTCCGGACGGCCGGTTAGTCCCTGGTGCCCGCGCCGCAAACGGCAACGCGGGCAACGGGACAACTACACGTTCAGCAGCCGGGCGAGGTTGCCGCCCATGATCTTCGCCTGGTCGTCCAGGGGGAGATCCTTGATCTCGTTGACGTAGCGCGCGGGTTCGGCCAGCCCCTCCGGATGCGGATAATCCGATCCGAACAGCACGTGGTCGGCGCCGATGAGATCCGAGAGCGCGACCAGATCCTCCTCCCAGAACGGGCTGACGTGGATCTTCTTGACCGCCTCGACCGGATCGCCCGGGAAGCCCTGCGGGGCCTTCTTGTATACCTTGGCGAGGGTTTCCAGCAGTCCGGGCAGCCATTCGGCGCCGTTCTCGATGACCGCGATCTTCAACTCCGGGAACCGGAACAGCGCACCGTGGCAGACCCAGGACGCCATCGCGTCGCGGATCGGCTGCCACTCGTTGATCATCTTGAAGGTGTTGGTCACGAACGGCAGCATTTCCTGCTGGTGGCCGTCCCATTCGGAGGAGAAGCGGGAATACCCGCTGTCGGAGGAGTGCATGGTCACCAGCACGTCGAGTTCGACCACGCGCTTCCAGAACGGATCGAATTCGGGCAGTGCGAACGAGCGTGGTCCGTACAGGCCGGGCACCGGTGCGGGCCGGACCAGGATCGCCCGGGCGCCGCGCTCGACGACCCACTCCAGTTCCTCGATCGCCTTCTCCACGATAGGCAGGCTGATCACCGGCACAGTGAAGATGCGGTCGGAGTAGTTGAACGACCAGGTCTCGTGCAGCCACTGGTTGAGCGAATGGACGACGGCGTGGATCAGCTCTGGATCGTCCTTCATGCGCTCCTCGACCAGACTGGCCAAGGTTGGGAACATCAGAGCACGGTCGATCTGGAGCTCGTTCATCAGTTCCAGGCGGGGCGCCGGTTCACGGAAGGCGGGCGTCGAGCGGATCGGCTTGCCGAAGATCTCGCGCATGCTCTTGCCATCGGGATTGCCGTTCTTGAAGTACTCCTCCATCGCCCCGGGAGGCGCGACCACATCGAAGGTCGGGTTGGGGATGTATTCGCTGATCTGGCCGCGGATCGCGATTTTGGTGCGACCGTCGACCTCGACGTACTTGACCGCGTTTCGATAGTGCTTGGGAAGGTAGGTGGTCAGCGCTTCCTTCGTCTCGTACAGGTGGTTGTCGGCGTCGAACAGCGGGTAGGGCAGATCCCATTTGGGCATGAAACTCTCCTTCGCATGCTAGGAGAATTCTATTCTCACGACTGCTCGGCGTTCAATAGTTGAGCCGAAGTATCGGCCGTCGCACGCGATCCGCGCCGCCTACGCCCGCCCGGCGGCCACCGTAGGTCCAGTTCGCTCGCCGAGCGCAGTCGAAACGCGGCACGACACGCCCAGCGGCGCCACCATATGACTGCGCTCGACGGATCTCGATTACCTCAGAAGCCGGCTGGACGTTTGTCGGGTCGGCCGAAATGTGGGAACCGATGGAAAGGTTGCAGGAGAGTTTGAAATCAGCCATTTGTTGATGGTCCGATCGATGTCCAAGAGAGTTTCTGTCGAAAGGCTGGAGAAAAGAATTCATGACAGCAGATCAAGCTATCCAGTCCACCGCCGAAACCCTGTCGGACAACGCCGACGACCCCGCCGCCCAGAACGCCGGTCGCCTCGCGGGCACATCGCGCCTGCGCATCTTCGCGGTGCCGGCGATCGCGGTGTCGATGCGTCACGGCCGCAAACCCGCCACCACCCGAGGCGTGTAAATGAGCACAGTCAGCCGCTGATCCGTGCTCCCGAGTCGAAGCCCCACAGTGCCAGCGTCATCAGCAGATTGACGCAGATCATGACGGTGATGCTGGCGCGCATCGCACGACCGGCGGCAATGCCGACGCCCACCGGACCGCCCGCGGAGTAATAGCCGAAGTAGCACTGGATGGTTGTCGTGATCACGACGAAGACGACGGCCTTGGCCAGCGAATACGCAACATCGGTCGCACTGAGCACCATGCGGAAGTAGTGGTCGTAGGTGCCGGGTGATTGGCTGCCCGCGATGCCGATGGCCAGCTCGACCGCGACGAAATTCATTGCCAGGCAGACGAGATAGAGCGGAACGATGGCGGCCACCGAGGCCATGAGCCGTGTGGTCACCAGGTAGGGGATGGATCGGATGGCGAGTGTTTCCATCGCGTCGATCTCCTCGGCGATGCGCATGGCGCCGAGTTGGGCGGTGAATCTGCAGCCCGCCTGGGATGCGAAGGCGATGGAAGCCATGATCGGAGCCAGTTCGCGCGTGGACGCGGTCGCCGAGACCAGACCTGTCGCCGGGCCGATGCCGAGCAATTTCAGTGCGCTGTAGCCCTCGATCCCCACCAGCGCGCCGCCGCTCGCGCCGAGCACGACAATGATGCCCGCCGTACCGCCGCCGACGATGAGAGATCCGTTGCCCCAGGTGATGTCGGAAATCAGGCGCAGTAATTCCCTGCGGTAGTGGCGCAGGACGACGGGAATGGAGCTGAGCGCCCGCAGGAAGAATATGGCCATATGCCCGAGGCGCATGGCTCCGTTCAGCGGTGCGTTGGCAACGTGGAGCACCCGTCCGAGGTGCAGCGGATAGTACGGCGCCGCCATCAGAGCGCCTGTCGCGGGAAGAGCATGGTGTACATCTGGGTGAAGCCCACGTTCACCACCATGAGCAGCACGATCGAGGCCACCACGGTGGCATTGACCGAATTCGCGACACCGCCGGGACCGCCCTTGGTGCTCAATCCCTTCTGGCACGCGACGACGGTCACGATGAGTCCGAACACCACGGCCTTGACCACCGCCAGATACATATCGCCGATGCGCGCGAACGAGGAGAAGGTGGCGATGAAGCTGCCGGGCGTACCGCCCTGGACATAGACATTGAACATATATCCGGCGAGGAATCCGACGAAGGCGCTGAGCCCGGTCAGCCCGACCGCGACCAGCACTCCGGCGGCCACTCGCGGCACCACCAGTTTGCGCAGCACCGAAACCCCCATCACCTCGAGTGCATCGATCTCTTCTCGGATGGTGCGGGAGCCGAGATCGGCGCAGATCGCCGAGCCGACCGCCGCCGCAAGCAGCATCGCCGTGACCACCGGCGCCGCCTGGCGGATGACCGCGAGACCGCTGGCCGCCCCGGCCAGCGAGGTCGCGCCGACCTGACCCGCGATCAATCCGAACTGGATCGAGAGGGTCGCGCTGATGGGCAATGCGACCGCGATGGTCGGCAGGTAGGCGGTTTTGATCATGAAAGCGGCCTGCCGCACGAACTCCTTGAATGCGAAACGGCCTGTCGCGATGTCGATTACGAGATACTGCACGGCACGCACACCCAGAATGAACTGGGCGCCAACGGTATCGAGCGATGCGACCGGATGACGGCGCAGATAACCGCGTCCCCAGTTCCTTATCCGCGTGACCGACGGTGCGGACGATTGATCGATCACATCACACCAACTCCACTTTGCCGGCCAGCCAACTGTCGCCGACCCGTTCCATGGTCATGACCATGCGGCTGCGATCGATCCGCGGATCGGGACTCACCGAGTTGCTGACCTCCTGATCGATGAACAGCATCACCTCGACGCGGTCCTTCGTCGCCGACTTGATGCTGGAGCCCACCACCTTTCCCTTGCTCACCGCGTTGTTCTGAACCAGCAGCGTCTTCAGTTGGTTACTGGACTGGGTGTAGGTGTCCTTGAATTCACCGGTCGCACCGTTGAGGACGGCGGCGAAATTCTGATCGATGTGCTGGGAATCGATGCTGGTCAACGTGATCGCGTAATTCTGCGCGGTGGTTGCGGCCTGCCGGGCCGCGGCATCGACCTCGTCGCGGTCGTGCAGTTTCCAGCCGAGAATGCCCGCGAACACCGATGCCGATACCGCGACGACCGCGATGGCGCCGACCGCGGCGCGAGGTGCCCAGCGATGCCGCCAGAACGGCGGCGCGACCTCTTCATGCACGGCCGAGTCCTCGGCCACCGGCTCCGAATCGGTTGTCTCGGTAGCGGTTTCCGTCTCCAGCACTGGTTGCTTCATCGAAACTCCTGGCCTTCGTTGTTATTTGCTACTTCGGCGGTACATATGCCGGAACGGGTGCGCCGCCATAAGGCGTCGGGATCGACAGCGGGCCCTGTGGTGTCGGATCGGCGGTCGCCAGCGGATCGACTCCGGGCGGTGGGTGAGCGGTGTCATCGCCGGGGGGTCGTGGCGCATTGCGCGCGCCGCGTGGCACGAGCGTCGGATCCGGGTCGGTGCAGTAGGCGTACAAGTAGGGTTCGGGATGGTTCGCGAGGGTGATGGGCAGGCGCGGCAGGTCGTAGTCGCACTGCTTTCGCGGATAGATGCTGGCGATCGCCCACACCGCGCCGTCGTGGAATGCGGTGCCCAGCGCGTCCGCCGCGGACCCGGGCCGATGCGTGGGGAAGAACAGATTGTTCATGGCAGGCACGTGCACATACGACATCTGGGCCACGGTCGCGAGATTCCCGAGCAGTTGGACCATGGTCGGGGAGTTGTCGGCGATGATCTGGTCCATGGTCCGCAGCATCTCCGGTGCGGTGTCGACCAGGGTTTCGAACCCGCCCGTCATCGAATTCACCCCGGCGAGAGTGCGTTCGAGATCGGCCGCGGTAATCGCGAGGCCAGGTCCGAGGTCGCGTGCGGTGCCGAGCACCACCTCGCTATTGCGCAGCAGGCTGACTGTTTGCGGAAGTACCGCACCGAGTGTGGTGATCATGAAGGCACCGCCATCGATGATCGCCGCCAGTTTCTCCGGCGCCGCCGAACTCGCGCCCAACTCGTGCACGATCGCCTGGAGCTTGCCGGGATCGAGTTGTGCGATGGTGCCGGTGAGGTCGCCGAGCAACTGGGCCAATTGCACCGGCACCGTGGTCCGGTCGGCGCCGACGAGCGCACCGGCGGCCAGATACGGGCCGCTGGAGGTGGCCGGGACGAAATCCAAGTATTGCTCACCGGCCGGTGAGAGTCCGGCCACCCGGACCGTGCTGTCGGTCGGGATCCTGGTGCCTGCCTCGATCGATGCGACCGCGACCACTTGACCGTCCACCAGATCGACCGAAGTCACCCGGCCGACGCGGACACCGCGCACCGTGACATCCCGGTCTTGTAGCAGACCACCGGATTGGGTCAGGTGGACCCGGATCTGATAGGTCGAGGCGAGCGGGTTCAGCTCGAGCGATCCGAACACGACATACGTCGCGCCCACGATCAGCGTGGCCACCAGGGCGATCAAGGAGATGACGAGCCGATGACGGACCAACCGGTCGGTGACCGCGAGGGTCGCGCTCGCCGCCGACTCCACGCGCATCTCGAAGGACCGATTCGGTTCCGGGCGCTTCATCGTCCCGGTCCGATCACTCGGCCGTACAACCGGCCCAGGGTGTACGCCAACGAACCGGCGAAATTGGCCCAGTCGCTCTGGTCGGGCACCCGGGCTTCCGGGTTGCCTGGGAAGTTCGGGTCGGGCACCGCGCCGAGCGCTATCTGATAAATGTCGGCGTCGGCGCTGGCGGCGGGGGAGTTGGCTACCTTGCCGCCGACCAGGGCCAGGGTGTGATTCAGCCCGTCGAGGTTGGCGCCGGGGTCGGTCGCGGCGGTGTTGAGTCCGGCGGCGAGATTGTTGAGATCGCTTACCAGACTGCGCTTTCCGGTGCCGTTGATCGACGGAAACTTGGTGAGCTGGCCCGCGATCCGATTCAACTGGGCGGCGATATCCACGATGTCCTGGGTGCTGGCGGCCACGACATCCAGGGCCGGGCCCGCGGCGGCGACTACGTCGTTGACCACGGATTGTTGTGCCGCAATGGTGGCGGTCAGTGCGGCGGTGTCGTGGACCACCGCCCGGATCTGGTCCGATCGTGCCGAGAGGGTCTGGACCAGTGCGGTCGTCTGGACGATCAGTTCACCCATCCGATCACCCCGCCCACCGAATTCGGCGCCGAGACCGTTGATCACCTTCGTCAGATCGCGGATCACTCCGCCGTTGACCAGCAATGCCGCCCGCGTGAGCACTTCCTCGATGGTGGCCGCCGCCGAGGTCGACGACTGCGCAATGCTGTCCCCATCGTGCAGCACAGCGGCGCCGGGAGCCGGATTCGGCGGCGGGGCGAGTGCGACGAACACATCGCCGAGCGGTGTGGCCGAGCGCAATTCGGCGGTCGTGCCCGCCGGTAGCACGACCTCGGATCGGATCCGCAGGGTGACGACGGCGGCATAATCGCGTGCCGTCATGGACTCGACCTCACCGACATCGGCGCCGTCGACCTTCACCTTGGCCTTGGTCGGGAGATTGAGCGCGTTGGCGAAGGTGGCCGTCAGCGCGAAGCTGTGCGATCCGACCGATGGTGCGGGCAGCGGCATCCGGTCCAGCCCCACCGAACACCCGCTCGCCGGTGCCGCGGCCAGGAGCACGACGGCGGCAGCGGTGAATCTTGTTTTCCTGGTGGTCATTTCGGCAAACCCGCGATTCCGGCCAGCATGGCCACGATGCCGAAGTCCGGCCCCATATCGGACATCTTCCCGGTGTTGCAGCCGAGCTGTTTCAGGTCGAGCAGGTTGCACACCTGCTTCACCATCTGCCCGTCCAATGCGACCTTGTCCACATTCACGTGCACTCGGCCCGCACCCACATTCGGGTCGATCACGGCATAGGCGTTGTCGACGACCAGCGGAAACAGGTCCATGAATTCCGCGACGTTGCGGTTGTAATCCGACAGACTCTGGAAGATGACGTTCGCTCCGCTCGCCGTACCGGCCAGTGTGCCGCGATTTCGCTGCATGAGATCGTTTGTCCGGGTGAGGATTTCGTTCAGTTTCGCGCCGGTGTCACCGGTGCCGAGGTTTTGTTCGGCGAGCAGGTCACTCAGCTGACGGACCCCGGTGCCGAACTCGCGAATCGTCTGGTCGTTGCTCGCGGCCGCGGCGGTGAGCGAGTCCAGGTTCTGCACCAGGGTGGTTATCGCGTTCTTGGTGGCGGCGCCGTGATCATCGCCCATGCGCAGCGCGCGGGACAGTTGGTCCAGCGCGGCCTTGATCTGCGCGCCGTTGTCGGTCGCCACCGCCGCGCCGACATCGACCGCGTCGGCGATCGGGCCGCGCCCCTGCCCGTCGCCCTGCAATGACGTGGACAGCTTGTCCGCCATCGCGAGCAGACTGTCGAATTCGACCGGGGTCTTCGTCCGATCGACACCTAACGTCGCACCGTTGGACAGTGTCGGCCCGCCGCGGTAGACCGGAGTGAGTTCGATGTGCCGGTCGGTCAGCACCGAATCCGACACGGTCACCGCCGTGACGTCGGCCGGAATCCGTACCGAGGCATCCACATTCATCGTCACTTCGACATAGGAGCCGCGTTGCGCGACGCTCGCCACCTTGCCGATCCGCATGCCGAGCACATCCACCGGATTTCCGACGAATACACCCGCGGCACTATCGAAATGCGCTGTCACGGTGATGGTTTCGCGATTCAGCTGGGCAAGTGGAGCGCTGGCCGCGCCCGCGATCAGCGCGGTGACCGCGAGTACGAGAACCAGCTTCACCGGGCGGGGTAACGATCTCATCGACAGTCCTCCGAATAGGGTGGCAGCTGGACCTGCGCGCGGCCGACCAGCGCGCACATGAAGGAGTCGACGAACGCTCCCGAGGACGCGTTGGCGTCCAGTTCCGTGCCGGAGCCGGTCACGTCCGCCCAGCTGCGCCAGGGAACCGGAAGGATCTGCAATATGTTGCGCAGCAGGTCGTCGTGCCTGCTGAGCATCTGCACCAGCTGGCTCAGATTGTCGAGCAGGGATTGAATTTCGGGTTGGTCGTCCACGACGATCGGCTGCAGCGCCCGCACCACATTGCTGGTGGCGGCGATGAGGGCCGCGATGGCCTGCCGTTTGGCCGCGACCTCCCGCAGCAGGTCGCGGCCCTGGTCGACCAGCACGCCGAGGCCGGCCCGCTGGTTCTCGATGACCGTGGTGAGTTGGCTGGTGCTGGTCAGCAGTGTGCCGATCTGCCCGCGACGTTCGGCGATCACACCGGACAGCGTCGTAATGTTCTGCATCACCGACGGAATCAGCTGCGGCAAACCGTGCAACTGGGTGGACAGTTCGGTGAGCGCCTGCCCGACCTTGTCGGCATCGACCTGATCGAAGGTGGTCGTCGCGTCGGCGAGGGCCGACTGCAGATCGTAGGGAACACTGGTCTGCGCCAAGGGAATTCGGTCATTCGGCAGTGCACCCGATCCGGCCGGTGCCAGTTCCACGTACCGATTGCCCAGCAAGGTGGTGAGTTTGATCGCCGCGGTCGTGGCGGGGCCGAGTACCACATTGTCGGCGATGCTCAGCATTGCCGTCACGTGGTCACCGGCCAAGCGCAGCCCGACCACGTGGCCCACCGGCACCCCCGCCACGGTCACCTGATCGCCTGCGCCGAGTTGCGCGGCCTGGGCGAAGTCGGCCTCCAGGCGGCGTTCACCGATATCGAGCGAATTGACGCCCAGTGCGGCGACGACCGCGACGACCAGCAGGGCGATCGCGGTGAATCCGAGCCAGGGCTTGCTGAGGTCTTCGAGTGCCCGCCGCCCGATTCGCCTGCGGCCCTTGCGATTCCACGGTATACGCATGTGGTCACCTGCACTTGGAGGTGTGTTGGGCAACCCCGCCGGGGGTCACCGCGTCGACTATTTGCGGAATCAGCGGTGTCAGGCCCGGGACGAGCGACAGGGTCACATCGCAGACGTAGGCGTCGATGTAACCGCCTTCCTGCGATATGCGGGCCAGCCCTTTCAGGATCATCGGCAGGTTGTAGCCGAGGTACTCGAACTTCGCCTTGTTGTCCAGGAAGTGCTGCGCGAATCCCGGTTCCCGATTCAGGAAGTCGACGAGGGTGGGCTGGTCGGCGGCCACGATCTGCGAGGCCCGGCCGACCACGACGGCAATCCGGTCCACGGAATCGAACAATGCCTGCCGATTCTGTTGCAGGCCTTCGAAAACCGATCGCGTCCGGTCGATCACCGTGGTCAGATCCCCGCTCTGCTGGGCGAGGTTGCCCACGATGGTGGCGAGATTCGAGATGACCTGGCCGAGCACCTCGTCCGGCCCGGCGAAGGATTCCGCAAGCCGGGTCGTCTCCGCGATCAGCGTGGTGACCGAGCCGTTGTCGCCCTGCAATGCCTTGATCAGGGCGCCGGTTATGTTGTCGACCGCGGTCCGGTCCAGCGTGCCGAACAGCGGCTCGAAACCGTTGAGCAGCTTGGAGATATCGAACGACGGCTCGGTGTGGTCGACGGGAATTTCGGCGCCCGGTTTCAGTACGGTCGGGTCGCCATGGTTGCCCATGGCCACACCGAGGTAGCGCTGACCGATCAGGTTCTGATACGTCACCGATACGGTGGTGTTCCCGGTCAGCACCTGATCGCTGTGGATACGGAAACCGACCCGCGCGAGTGTGCCCGCCAACTCGACGGATTCGACCCGGCCGACCCGGACACCGGCCATTCGGACGTCATCACCGACACGCAGGCCGGAGACATTGGTGAACAGTGCTGAGTACCCGGTGGTCTGGCCGCTGATGCCGCGCTCGAGGGTGACGGCGACCGACCAGCTGAGCAGCGCCGAACTGATGAGGAAGGCGATCAGCACGACCAGTGATCCGCGATAGCTCATCGAGTGCCCCCGTTCGGGTCCGGTGCGATCGCGACGGTGGCGCCGCGGGCCAGCGGACCGAACAGGATGTCCGCGGCGGCATTGGGTTCGCCGCCGAGGATTTCGGCGATCCGCTCCTGTTCGGCGGCACTGCCCACCGGTCCGATATCACTGGTCAGCAGCGAGCTCGGTGGCTGGAAGCGGCGTGGATCGAAGCCGGGCGGCAAGCCCTCGGCCGGGGCGGGTGTCGCCGGACCGCTCGCGCAGTTGGGACCGGCCAGCTCGCCGTACCGGGGGCAGTCCGCCGAGGTGTACTGCCGGTTGGGGGTCAGCTGCAGAATGACGCGCGCGTTGAGCCGTTGGGTCTGTGGATTCCACAACTCGTTGAATCGGCCGGTCATTCGCGTGAGCGAAGTACTGATCTGCGGAAACTTGCTCGCACCGTCACCGAGTGCGCCGAGGGCCGGTGATATGTGCGTGGTGACGTCGATGATTTTGTCGGTGTTGTGGTCGAGTGCGGTGCCGACGGTACCGAGCGTGTACAGGCTGCCGGACAGCAGCGCGGTGAGTTTCGCCCGCTGCTCTGCCACCGTCTGCAGCGGGACGATCGCGTGGTGCATGGCGTCGAGCAGATCCGGTGCCGTCGACTGGAGTTCACGCATCGCGGCCGAGAGCGAGTCGAGCGTGGACGGCGCGGCGTCCACGGAGACGACCTTGTCCAGTTCGACGACGATATCGCGCAGCCGTGCCGCCGCATTCTCGATGCCTGCGCCGCGCCCCTCGGTGGCTTCGGCGAGGGTCGCCAACATGCCGACCGCGTTGTCGGTGTCCTCCCGGCCGACCGCGGCGATGATTCGCCGCAGCTGATCGAGCGAGGTCTGCAGGCGTACGGTCGCCAGGCTGTGATCCTGGCTGATCCGGGCACCTGAACTCAGCGGCGCCGCCGCACCGTTGTAGACGAGTTGTACCGAGGGCACCGCGAATACGTTGCTCGGCACGACCCGCGCGGTCACCGTGCCCGGAATCACCTGCGCGAAGTGCGGACTCAGCTCGATTCGGACGTCGTTCATGCCGGTTTCGGCGGCCGGCGTCACTGCCGTCACGAACCCGACCCGAACCCCTTGGAATTTCACATCCGACTTGGTGGGCAGCCCATCGCCCACATTGGCCATGACGGCGGTCACCGTCACGGTCTTGCGAAGTGCCCCACGGGAATTCGCGACCATCACGGTGGCGGCGGCCGCTATGACGACGAGGCAGCAGACACCGGTCACCAGCAGGCGGACCGAGGAGGGGCCTCGGCCGTCGGGTTCGAACATGATCGACACGAAATCCAACTCACTCTCGCGGCGCGGATGCGTCTTGTGGCGTGAATCGGATGTGTAGATCGGTGAGCCCACGCAGGATGTAGGTGGGTTCGTAGCGGTAGTCGCGGTCGTCCGCGGGACCGTGCTCGTCGGCATCAATGGTGATGTCCAGCATCCGATCCAGGATGCGTTCGAGCGATACCCGCCCCTCCACTCGCGCCAGCGGACCGCCGGGGCAGGAGTGCACACCACGGCCGAAGGCCATGTGCTCGCGGAAGTTCGCGCGATCCATGCGGAACTCGTGCGGGTTCTCGAACCGGTCCGGGTCGCGGTTGGCCGCGCCGGGGCAGACCATGAGCGTGGATCCGGCCGGTACGTCGACCCCGCCGACCTCGGTGTCGCGGCGGGCGAGCCGGAAGCCGCTCTTGACCGGGGCGTGCATGCGCAGCGTCTCCTCGATGAATACCGGGATGCGGCTGCGATCGGCACGCAGTGCCTGCTGCAGCTCCGGATCGTCACCGAGTACGCGCACGGCGGCGGCGAGCAGCTTGGCGGTCGTCTCCTGACCCGCGCCGAATACGAAGGTCGCCGAACGGACCACATCGATGACCTCGGGTGTCGACCCGTCCGGATATTTCGCCAGCGCCAGCGAGGTCAGCACGTCGTCGCGCGGCTCGCGTCGCCGATCGCTGATGTAGGCGCTGAACTTTTCGTCGAGCCACTCCAAGGGATTCGTGCCGACCGATACCTTGTCCAGCGCACCGACCTGGCTGCCGGGCCGCTCGGCGCCGAGCACGACCCGGAACTCCTGGTGGTCCTGCTCCGGCACGCCGAGCAGGTCGGCGATCACCAAGAGCGAGAACGGTTTCGCGTACTCGGCGACGAATTCGGCGCGGCCGTTTGCCAGGAATTCGTCGAGCTGGCGGTCGGCCAGCCGCCACATGAACTCCTCGTTCTCCTTCAGCCGCGCCGGAGTCAACAGCCGGTTCAGCACCGACCGGGCGTAGGTGTGCTCCGGGGGATCCATCGTGACCATGTGCTCGTACATGGGCAGCTGGGTGCGGTGCTGCTCGATCTGCGCGTTGATGTCCGAGCCCTCGGGCACGAACGGCAGCGGTGGGAACGGGCCGCCCACTGCGATGCACGAGGAGAAGGTCTCGGCGTCGCGCAAGACTTGGGAGACTTCCTCGTATCCGGTCACCGCGAGCACGTTGTAGTGCGGCTCCCGCGTCACCGGGCATTTGGCGCGCAGGTGATCGAAGTACGGATAGGGATCGGGCACGAGTGCCGGATCGGTGAAGTAGTCGATGGTGTCGAAATCGGTCATCGTCGGCTCCTGGATCGGGAGGTCACGGGTATTCCACGGTGATGGAGGGGGTCTGGGGAACGGCCTGGCAGGTGAGGATGTAGCCGGCCGCGACGTCGTCGTCGGTCAGCGCGTCGTTCACCAACATCTCGACCCGCCCGTCGACGAGGGTGGCCATACAGGTTCCGCAGTTGCCTGCCTCGCAGGAAAACGGTGGTGTCAGCCCGGCCCGGCGTGCGGTTTCGAGCACCGTATCGCCTGCTCGGCCGGGTTGTGACGTCGCGGCACCGTCCAAGTGAATTGTCACAATTCCATTTGCCACCGCATTGTGCGATAGCCCGGGTTCGGCGGGCGCGGGAGTGTGCGGGATCAACATCGATCGCGAAATCACTTTCGTGGGATTATGGCGGCAGCGCATGCGGAGAAAAGCTGCTCGAAATCGAATCAGAGTTTCCGATCCGATTTGCTACGCCGATGATTGTGCGCGTGGTCACAGGTCGGGTCAATAGGTGCGAGCAAATATTTTTCTCGGCTGCCGATGCCCTTTTTCGGCACGCTGGAATGCACCCCTACCACATGATAATCGGAGGGTGCGCCGAATTCGGGAACCGAAAATTTCGGTCACCCGTATACCGTAATTCTATTTCTGTTGAACGATCGGATTTCCGATCAGAAATACCACCTCCCGTTGTCGCCCGGCCGCGGTGTCGCGGCGGCCCGGCGGACCGTGTGGCTGTGCTCGGGACGTGCTAGCCCGCGTTCGGTCGATGTGCGGCGCCATCCTGCGTCGACGCATCGGTGTCCAGGGGCCGTTCCCGTACGAAAGGTGCGGTGACCGACGGATCCAGTACCAATGGCTGCCGCTGGTCGGTGGCGCTGCGTCGCTCGCGAATGGCCCGGTCCTGCGCCGTGTTGTCCGCGCTGAGGCGCCGCACGGTGCGCTCGAGTATCGGGAGGATCTCGTCGACGTCGAGGGTCTTGTCCGCGACCCGCGCGATCAGGGCGTAGATCACGTTGGTCAGTATCAGCCCCATGTCCTCGATGTACTCGAGATCGGCACCATCGAGGATCTGTCCGGCTACTGGCAGGATGGCTGCGAATCCGTCGACGCTCAGGCGCGCGCCGCCCGGGGCTGAGTGGGCCCGGTGGAACGCTTCGAGCATCGTTGGATTGCGCTCCCACGGCTCGAACACATGTCGCAGCACGCGTATCACGCCATCGGATATCGATTCCTCGGGTGTGGGTGGGGCGATGTCGGGATAGGTGTTGGTGGCCATCCACTCGTGGACCGCGGCGATGATCAACGCGTCCCGGGTGGGGAACAGCTTGTACACCGTGGCGAGTGATACGTGTGCGCGTCGCGCTACCTCGCGCAGTTGAACGGCGTCGTAGCCGTCGGTCTGCAGCAGTGCGAGCACGGTTTTGATGATCTTCTTCGACGGAATCCGTGCTGCTGTCCGACTCACGCGAAAACTGTAACACGGTTACCATGGTAACCGTGTTACTGGATCGAGGGAACGCTTTCGGCAGGATGGATCGGCCGATCTGTGGCGTGCAGCGGTCGGGTCGATCCGCCGCGACGGGCCGCGACGATTTCGGCTCCGATGGCGACGGCGACCTCGGCCGTGGTCCGACCACCCAGATCCAGGCCGATGGGGGAGTGCAGGCAAGCCAGCTCGGCATCGGTGAGCCCGGCCGCGCGCAACCGGGTTCGGCGCTCGGCGTCGGCTCGGCGCGATCCCATGGCGCCCACGTAGGCGATCGGCAGGCGCAGTGCGATCTCCAGCAGTGGGATATCGAATTTCGGGTCGTGGGTCAGGACGCACATCACGGTTCTGGCGTCGATCGGGGTGTCCGCGAGGTATCGATGCGGCCAGTCGACGACGACCTCGTCGGCATCGGGAAAACGATCTCGGGTCGCGAAGACCGCACGCGCATCGCACAGCGTGACCCGATAGCCGAGCAGGCTGCCTACCCGGCACACCGCCCCGGCGAAATCGGTTGCCCCGCAGACGATCATCCGTGGTGGTGGTGCGAAGGACTCGACGAAAACCGTCGATTCCCCTGCGTCGCAGCCGATCGTGGCTACGCCGGTTGCGCCGAGGTCCAACATGGCGCGGACCTCGGCGACGACGGCGGCGTCCAACGGCGCGCCGACGAAGTGGCTCGGATCGACCGTGGTCATGGCCCCGGTGTCCAGATCGCGGACCAGCGCCGCCGGGCCCGGCGGCCGCAATGCCGCTTCGATGATCCGGTAGTCGACCGGGCGCACCCGATGGACGAAAACGTCCATGGTGCCGCCGCAGGTCAGGCCGATCGCGAAGGCGTCGGAGTTGTCGTAGCCGAAGCTCGCCCGCATCGGCGTGCCCGATCGCAGGACCTGTCGGCACAGGTCGTATGCGGCGGCCTCGACGCAGCCGCCCGAGATGCTGCCGAGGACGGTCCCGGCGGCGTCGACGGCGAGCGCGGCGCCGACCGGTCGGGGAGCGCTTCCGGTCACCCCGACGACGGTCGCGATCGCGTATTGCGCATCGGCCGCATGCCAGCGCAGTAATGACGCGGTCAGTTCCCGCATGATCGACCCTCTCGACGACATTGCGCGATGGCAGGTGCAGGTGGAAGAATGACAAGTGCCCAACATGAGATCATAATTCTCAGTCAAGACATATTACACTCTTGACACCGTAATCGATGCGGTGCTAGACAATTCCTCAGCAGCGATGAGTGGCACCGAGGAGTGCCGGATCGCGTTGATTCGAACGGATTTCCAATGCTCTTTTTCCCTGCTCGCAGATTTTCATCGCGCTAGTGCATATTTCTTCCGGCAGTGCGCTTCCGGACACCATTTACCCGATGGTGGCGGAAACGCTCCGCACAGTGAATGGGAGGCCCGCCTGATGACAGATATCGGGATTCGTCAGGTGACGGAAGCGCCGCCGACCGGATTCGTCGGCACCCGGGTGCCCAGGGTCGAAGACCTCCGGTTGGTGACCGGTGCGGGCAGTTTCGTCGACGATGTGCATCGTCCGGGCATGCTGCACGCCTGCTTCGTGCGAAGTCCGATCCCACGTGGTCGCATCCTCGGCATCGATACCGCGGCGGCCTCGGCGCTCGACGGAGTGTATGCCGTGTTCACGGCCGCCGACCTGAATCCGGAAGTGCACCAGTTCTCGTACTCGCTGGACGCCCCCGGACTGCCGCCGGTGCCGCGGCCGCCGCTGGCCGAGGGCGAGGTGCGGTTCGTCGGTGATCCGGTCGCCCTGGTGGTCGCCATCGATCGGTATGTGGCCGAGGATGCGGTCGAGTTGGTGGTCGTCGATTACGAACCGCTCGAGCCGGTCGTCGACTACCGCACGGCACACGAAACCACCGAACTGGTACATGAACAGTGCCCGGGCAACCTGGCCGGCACGCTGAGCGGGCGCCCAGCGGCAGAGCTCGACCCGATCTTCGATTCGGCCGCATATGTGGTGCGGCAGCAGATCTTTCAGCAGGCATACGCGCCGGTGCCGATGGAGACGCGGGGCTTGATCGCGGAATGGTGGGCTCCCAGCGGAGAGTTGACGGTCTGGGCATCCACCCAGGTGCCGCACGAGATCCGCGGCTTCTGCGCGCGACTTCTGGGCATCGCCGAACATTCGGTGCGGGTCATCATGCGTGATACCGGCGGCGGCTTCGGGCTCAAGGCCGCGCCGTTGCGCGAGGACGTCTGTATCGTGCTGGCCGCCCGCAAGCTGCCGGTGGCGCTGAAATGGATCGAGGATCGGCAGGAAAACCTGATGGCCGGCGGCATGGCTCGGCACGAGCACGGTGATGCCCGCATGGCCTTCGATTCGGACGGCACCATCCTCGCCGCGGCCATCGACTACGTACAGAATGTCGGCGCCTATCCCACCCCGTCGCCGCTGACGGCCGCCATCCCGGTCGGGATGCTGTTCCCGGGACCGTACCGGGTACCTGCCGCGACATTCGATGTCCGGCTTATGTATTCGAACACCGTGGGACGCGTCGCCTATCGCGGTCCCTGGCAGTTCGAGTCGGTGGCCCGCGAGGTACTGCTGGATGCCGCGGCGCGCCGGATGGGGATGGACCCGGTGGCATTGAGACGACGAAATATGTTGCGACAGGACGAGTTTCCGACGTTCAACCCCAACGGCATGCCGTATTCCGACGTGTCACCGTCGGAGACGTTCGAGCAGGCACTGGCCATGCTCGACTACGACGACTTCCGTGACCAGCAGCGGCGTGCCCGAGCCGAAGGCCGCTACCTCGGGGTCGGCACCTGTACCTACCTCGAACCGACCACCGGCGGCACGCCGCTGCACAGCACCGAAGGCGCGACCATTCGGATCGAACCCTCCGGGAAGGTCAATGTGTATGTGTCGGGCGGATCGTCGGGAAACAGTCTGGAGACTACCGTCGTTCAACTGACCGCCGACGCGCTCGGTGTGGACATCGCCGATGTCCACACGATTCAAGGTGATACCGCGCTGACTCCGTTCGGCGGCGGCACCGGTGGCAGCCGATCGGGGTCGATGCTGGCAGGTGCGATCGCGGAGACGGCCGCGGTACTGCGCGAACGGATAGTGGCGATCGCAGCGCACAAGCTGGGCGCGCCCGTCGAGGACGTGGAGTTGACGCGCGGCCGCGCGGTGGTCCGTGGCGTGCCGGATGTGGCGATGACGTTGGCCGAAATAGCGGATATCGCCTACTTCAATGGATACGACCTGCCGCCGGGCGTGCCCGCGGGCTTGGAGGCCAGCGGCCGATATCGGACGCCGCACATGATGATCTGGGCCAACGCGACCCATGTGTGCACCTGCGAGGTCGACATAGAAACGGGGGCGGTGACATTGCTGCGCTACATCGTCAGCGAGGACTGCGGGCCGATGATCAACCCGGATGTGGTGGAGGGCCAGATCTTCGGCGGCACCGTTCAGGGCATCGGCGGCGCGCTGTACGAGCACCTGGCATATGACGAGAGCGGGAATCCGATCAGCACAACCTTCATGGACTACCTGCTGCCCACCGCGACCGAGGTGCCGGTCATCGAGGTCGGGCATGTCGAGACACCGAGCCCCGGCCCCGGCGGTTTCAAGGGGGTCGGTGAGGGCGGCGCCATCGGGTCCGCGCCCGCGGTGATCAATGCCGTGGTCGATGCTCTCGCACCGTTCGGCGTGGAGGTCGGCCACCTGCCGCTCTCGCCCGCCGCGATCGTTGCACTGGTGGACCGGGCGCGCGCCGATCTAACCGGGACGGTGCAGGCATGAAACCCGCGCCGTTCGAATATCACGCGCCGATCTCCACCATGGCGGCCGTCGAGCTGCTCGCCGAACTCGGTGACGATGCGAAGCTCATCGCGGGTGGGCAGAGTCTGGTGCCGATGCTGGCATTGCGGTTGGCGGTCCCCGAGCATCTGGTCGACGTGTGCCGCATCGATCAACTGTGCGGTATCGAGTCGCGCGCCGACTCGGTGTGGGTCGGGGCGGGGACGACCCACACCGCGGTCGGCCGGTCCGCGGAGATCAACCGGGTGGTGCCGCTGCTGGCACGGGCCACCCCGCTGATCGGTCATCCCCAGATCCGCAACCGCGGCACGATAGGCGGCTCGATCGCCCACGCCGATGCCGCGGCCGAATATCCGGCGGTGGCGCTGGTGCTCGACGCGCGTATCGAGGCGCAGTCGCCGCGCGGGCGTCGGACCCTGTCCGCGTCGGATTTCTTCACCGGCATGTGGAGCACCGAACTTGCCGCCGACGAACTGCTGACCGGGATCGTCTTTCCGGCGTGGCATGGTCGCTGTGGTTTCGCGATCGAGGAATTCGCCCGTCGCAGTGGTGATTTCGCATTGGCGGGCGCAGTCGTAGCCGTCGGTCTGGACGCCGACTCCCGCGTGGACCGGTGCCGTATCGGTCTGTTCGGACTCGGGCCTACCCCGAGCAGGTCCGCTGCCCTCGAGGCAGAACTGATCGGCAAAGACATCGCCGAGTTCGCCGCCGACGAGGTCGGTCATGCGGCGACGGAACGGTTGGACGCGGTGCCGTCCGATCTGCACGGCACGGCCGACTATCGCAAACGGGTCGGGGCGGTCATGGTGGCGCGCGCTTGGCGCCGCGCCGTTGAGGAGGCGAGTAATGACTGACATCGATATCGAGGTGCGGGTCAACGGGCGGGCCCGGCGCCATCGGGTGCCGCCCCGGCTGACCCTGGCCGACTACCTGCGCGAAATTTGCGGGCTGACCGGGACCCACCTGGGCTGCGAGCACGGGGTGTGCGGTGCGTGCACGGTATTGCTGGACGGACAGGCAGTACGCGGCTGCCTGGTCCTGGCCGTGCAGGCCGACGGTGCGGAAGTGACGACCGTGGAGGGGATTGCATCGCCGGACGGCCGGCTGTCCCCGGTGCAGGCCGCGTTCCGTGACTGTCACGGGCTCCAATGTGGTTTCTGCACACCGGGGTTCATCACCAGCGTGACCGCATTCCTGCAGGAAAGTCCGGACCCGTCCGATGACGAGATCCGAGAAGCACTGTCCGGCAATGTATGTCGCTGCACTGGATATCAGGGGATCGTGAAAGCCGTTCGTGCGGCTGCGGAATCGATCGCGAAGGAGTCCGCATGAAGTTCGAGAACACCTTCAGCATTCCCGCCCCCGCCGCACAAGCCTGGCGGGTGCTGCTCGACCTCGAGCGGATCGCCCCCTGCGTCCCCGGAGCCGCCATCACCGGGCGCGACGGCGACGACTACCGCGGCAAGATCAAGGTCAAACTCGGCCCGGTCACCCTGTCCTATACCGGCACCATCAAGATCGCCTCGCAGGACGAGGCGGCCGGGATCGCGGTGTTAGAGGGCGGCGGGCGAGAGGCGCGCGGCAACGGCACCGCGAAGGCGACGATCACCTGCCGACTTGTCGAATCCGCAGGCGTGACAGATGTTTTCGTCGAAACCGACCTCGCAGTCACGGGTAAACCGGCCCAATTCGGCCGAGGAGCGCTTGCCGAGGTCGCCGGGACGCTGATCGGAACATTCGCCACCAATCTCGCGGCTGAGATCACCGCCGGGTCGAATACCGAATCCGCCTCGCCTGATGGGCAAGTCGAGCACGGCGCCGAATCGGGCGCGGTCGCCGAACCGCGCGCGTCGGCCGCGCCGATCGACCTGCTCGCCGCGAGCGGCATGAGCGGTGCGGCGCGCTACGGCGCGATAGCCGTTGCCGCTGTGCTGCTGACCGTTCTGCTTTTGCTTCGCCGTCGGCACCGGGCCGTCGGCGACCACGAATCCAGGGAGTGAGTGATACCGATGACCGGACGAGTCGAGGGCAAGGTCGCCTTCATCACGGGTGCCGCGCGTGGCCAGGGGCGCAGCCACGCCGTGAAACTGGCGCAGGAGGGCGCCGACATCATCGCCGTCGATGTCTGTAAGCAGCTCGACGGCGTCACCATTCCGATGTCGACACCGGACGACTTGGCCGAAACGGTCGCCCTGGTCGAGGCGACGGGCCGTCGCATCATCGCCGTCGAGGCCGATGTGCGCGACCTGGAGACCATGCAGGCCGTGGTCGACGACGGCGTCGCACAACTCGGTCGCCTGGACATCGTGGTGGCCAATGCCGGGTTGGCCAGCGATGGCGCCTCGATGGACAAGATGAGCGAACAGACCTGGCGCGACATGATCGACGTCAATATGACCGGCGTCTGGATGACCACCCGGGTCTCGGTGCCGCACATCATCGCGGGTGGTCGCGGCGGGTCGATCGTGCTCACCAGCTCGATCGGCGGCCTGCGCGCCGTCCCGAATATCGGCCACTACGCCACCGCCAAGCACGGTGTCATCGGCATCATGCGCTCACTGGCGATGGAGGTGGGAGACAAGAACATTCGCGTCAACGCGATCTGCCCCACGAATGTGGCGACGCCGATGCTGCTCAACGAGCCGACCTTCCGCATGTTCCGACCGGATCTGGAGAATCCGACCGTCGACGACTTCATCCCCGTCGCGCAGATGTTCCATGTGCTGCCGATCGCCTGGGTGGAGGCGGAAGATATCAGCAACGCCGTGCTATTCCTGGCGTCCGACGAGGCCCGCTACATCACCGGGGTGGCATTACCGGTCGACGGCGGCATGATGCTCAAGTAAGGCAGGACATGGATTCCACCGCGACACGGTTGTCTGTCTTACAGCGGTGGGCGCTGATGCTGTCCTGTGCCGCGGTGGCGCTGGTCGTCGCTTCGATGGCCGCGCTCTACACCGCGTTGCCCGAGATCGCCGCGGCCACCGCCGCCACCCAGCAGCAGCTGACCTGGATCGTGGACGGCTACACCCTTGCACTGGCCTGTCTGGTGCTGCCCGGTGGCGCATTGGGGGACCGGTACGGACGCCGCAGGATGCTGCTTATCGGTCTCGGGGTGTTCGCACTGTTTTCCGCTGTGCCACTGCTGTTCGACGGTCCGATATGGCTGATCGCGGCTCGTTCGGCAGCCGGGTTCGGCGCCGCGTTGGTGATGCCGTCGACGCTGTCGCTGCTCACCGCCGGATTGCCGGAGGGCAGGCGCGGCGTCGCCGTCGGTATGTGGGCCGGTTCCGTGGGTATGGGCGCGGTGGGCGGGATCCTCGTCTCCGGTCTGCTGTTGCAGTTCTGGACCTGGCTTTCGATCATGGCGGCGATGAGCGCGTGCAGCGCGCTGCTTGCCGCCACCGGCTGCGTCATCCCCGAATCGATCGCATCGGCGCGGCCCGGTTTCGACCCGTGGGGCACGGTGACCTCGGCAATCGGCGTCGGCATGATCGTGGCGGCGGCCACCGAGACGCCGCAGCTCGGCTGGTCGCATCCGCTGGTGATCGGTGCCGCCATCGGTGGCATCGTGTCGCTCTCGGCATTCGCGCTGATCGAATTGCGTGTGGTGCATCCGCTGCTCGACGTCCGGTTGTTCGCCGATCGTCGATTCGGCACCGGGACCGCCTCCGTCGCGATTCAGTTCCTGGTCTCGTTCGGCATGTTCATGCTTGTCGTGCAGTTCCTGCAGCTGATCCTCGGATACCGTCCGTTGATCTCGGCCTTGGCCATGGCGCCGATGATGATTCCGTTCGTGACCATATCGCCGATCTCGCCGTGGCTCGCCGAGCGATTCGGATTGCGGCTGCAAACCCTGTGCGGCCTCGCGCTATTGGGTGTCGGGCTCCTGGCGGTCGCCCGATTGTCGGTCGATGGCACCTATTTCGATGTCGTCTGGCCGCTGCTGATCGTCAGTCTCGGCATCAGCCTGTCGGCGGCGCCGGCAACGGCCGCGATCATGGCGGGCGTGCCTGCCGATCAGCACGGCATCGCGGCGGCCGTGAACGACGTATCGCGCGAGGTCGGCGCCGCGATCGGAATAGCCTTGGCCGGAAGCATTCTCGCCGCGGGTTACAGCCACCAGATCGGGGCGATCCTGCCGATGCTCCCGCAACAGCTACGCGGTCCGGTCTCGGGCTCACTGGTCGGCGCACTGACCGTGGCCGAACATCTGGGCCCGCAAGCACAACCCCTCGCCGACGCGGCCAAGGCCGCATTCGTCCATGGCGTCCGCCAAGCAGCGGCGATCCTCGGCGCACTGACCTTGGCCGCCGCCCTCGCCATCGGCCTATGGGCCCCCGGTCGGCGCGTCGGTCGAACCCCGCCCACCACCGAACCGAGCATCACACAGGTGGCCGAACCCGACTAGCCGGACAACCGGTGGCGCAGCAGTGGCAGGGCGGGGCCGTCCAGCTGGTGCATGAGTGCGGTGCGGCCACCGACGCTCATCGGCAACGCGGCCGCCGACCCACGGACCCCGGCCCCGTGCCCCACATCCGATCGATATCGGTGGCGCACAGGTGAATTCCGCGCAGTCGCCCCAATGGGACGAAGCCGATCCGCCAGGGGCCGGTCAGGAAGTCGAGCGCCAGACCAGCTCGCCGCAGGTCCGGAGCGAAGGGCGACGGCAGCGAAGAGCTCCGTTGCATCGGCTTCGCTCATCGTCTACCTCGATTCGGGGCTTGCCGCGCGTACGGTGACCACCGCCGACCTGGCCCGCGCTAAGCATATGCTCAGCGCGTAATGCTGAGCATATGGTTAGCATGTGGGGCCGGGCGCGGTCGACAGTTGCGCGCGAGGTCGGCGTTGGGTCGATGACGATGGTTATGGAGGTTGTTGTGATGGCATCGCCGAGGAGGATCGGTACGCCCGACGCGAAGAATCGCGCTGTGCTGCTGGATGCGGCCGAGCAGTTGATGCTCGAAGAAGGCTATGCCGCAGTGAGTTCGCGCAGTGTCGCGCGCAAGGCCGGACTGAAATATCAGCTCGTCTACTACTACTTCCGCACGATGGACGACCTGTTCCTTGCGGTTTTCCAGCGGCGTGCCGAAGAGGGATTGAAGCGCCAGGCGGCCGCACTGCGGTCGCCGGATCCGTTGCGCGCGCTGTGGCAGTTCAATCTGGAGGCGGCGGCCAGTGGTGCGCTGACGACGGAATTCGTCGCGCTGGCCAACCATCGAAAGGTGGTTCGCACCGCGCTTGCCGACTATTCCAGCCGCTTCCGGGAGGCCGAGGTCGCGGCGATGGAGAAGTTGCTCGAACGCTACGGGGTCGATTCCGCCGAGTGGCCCGCCGCCGTGGTGGCGTTCGTGATGGCGAGTGTGTCTCGAACCATGGTCCTGGAGAACGGGTTCGGGATGACGAGCGCACATGCGGCGATGACGGAGTTCGTCGAACGGCAGCTGAACCGGTTCGGCCCGCTGCCCGTCGAACCCGAGTAACCCCCCGCCACCTGACCGCTGACGGCAGCGCGCATGCGCATGCCTTGACCGGGCTCGGCCGCGCATGCTAAGCATGTGCTCAGCAACAAATGCTGAGCACTTGATTAGCATGGCGTCGACGGCGGGAAAGTCCTCTCGAGATGGCCGGTGGGCCGTGCGGTGCTTTTTCTCGCTAGGAGCCTGCCGTGAGCATGTCCGACGAAATCGATTTCTTCACCGACATGTCGACCGTTGTCGATCCGCACCCCTACTTCGACGCGTTGCGTGCGCAATGTCCGGTCTTTCGCGAGCCACACCACGGCGTCGTCGCGGTGACCGGCTACGACGAGGCGGTGGAGGTGTACCGCAACCATCAGGTGTTTTCGAGTTGCGTCGCGCCGACGGGTCCCTTCCCGCCGCTGCCATTCGAGCCGGCCGGTGACGATATCGGGCCGCTGATCGAACAGCATCGGGAGAAATTCCCCCTGCACGAGCACATGGTGACCTTCGATCAGCCCGAGCACACCGCGCAACGCGACCTGCTGAAAACCCTGTTCACGCCGCGGCGGCTGAAGGAGAACGAGGAATTCATGTGGCGGCAGGCCGATCAGCTGCTCGATGAGTTCGACACCCGCTCCGAGCTCGAATTCCTGCGCGAATACGCACAGCCGCTCGCCATGCTGGTGATCGCGAATCTGCTCGGTGTACCCGAACGCGACTATCCGGACTTTCGGCAGGCACTCGCTTCGCAGACACCGCCGGGTGCCGTCCAAAGCGAAGCCTTGGTAGGCAATCCGCTCGAATTTCTCGCCGACCGGTTCACGTCCTACATCGAGGAGCGCCGGCGTAACCCGAGTGGTGACGTGCTGACCGCTTTGGCCGCTGCGAAATTCCCGGACGGCTCACTGCCTGCCGTCGACGAACTCGTCCATTTGGCCGCCTTCCTGTTCGCCGCCGGTCAGGAAACCACCGCCAAGCTGATGACATCCGGTCTGCGCATACTCGCCGAACGGCCGGACCTGCAGCAGATATTGCGGGAGGGCAGTTCGGCCATCCCGGGTTTCGTCGAGGAGTGCCTGCGCATGGAGGCCCCGGTCAAATGCGATTTCCGATTGGCCCGCACGACAACGAAACTCGGCGGCGTCGACCTTCCCGCGGGCACCATGGTTATGGTGGCGCCCGGTGCCGCCAATCGCGAACCGAGCCGGTTCGAGGATCCGCACGAGTTCCGTTACGACCGTGCGAACGCGCGCGAGCACATCGCATTCGCGCGCGGCATCCACACCTGTCCCGGCGGCCCGCTCGCCCGCATGGAGACGCGCATCAGTTTCGAGCGGATCCTGCAGCGCTGGCGCGGTATCAGGATTTCCGAATCCGAGCACGGCCCGGCCGATGCCCGGCGCTACACATATGAGCCGACGTACATCTTGCGCGGGCTCAGCGCATTGCATGTGGAATTCGCCCCGGTTGGTTGATCGCATTTCACATCGGTTAGGAGCAGTGATGACACAGGACACCGCGAAACGAGTTGCCATCGTAACCGGAGCCGGGTCCGGGATCGGGGCGGCAGTAGCCCGGCAATTGGCCCGAGGCCCGCACCGCATGGCTCTGTTCGACCGCGATGTCGAGGCGCTCGGTGAGGTCGCCGCGGAATTGCGATTTGTCGGTGTCGAGGCATTGACCTACGCGGTGGACGTCGCCGATGAAAATTCGGTCGCCGAGGCGATCGGGAGCGTCCGCAACGAATTCGGTCCGGTGCAGATAATGGTCACCAGCGCGGGTGTTCAGGAGCACACCCCGGTTACCGACATCACGAGAAAACAGTGGGAGCGGATCATCGCGGTAAATCTCACCGGCACTTTCGCCTGCATTCAATCCGTCGTCCCGGATATGATCGCGGCGGGTTGGGGACGGATTGTCACGATATCGTCGTCCAGCGCCCAATCCGGTGCCGCCAATATGGCTCACTATATTGCGTCCAAGGGCGGCGTGATCGCCTTGACGAAGGCGTTGTCCGCGGAGTTGGCGCCGAAAGGCATTACGGTGAACTCGATTCCGCCGTCCATTATCGACACACCCATGGCACACCAGGCGACGAAGGCGGGCTGGTTCCCCGGTTTGGATGCCATTGCCGCGGTGACGCCGGTACGCCGCACCGGAACCGCCGAGGATGTGGCCGCCGCCTGTGAATTCCTGTGCTCCGATCAGGCCGGTTTCATTACCGGGCAACTCATCGGCGTCAATGGCGGCTTGTACGTCTGAGTATGGAGATATGTATGAAAATATCTGTCGATCCGCAGAAATGCGAAGGGCACGCGCTGTGCGCGGCCATCGCGCCGAACGTGTTCGAAGTCGGTGACGACGACCTGTCCCGAGTCATCGATCCGGCATCCGACGACAAGGCCTGGCCGGACATCCGCGCGGCGGTGGCTTCCTGTCCGACACTTGCCATTACGGCATCCGATGACATAGCCGATCAGGAGTAGGAGCCCGAATCATCGTCCGGTAGGCTCGGACAAGTGAGAGTCGGGCACGGGGTGAAAACGAGCGTCGGTGCGTTGTCGACGGATGGCCGCCGAAAGGATGAAATTCTCGAGACGGCCGCTCGCCTGTTCGCCTCCTCCGGCTTGCGCACCTCGCTGCAGGAAATAGCGGATGCGTGCGGTATCAAACCGCAGAGTCTCTATCACCATTTCGGTTCGAAAGAAGCCATCGTCGTCGAGTTGGTTCAGCGCTATCACGCCGAAATCGATCGCGTGGCGGAGGCGGCGCTCGCGGACCTGAAAGGTTCCCGATTCACCCCGGATAATATCGTCGAATTGGGTAGGGCGATCGCACAATGCGCCGCCCGAAACAGTGCCGCTCTGCAGTTCACCTTCTATGAGCCCTCGGCCGCCGCCGGACTCGAGCTGGTGCGGTTGACCAGCCGCGGTGCGACGGCGATCGAATTCGCCGTGCTGGAGACGCTGCGCGCCGGGCGGTCGATCGGATTCATTCGTCCGGGTATCGATCTGGTGACGCTCGCCGATCGAATGTGCCAGACGTTTCTGCACGTGGGTCTGTATTTGTTCCACCGCTACACGGCGGTCGATCGGGTAGCCGACCTGTTCTGTGAGATCCTGCTGTATGGCGTGGCCACGGCGTCGCCGGAAAACGGTGAATTGGATAAGTCGGATGCTTTGGTCGCGGTCGATCGAGTCATCCGGCTGTGGAACGAGACGGACGAGGCCGATGCGGATAGCAAGGTGGCTTTGATCCGCCAGGTCGCGCGTACGGAATTCGGCCGCCGCGGCTACGAGGTCACCACGATCCGAGATATCGCCGCGGCCGCGGGCATGAGCATCGGGACCGTCTATCGGGCGGTCGGCTCCAAAGAGGAACTGCTCGCCTCGATCATGAGCTCGTTTTCCAAGAAGACCGTCGCTGGCTGGGAGGCCGCGCTCGGCTCCGATTCGTCCGCCGTCCAGAAACTCGACGCCCTGGCCTGGCTGCACATCAATGTCGTGGACCGGTTCAACGACGAGTTCAAGATCCAGCTGACCTGGCTACGTCAATCGCCGCCCGAGGTGAGCAATCCCGGAATGTCGTTCCCTGCCGTGCTTCGGCAGTTGCGGACCCTGCTCGGTACTGGTGCCGAACAGGAAGAGATCCGCCTCGCCAACCCGGCGGCCGAGCTGACCGCGCGCTGCGTCCTCGAATTGACCTGGATGCCCGAGAACATCGTCCGTCGTATCGGCAAGCGCGCCGCGCTCATTCACGCACGCGATACCGTGCTGCGCGGTGTAGCGGTGCGTTGACGGCCCCGGGCGACGTGTGCGCCGATCTCCCGCAGGTACCGGTCGGGTCCGCCGAGGAACGCGCTCCAGCTCAGCAGCCGCTCTAGATAGAGATGGGCATCGTGTTCCCAGGTGAAGCCGATGCCGCCGAAGATCTGGATCGCGGCTTCGCCGACGGTCGCGAGCCGGCCCGCGAAGGCCTTGGTCCGGATTGCCGCCAGGTGCCGGTGCTCGTCCGAGGCGAAATCGGCGGCCCACAGTGCGTGCAGCACGCCGCCGCGAGCCAATTCCACGGTTTCGAACATGTCGACGCACAGGTGTTGAACCGCCTGGAATGTGCCGATCGGGCGGCCGAATTGCTGACGGGTCCCGGCATGGTCGAGGCTCAGTTCCAGAATGCGTTGTGCCGCACCGAGAGCGTCGGCGGCCGATGCGATGAGAATGTCGTCGATCACCGCCGCGAGGCCCGGCGTCGGCGCGCTGCCGAGGTGTCGAGCGGGCGTGTTCACCAGAGTCACCCGAAATTGCTTGCGGGTCCGGTCCACAGTAGGTTGCGGCGTGATTTCCACTCCGGCCGAAGGTATTTCGACGGCGAACAACGATATGTGCGTTGCTGTCGGGACGGGTACCAGCAGCACGTTCGCGGCCGCCGCGTCGGGTACCTCGCTGAATGTGGCGGTCACCAACGAGTCGGTGCCGAGCGCAGTCGCGACGACGTCTTGTGTGTGTGGCAGGCAGACCGTGGCCGTCACCGATCCGTCGGCGATGCCTGCCAGCACATCGGCGGCGTGCTCGGTCGCGTCGAGCCGGGCCAGGGTTCGGGCAGCGGCGACCGCGGTGGATTGCCACGGCCCCGGATCCAGTGCGCGGCCCATTTCTTCGAGCACGATTCCGGCTTCCACCATGGTGGCGCCTGCGCCGCCGTAATCCTGCGGGACGAGCAGGCCGGTTACGCCGAGGTCGGCCAGGCCTTGCCAGAGCGGCTGCGTTGTGCCGGTGGGATGGTCGAGCATCGCGCGCACATGTTCGGTGATCGACGCCTTTTCGGAAAGGAAGCGACGAACCAGATCGCGTAATGCCACTTGCTCTTCGGTGAATTCGAGGTTCATCGGTGTGGCAGCCCCAGTCCGCGAGTTGCGGTGATGTTCTTGTTGATCTGTGTGGTGCCACCCGCGATCGTCAGCGCGCGTGCGGCCAACCGCATTTTCGCCCACTTGCCATCGGCGGCATGCGGACCGAGCACATCGAAACCGAGCGTGGCGAGGTCTTGGCCGAGCTCGCCCCATACGGTCTTGGCGAGGCTGGCCGAACCGCTGGCGTCGTTGCCTGCCATCGCCGCCGAAACCGCTCGGCGGCAAAGGTCTTCGAGAAATGCGATCCGTACCGCTACCTCCCCGAGCCGATGCAGGGTGTTCGGTTCGTCCAGGGAGGCGTGGCCGTCGACACTGGTCTCGTCGAGGTCTGCGACGAGATCGTCGAGGCGGACCTGTAGTTCCGAATACAGCCGGGCCGCATTGGCCCGCTCGTGGCCGAGCGTGGTGGTGGCCACCTGCCAGCCCTGGTGCACCGGACCGAGTAGCGCGGTGCGCGGCACCCGTACCTCATCGAGGAATATCTCGGCGAATTCGGCCTCGCCGGTGAGCGTGGTCAGCGGCCGCACTTGGATTCCGTGTCGTCTCATATTCACGATGAGGCACGAAATGCCTTGGTGTTTGGGGGCTGCGGGATCGGTGCGGACGAACAGCTGGCACCAGTGCGCGCGCTGGGCCAGCGAGGTCCAGATTTTCTGACCGGTGACGACGAACTCTTCGCCCACCCGCAGCGCGCGGGTGCGCAGCGATGCGAGGTCCGAGCCGGAGTCGGGTTCGGACATGCCCTGACACCAGATATCGTCCGCGCGGACCATCCGCGGGAGCAGCGTTCGTTTCTGCTCCGGCGTCCCGTAGTGCATGATCGCCGGGCCGATATTGTTCAGGCCGATGATATTGACGGGCAGTGGAGCCCGAGCACGCACCGTTTCTTCCACATAGACGAGCTGCTCGAGCGGGCCCGCCCCACGACCGCCGTACTCTTCCGGCCAGGACACCGCGCCCCACCCGGCGTCGGCCATGGTGCGATTCCAGTCGCGCACGACATCGAACGCGGCGGGATCGTCGCCGATGTGCTTGCTCGCCGCCACGATGTCATCGGTCAAATGTTCGGCCAACCAGGTGCGCAGCTCGTCTCGAAATTCCTCGACGTGCGCGGGCAGGGAGAAGTCCACGCGGACCTACCCGAACAGCACTGGCAGTGCGGTGGGCGAGCGGAACACCTGACCGCGGATATGGGGGTCATCGCCGTCCGGATCCAGGCGCAGATCGGGCAGGCGATCGAGCAACCGGTTGAGCGCCACGCGCATTTCCGTGCGCGCCAAGTGAATTCCCAGGCACAGATGTGCGCCCTGACCGAACGACATATGCGGCCGGGAGGCGCGGACGATATCGAGGCGGTCCGGGTCCGGCCAGCGGTTCTCGTCCCGATTCGCCGCCGCGAGCATGAGCATGACCGTCGATCCGGCCGGGATGGGAACACCGGACAGCACGGTGTCCTGGGTGGCCAATCGAGTGATGTTCAGCAGTGGGGTCTCATACCGCAGCACCTCTTCGATCGCCCGTGGCACGAGCGCGCGATTGGTGCGGATCGCTTCGAGTTCGGCCGGACGCGACAGCAGGGTCATCAGCATGTTCCCGGTGGAGCGGTAGGTCGTCTCGACACCGGCGGGCAACAGCAGTCGCAGGAACGAGAAGATCTCCTCGTCGGTCAGGCGCTCACCGTCCAGCTCGGCGCGAGCCAGATCGCTGATCAAATCCTCCCGAGGGGCCCGGCGCCGCTCGTCGAGAATTGTGGCGAGGTATTCCTTGACCTCCTGTGAGGCCCCGACGGCCAGCTCGCGCTGGGTATGGAAGCTGAGAATGGCGATGGACCAGCGCTGGAACTGCTTGTAATCCGCGCGCGGTAGCCCGAGCATCCCCGCGATCACCTGCGTCGGGAACGGGAAGGTGAACTCCTTGACCAGCTCGGCTCGTCCGCGGTCGGCGAAGCCATCGATGAGTTCGTCGGCGATGGGGGTGACGAGTTCGGTTTCCCAGCGCGCCAACGCTTTCTGCCGGAACGCGGTCGATACCAGTCCGCGGTAGCGGCGATGTTCGGGATCGTCCATTCCGAGCATGATGTGCTTGCCCATGATGTCGCCGAGCAGCATGTCGATGATGTGCCCCGAGGAGAACCTCGCTCCGTCGCGCAGCACCTCGAGTATGTCGTCGTAGCCGTAGACGAAGAACACCGCTTGATCGTCGGCGTGCGGCATGTTCGACGTGTCCAACCGCTGCACCGGATTGGTTTGCCTGGCGCGGGCCAACTCCGGGTACGGGTCGCGGACATCTCCCGCGACGGCATCGTCGAACACTTCGAAGTCGCTGTCGTCGCCGGCGCGGCGATCCTGGTCGGCATTCGCATTGTCGGTCGTGGTCCGAACAGGGGTGTCCACGGCTTCTCCTCGCATCTGACCGAATATTCGTTCCGGATCAGCGTAAGTGAGTCGAATGGTCGCGTCAACGGTCTCTGATGGCTGTCGCGTCGTTCAACCAGGTCAGTTGCAACGCTTGGGAATTGGCGTCAGGCAGGCGCGATCGATGCGTTGACGGCACCGGTACAGCTACGTAACATTCTGAACGAATTTTAGGTTCGGCCTGAGAATGGCCGCGCGGACGGAGAGTGACGTGGCCTACGAAAGCACTGCCGAGCCGATCAAACTCGGTTATCTGTTCGACTTCCGCCTCCCGGAGGGCTATCCGCCCGAGATGCGAGCGGATCTGACCCGCCCGTTCGATCTGGTCTTCGAACAGGGCCGCAGGCAAGGCATCATCGATCGCCCCGTCGAGATCGTGTTCCGCGAGGTGGAGGGGCTGCCGAAGGGCACGGTGAAGGCGGTGATCGATGCCTACGGCGAACTCGTCGACGAGGGTTGCCTGGCGGTATTCGGACCGCACATCACCGACAATGCGGTCCCAACCCGCGAAGAGATCGAACGGCGATTCCATGTTCCGGCGATCAATGTGTCCGGGACCGACGATTGGCTCGGCGAGTGGACATTCGCGCTGCCACAGGGCTCGATGACCGATGAACCGGTGTTCTGGGCGCATCTGCTGGCCAAGGGCGGACACACCGACGTCGGTGCACTCGTCGAACAGTCCCTGGTCGGCGAGAGCTATATCAAGAACTTTCGCCGCGCGTGCCGGGAGCAGGGCATCCGGATCGTGGGCGAGGCGCAGATACCGCAGACGGCCCAGGACATCAGCCCCGCGGTGCGCACCCTGCAGGAAGCCAAGGCGAGCGCAATTGTGCACTGCGGCTTCGGATTCGGCGTCGCGATGGTCACGCCCGCGCTACAGGCGCTCGACTGGGACCCGCCCCGTTTCATGGGCACCGCATTCCAGAATGCCTGGATCAATCCGCTCCTGTGGCGGGCGTTCCTCGGCTGGACCGGTGTGGACCAGTACGACGAGGGAAATGCGGTCGGCCAGCGGTTCCTGGACGAATACGAGACCGCCTACGGACGCCGCCCGCAGTATTGCGTGCCGGTGATGAACCGGGATATAGCGACCGTGCTGCTGCACGCGTTCGCCGATGCTCATCCGCTGTCGCCACGCGGGGTGAAGGAGGCCATGGAACGGGTGAAGATGCTGCCCGCGGCCGCGGGTGCACCCGGAACCCGGGTCTCCTTCGGGAAGTGGACTCGGCGGGGCTGGATGGGCGCCGGTTATCTCGTCGCCCGCAAATTGGATCCGGATGGACAGAATTCGCATCTCGTCGCGCGATTCGGTGAGGACTGAAACCATGGCATCGTCGAAATCGGAAGTGAGCGAAACATCGCTCGGCACAACGGATCCGGTCGCAGGAGGGAAGGCACGAAGGTGGCTGCCGGTCGCGGTGGTGGCGGTGGTCGCCGTCGTGATCGGGTTGATCGCCGCCAACGCCAGGCGCGGCGCTGACGATCCGCGCATAGCGAACCCCGACGTGAGCGGTGCGCCCCGTCCGGTGCCGCCGCTGTTCGGCTGGGACCACTGGATCACGCTGCACGAGATGGGGACCGTCGTCATGATGGTCGCGCTGATCACGGTGGTGGTGGTCATGTGGCGGCGCCATCCGCGCCACCCGGTGCTGTTGATGGTGCTGGTGACGACGGCGATCGTGTGGCAGGACCCGGTCATGAATTGGGCCCCGTACGCCGTCTACAACCCACAGCTGTGGCACTGGCCGGTGCATTGGCCGCTGGTCTCGCTGTCGCCGACGGTCGAGCCGTTCATCGTGATCGGTTACGCGACTTTCTATCTCGGACCGTTCTTCCCGGCCATCTGGCTGCTGCGACGAATTCAGGCCCGCCGGGCGCCCGGCTCGTTCATCTGGCGGCATCCGCTGATCTGCTTGGCCGCTTTGATTCTCGCTATCGGGTTCGCCTTCGACGCACTGCTGGAATGCTTTCTGGTCCGGACCCAGCTGTACATTTATTCGCAGGTCATTCCGTTCGGTTCGGTATTCACCGGTGAGTCGTACCAGTTTCCGCTGATCTGGGAGTCGGCGCTCGTGACGGTCGTGATGATCCCGGCGGGCGTGCTGCTCTATCGGGACGACACCGGTCGCACCGTCGCCGAGAAATTGGCGCTGCGTGTGCGACTGTTCCGCGGCAGGCCCGTGCTGGGTGCGTTCATGGTGATGTTCGTGATCGTGAACGTCGCCTACTTCTGCTACGGCGCCGGGTTCACGCTCATTCGCGATACGCGAGTCGCCACATCGGTGGCCTGTCCATGGCCGTTTCCGGAGGCGAAAGTGTATGACCCGCAAGGCTTTTACGAGAAGGCCGGACAGCCCGGCCCGTACTCCGCCGGGATCTGGTCGGGGTGGGAGAGCGCGCAATCCGGACGCCCCGCCGCGATCCCGCCCGCGGATGGTGGCCGCTGCGGAGCGAACAATGGCTGAGGTCAGCGGCGAGCTACCGGGTCAGCGGCGGGACGAGCCGTGGGAATCGGATGATCGCGGCCGGCCCTGATTCAGAGCGGCAACCGGATCGATTCGGATTGCTGGCTTCAGGTATCGCCGGTCGGCCACTCGAGGTGGCGTCAGCGCAGGTCGGTGAACTGGCCTGGACCGACGGTACCCGCGTCCACCTCGACCCGGCCACCACGATCAGGGAACAGATCACGGCTGTCGCGGTGCAGGCATCGTTGCTCGCCGCCGGTAGCCTCGCACCCGAAGTCGTTCGGCCACTGGCCCGTCGGCCCGCGCTCGCCCGGCGATACCTGGCGATCGAGGGCCATCGGGCCTTGGCGGCCAACAGGTTCGCGCTGCCGTGGCTGGTGCAGTCGATCATCGATGCCGATCTGGCCGGGCGCGTCGGTTCGGCGGCCGCATCGCTGGCACTTGCCCGTGGAGCCGACCCACTGCCCGATCCGCCTCCGAGTTTCGGAGCCATCCACTCGGAAAGCTTAATAATCGCGGCGGAAAAGTCTTCGGGTGCGGCGGTTCTGGGACAACGTCCGGTCGACGACGAAAGCGCGTGCCGGAAGCCCGAATCCGAAACCGAAGACGATTCGGCGGCCCCATCGTTGAGCATCGACCTGGTCGGCGGTCGAGGGGCGCTATCGAGGCTGTTCGAGCGCATGATCGGATTCGGCCGCACATCGCAGGGTGGCGCCACCGGTGGGGACCGGCCGCGAGTCATGCGGGTCGCCGCGGCGCGCCTGCGCGGCACCGGACCGGTGATCGGTACCGCCGCGCTGCGTGCCGCGGTACCGGCGATCCGACATCGCGGTATCGCGTACCCGGAATGGGATCTCGGCCGCGGACGCTACCGGCCGGACTGGTGCACCGTGACCGAGCTGGATCCGCCCGATCTCGGCACACCGGTCGTCGTCACCGGTCCCGGACTGTATCGACCGCTGGCCCGTTTGGGCCTGAGCCTGGAGCGCCGTCATCGACGGCCGCAAGGTGACGATCTGGATGTGGACGCGGCCGTCGAGGAGCGGGTCGATGCCATGACCGGTACGACGCCCGACGGTGCGGTCTATATCGAAAGTGTCCGGCGCAGATACGATCTCGCGGTTCTGGTCCTGCTCGATGTCTCGGGTTCGACGGCCATGCCGAGCGCCGGCGGGGCGTCGGTGCACGAACTCCAGCGAGCCGCGGCCGCGTCGCTCACCACCGCGCTCGACGGTCTGGGCAATCGAGTCGCACTGTACGGCTTCTATTCCCAGGGACGATCCGCCGTCCGTCTGGTACGGGTGAAGAGTTTCGACGATCGCCTCGATCTGCCCGCGCTGCGCCGTCTCGGCGCGCTCGTGCCGGGGGCGTATACCCGCCTGGGCGCGGTAATCCGGCACGGCACAGCGTTATTGGAGACCTCCGGTGGGACGACTCGCCGCATATTGGTCGTGCTCTCCGACGGGTTCGCCTACGACCACGGTTACGAAGGCCCGTATGCCGAGGCCGACGCGCGGCGTGCCTTGGCCGAGGCCCGCGCGCACGGAACAGGCTGTCTGTGCCTGAGTATCGGTGCCGATGCGGAACTCGCCGCACTCCGCCGGGTCTTCGGAACCGCCGCACACGCCGCCGTGCCTCGCCCCGACGATCTGGTGCCGGTGATCGGTCCACTACTCCGCGACGCGATTCGTGCGGCAGACCTTCGCCAGCAGACGATCTCGAGGAGATCCCCATGACAGTTTCGCTACGTCCCTACTATGTGCCGGTCGGTACCGAAGAACAGGTCTTCCAGGCGGCATTCCGGCAGGGCTTATCGGTCATGCTGAAGGGTCCGACCGGTTGTGGGAAAACGAGATTCGTCGAGGCGATGGCGCACGCCGTCGGGCGGCCGCTGATCACCGTCGCCTGCCACGACGACCTGACCACCGCCGATCTGGTCGGCCGCTATCTGCTGCACGGTGGCGAAACCCGCTGGGTGGATGGACCTTTGACGCGTGCGGTGCGCGAGGGCGCGATCTGCTATCTCGACGAGATCGTCGAAGCCCGACAGGACACGACGGTCGTGCTCCATCCGCTGGCCGACCATCGCAGACAGTTACCCATCGATCGGCTGGGCGTCACGCTCGACGCCGCCGAGGGTTTCTGTCTCGTGGTGTCCTACAACCCCGGATACCAGAGTGTGTTGAAGGATTTGAAGGATTCGACGCGCCAGCGCATGGTCGCCATCGAGCTCGGTTTCCCGCCGATCGAGGTGGAGGGGAGGATCGTCGCCACCGAAGCGGGTGTCGATCCGCAGACGGCGGCGCGACTGGTGCAGATAGGTCACGCCGTCCGCCGCGCCGACGGCGTCGGCCTGCGCGAGGTCGCTTCGACCCGGGTGCTGGTCACGGCGGGCCGACTCATCGCCGAGGGATTGGACCCGCGAGCCGCCGCGCTGGCGGCGATTGCCGGTCCGCTCAGCGATGATCCCGCCGTGACGGCCGGACTTGTCGAACTCGTCGATGCCTATCTCGGCAATTGATCGCGGACGCATTTTGCTTGTGAACCGAATATTCGTTCCGTAAGCTGATTAGTAAGACGGGGGTCGAAATCGAAACTGTGCGAAGGGAAATCGAGATGGGGCGTGTTGCAGGCAAGGTCGCATTCGTCACGGGTGCAGCCCGTGGCCAAGGACGAAGTCACGCGGTGCGACTGGCCGAGGAAGGCGCCGATATCGTCGCGGTCGATCTGTGCCGCGATATCGAGACGATCCGATACGCCTTGGCGCGACCGGAAGATCTGGACGAAACCGCCCGGCTGGTGCAGAAGGCGGGCGCGCGCATCCTGACGATCCAGGCCGATGTGCGGGACCCCGAACAGATGCGTCGAGCAGTCCAGCGCGGTATCGCCGAATTCGGCAAGCTCGACATCGTGGTCGCCCAGGCGGGTATCGCCGGGATGCGGGGCGAACCGCAGGATCAGGCGTGGTGCGACGTGATCGCCACCAATTTGATGGGCACCATCAACGCCGTTCAGGCGGCACTGCCGCATCTGCGAGAGGGCGCGTCGGTAATCGCGACCGGCTCCACCGCGGGCTTGATGGAAACCAAGAAACTGGACGTCCCCGGCAGTGATCCGGGCGGTATCGCCTACCCGTTGTCCAAACGCCTGCTGTCCCAATACATGCACGAGTTCGCGGCACAGTTCGGCCCACGCAAGATCCGTGCCAATGTCATTCACCCCACCAACTGCAATACGCCGATGCTGCACAGCGAGCCCATGTATCGCGCGTTCCGTCCGGATCTGGAGCATCCCACGCGCGAGGATGCCGAGGTGGCCTTTCCGGTGCAGCAGGTGATGCCGGTGCCTTATGTGGAGCCCGAGGACATCAGCGAGATGGTGGTGTTCCTCGCATCGGACGAATCACGCTACGTGACCGGTATGCAGATGCGGGTGGATGCCGGTGGCTATCTCAGGTGGTACGACTACCACATCTGACGCGCGTCCCGGGAATCATCGGCTGACCGCAGGGGTCGCTACGCCGACCTCGACGCGGACCCGATCCTGATAGAAGCCGATGTGGCCGCTCAATATCGCGACCTCCGCATAGGGCTCGGCGTACTCCCAGGCGATCGGATCCGGACCATCGGCCGGACGCCAGTACCGCGCCGTGCCCTTGAACGGACAGCGTGAGGTCTGCTCGTCGGGGACGAGCAGGTCGAAGCGCACATCGGATGCGGGCAGATAGAACACGATGCCGTGATCCTGTTCCGCGACAAGCAGACTCGCGGTCGATTCGCCGAAAATCCGACCGCCGGCGGTGACTCGGACCAGATTGCGGATGCGCCGGATATCGACACGATAATCCGGCCGGTCGAGATAGCCCGATGGCTCCAAGAGGTCTCCTGAGGGTCAGAGCAGTGTGTCGGAGTTCGTGGCACGTGGTTCGAGGCCACGCACCATCGCGTGCACGCTGTAGGAGGCGACCACGGCCCCCTCTTCGGTATACACCTGGCCTTCGCTCTGGGCGTGCCCGCGCCCGGCGTAGGTGACGCGGGTGGCGTACAGCAGCCACTTCGTCACGTCGACTTCGTCGTGGAAGGTGATGGTGGCCATCGTGATTCCGGTCGAAATCGACCGGTGCGCCATCGCCTCACCGAAACCCGCGTGCGGGCGCAGCGTGGCGGCCACCGTCCAGTGGGTGCTGGACTGGGTCAGCAGCGCGGCGTGCAGGTAGTCGTGCTCCGGTGCGTCGCGAAACCGCGTCCATACGAACAGTTCCGGCGGGCCGACTCGATTCGGATCCGGGTCGTAGGCGTCGTCGACTACCCGCATGTCGCGGCCGTCTACCTCCGTGCCCGGAATCGCGAGTGGACGCAGCCCGTGCGGGGGATCGACCCGCGGCATCGGGGCCGCCGAGCGAATCAGGTCGGGCGCACCGGAGTCGAGCAGCACGATCCCGGCGCAGCGCGGCGAATCGTGCTGGCGGATGGTGACCTGCCCGGTGGTGAAAGTGCGTCCCGATCGCAACGCATCGACCTCGATATCGAGCGGAGCCGTATGTGCGGCCGCGCGCGAGAAGATCATCGATGCCGAGGTAACGCGTTGGTGCGGTACATGTTTGGCTGCTGCCACCACTGCGTCGCCGAGCATTTGTCCGGCTTCGACCACATCGCGGGCCGTCGGACCGTGGGCGGGGGCCAGATATCGGCCTGCGCCGCACGGCTGGACATCCATCAGGCGTTGTAGTTCCGCCTGGGTCCACGCAGGTGTGGCGATGCCCGCCTGCGAATCGAATTCGTTGCTCAGCATATGGCTCGCATTCAGTCGCCGTTCGGAAGGTGGGGGAGGAGTTCGGTTTCGGGCTCGACGCCGAACGAACACAACGCCATGGCCAACAGAGCATAGGTGCCGACGGTGAATACCAGGTCCATCAGCTGCTTGTCGTCGAATTCGCCGACGAGACCGCGCCAGGTGTCCTCGCCGATCGTGCCGTCGGTGAGCAATTCGTCGGTCGCGCGCAGTAGCGCCCGCTCGCCCGATGGCCAGTCCTGAAGAGCTCCCTGCGCCACGCGGGCGATCTCTTCGGGCGCAATACCGGCCCGTTCGGCGAGGATCGTGTGTTGCGCCCATTCGTAGGCGCAGCGCCGTAGATGCGCGACGCGCAGGATGATCAGCTCTCGTTGCCTGGCCGACAAGGTGTTCTCCGCCAGCAGGTGCCGGTTGAAGCTGAGGAACGGCTTTGTCAGCGCCGGATAACCCGCCAGCGTGCCGAGTAGATTGGTACCGCTCTGGTGACTGTCGTTCGGCTCCTCGCCGACGACCGAATTGCGGAATCGGGCAATGAATGCCGTCATATCCGCCGACCATTCCGCTCGGGGCACCGGTGCTATGCGAGCCATTGTCGTCGATCCTTTCGGGTCGGTCAGGTATTACGGCCGCCGTTGACGCCGATGACCTGGCCGGTGATGTATCCGGCCTCAGCACTTACCAGGAACGCGCAGGTGGCGGCGATATCCTCGGGTTGGCCGATGCGGCCGACCGGGGTCGCGTCCACCTGCTTATCCAGGTCGAATACCCCTCGGCGCAGGCTCTCGCGCATCATGGGGGTTTCGATGAAGCCGGGCGGAATCGTATTGACCGTAATGCCTTTTCGGCCGTATTCGAGCGCCAGCACCTTGGTCATGCCGACCACGCCCGCCTTCGACGATACGTAGGCCGCCATGCCCGGGACGCCGGAATGAATGCTCGACGACGAGATATTGACGATGCGACCCCAGCCTTCGTCGATCATGTCCGGCAGCACCGCCTGGCAGCAGTCGAAGGTACCGGTGAGATTGACGGCGAGTACCCGGTTCCAGGTCTCGGCGGTGATATCGAGGAAAGGTCCGGCGATGGTGACCCCGGCGCTGTTCACCAGGATGGTCGGCCTGCCCAGCCTGCCGCGGACTTCGGCGACGCCGGCATCGATGGCGGCGCGGTCGGCCACGTCGACGGACAGACCGATGGCCCGGCCACCGGCCTTCTCGATCGCGGCGGCCGCGGCCTCAGCACCGTCGAGATCGAAGATCGCCACCGGTGCGCCGTCTGCCGCCAGGCGCTGGGCGGTCGCGCCGCCGATACCGGAAGCGCCGCCGGTGACGATTGCCGTGCGGACGGGAATGCCTGTGCGAGTACTCATTTGATCGACTCCTCGCCGACGACGGTGGACCGGTGCATCCGGCGCGGCAGGGCTCGGTCGAATTCGCAGGCCCGATGGATCAGGCCGGTGTTGTCCCAGATCACCATGTCGCCCACCGACCAGGTGTGCTTGTACACCCGATCCGGCGCGGTGGCGCGCGCGGTCAGATCGTCCAGCAGTGCTCGTCCCTGCGCGAGGTCCATCCCGATGATATGCGACGCGGAAGCACCGAATACCAACGACTTTCGGCCCGACAGATGTGTCCACACCAGCGGATGCGCCCGGTCGGGCCATCGGGCCCAGTCCGCCTGCTGCTCGGGCGTCGGATTCGGGTAAGTGAGGCGCTGGATCCGGGCCATCCGGTGGATCACCTGGAGTTCGGCAAAACGTTCGCGCTCGGTCGAGGACAGTGCGTCGTAGGCGGCGTAGGTGCTGGCGAAGGCCGTTTCGCCGCCTTTGTCGGTGATCACGTGTGCGCTCATGATCGAGGCTTTGGCGGGAACCTCGTCCATGGCCCCGTCGATATGCCAGTAGTCGTTGCTGGGGTAGTACTTCGCATTCGGATTGTCCGGATCGAAGCTGATGATCATGACGTTCGGATTCGGATAATTGGGGAATCGCGCCAGCGGCCCCAACTTCCGGGCGAACGCCACCTGGGCATCGTCACCGGCGTGCAATGCGCGAAACAGCAATACACTGTGCCGCTCGAGCAGTTCGAGACACTGCGCGGGCAGATCCTCGTCGCCGAGCAGTCGTTCGACATCGACGTCGAGGATTTCCACTCCGACCGTCGCACTCAGTTTCTCCGTGGCAAGCGCGGCCATCCATCGCTCCTATTGGTCCGCGTATCCGAGAATGCCCTTGATTTCCAGATATTCGTCGAATCCGAATTCGCCCCATTCACGACCGTTGCCGCTCTTGCGATAACCGCCGAAGGGGCAGGCGAAGTCGAAGGCATCGTTGATCGATACCCAACCGGCGCGTATCCGGCGGGCAACGGCCCGGGCCTGGTCGAGGTCCGCGCCCGCCACATTGCCGGCCAGCCCGTACTCGGTGTCGTTGGCGATCGCCACGGCGTCGTCGATATCGTCGTAGCCGAGGATCGAGAGCACCGGACCGAAGATCTCCTCGCGCGCGATGGTCATATCGTTGGTGACATTCGCGAATACGGTGGGTTTGACGTAGTAGCCCTTGTCCAGCCCGTCGGGTCGGCCGGTACCGCCGATCACCAGCGTGGCGCCCTCATCGATGCCCTGTTGGATCAGTGCCTGGATCTTGGCGAATTGCGATCCGGACACCACCGGTCCGATTACGGCGTCGCCATTCGGATCGCCCACCGTGACCTGGGCGGCCGCGGCACGGGCGGCCTCGACGGCCTCCGCCATGCGACTGCGCGGGACTAGCATGCGCGTTGTGGCACTGCAGGTTTGGCCGGAGTTGAGCATCACCCCGGAGACGCCCTTGCCGACATTGCCGGCGAAGTCGGTGTCGTCGAGGATTATGTTCGGACTCTTGCCGCCGAGTTCCTGAGCCACTCGTTTGACCGTCGGCGCGGCATTGCGGGCGATATCGATGCCCGCGCGCGTGGAACCGGTGAAGGAGATCAGGTCGACATCCGGATGTGCCGACAGCGGTACTCCGACGCTCGGGCCGTCACCCTGCACCAGATTGAACACCCCGGCGGGAACCCCTGCGGCATCGAGGATTTCGGCGAAGATTTGCCCGGTGAACGGCGCTTGCTCCGAGGGTTTGAGCACCGCGGTACAGCCGGTCGCCAGGGCTGGAAATACCTTCACCGCAATCTGATTCAACGGCCAGTTCCATGGTGTGATCAGGCCGCAGACACCGATCGGCTCCTTGACGATCAGGGTTTGCCCGCGCTGCGCGGTGAATGCGAAGGTTTCCAGCACCTCGATCGCCTTGGCGAGATGCCCGGCCGCGAGATCCAATTGGAAACCATTCGCCAGCCCGGCTGGCGCGCCCATCTCCTCGGTCAGTGTGGCGCCGAGATCGTCACGGCGCTTCTGGTACGCGTCCGCGATGGCGCGCAGCACATCCAGCCGTTCGGCCACGGTGGTTTCCGACCAGGCCGGAAATGCCGCACGGGCGGCCGCGACCGCACGGTCGACATCGGCCGCCGAGCCGAGTGCGACTGTGCCGCAGACCTCTTCGGTTGCGGGGTTGACTACATCGAATGTCCGTGCCTGGGCCGCCTCGACCCACTGCCCGTCGATATAGAACTTCGAATACCTACCCATTACTGCATTCCTTCCGCGTACCAGGTGCGGAACTCGTCATAACTCGGCATCTCCTCCGAATTCGCCTTCGGATCCACCGCGACGTGGATGACGCCCGGTTTGCCGCTGGCATAGGCCCGTTTGATCGCCGGGGCGATATCCTCGTCGCGCTCGACGTATTCGCCGTAGCAGCCGAAGCCCTCGGCGACCTTGTCCAGGCGGGTGTTCGTGCTCCAGTGCACGCCCGTCTCGAGTGATCCCTGGCCGAAAGTGCGCTTGTAGACGCCGACTTCGAGACCCCAGGCGTAGTCGACGGCGACGACGACAACGAGGGGCAGATTCAGTCGCGCGGCCGTCTCCAACTCGGCGATCTGGAATTGGACCGACGAATCTCCGGTGATGAGCATGACCGGTCGTTTGCCGCCGTCGGCCACCGATGCGCCGACGGCGTAAGGCAGGCCGGTACCCAGATGCCCGAAGTTCTGGTTCCACATCACATCGTGCGGTTTGGCCTGGGAGTAGGTCCAGCCGAAAATCGTGGTGGCGCCACCGTCTCGGACCATGATGCCCTCCGGCGGGAACGCCTTGGTCGCCTCGACGATCAGGCGTGCGGGATGGACGGGTGTGCTGCCGGAAGGGGCGGTCTCGGCGAGTTCGGCCAGCCGGGCCGCATCCCGCTCGATCCAGCCAGCCAGTTCGGGAGAGGCGGTGCGCGGTGAATCCTCCAGTTCCGCAACCAATTGCGGGACGATCGCGCGCAGGTCACCGACCAGCGGCACATCGATGGGCCGGTTCACGCCGATCGCGGTGGGGTCCTGCTCGACGAGGATCCACTTGCGGTCGGCCTCGCCCGCGACCCAGTGCCGGCCTCGCCCGTAGTGCACCGGCTCACCGAGTTCGGTGCCGATGGCCAGGGCCAGATCCGATTGCACCACCGCCTCGACCGCCGACGGCGAGAAGCCGTAGGGGAAGGTGCGGTCCTCGAGCCCCTCGATGTAGGAGGTGCCGCCGGAGGTCTGGATGACCGGTGCCGCCATGAGATCCGCGAGTGCCTTGACCGACGCACCGGCGCGGGCCGTGTGCACACCGTGGCCTACCAGCAGGACTGGCTGCCGCGCCGCGCGGATCAACTCGACGGCCGCGGCGATCTTGTCCGGTCCCGCGGTTTGCCCGACGAGGCGATACCGCTGCGGTGGTAACGCCGGTTCGACGTCGAGCTCTTCGGTGATGATGTGCGAGGGATACTCGATATAGACCGGCCCCGGCGTCCCGCTGAGTGCCTTGCGCAGGCCCTCCCGGATGATTTCATCGGTCTGATCGGCGTATTCGATGCTCGCCGCGTACTTGACCGACGGTTCGAACAGGCCGGACTGTTTGACGAACTGGATGCGCCCGCGACGTACCCGCTGCTCGGTGATCCGGGCGCGCTGCCCGCCGAGGAAGATTACCGGCGAGTTCTCCACCTTGGCGCACATCATGGCGCCCGCAAGATTGGCGACGCCGGGACCGAGCGTGCCGATGCACACCGCGGCCTTGCCGGTCATCCGCGATACCGCCTCGGCCATGAAACCGGCGGACTCTTCGTGGTGCGGTGCGACGACCTGCCAGCCGCGCTCTTCGGCGCGATGGAACAGGTGCACGAAGTTGGGGTCCGGGATGCCGAACAGGATGTTGATTCCCTCGGCCTCGAACAGGTCCAGGATGCGTTCGTAAACCTTGACGCGCTGGGACATGATTCGCTCACTTCGTTCGCTCATGCTCACTTCCATTCCGTCGCCATCGCGAAGCTGCGGCCGATGTGTTCGCCGAAGGCGGACGGCACCGGCGGCAGCACCCAGGAGTTCCCGGTATCGCGGATCTCATCGATGCGCGCGCCGATCTCGTCGATGGTCCAGGAGGGCTGATAGACCCCCGGTGTCTCGGCGATATAGGCGCGCGCCACCCGTCCGGCGATCGCTACCAGCAATTCCCCACTGACCGAACAGGATTCGTGGGCCAGCCACCCTACGGTCGGCGCCACCAGCTCCGGGCGCATATCCGGATAGGCGGAGGTATCGATGCCCTCGGCCAGCCGGGTCAGCGCGGCCGGGACGATGACATTCGATTTGACGCCGACCTCGGCGCCCTCCAACGCGACCACGTTGGACAGCCCGATCACACCGGCCTTGGCCACCGCGTAGTTGGCGACCGCCAGGTTGCCGTAGATGCCCCCGATCGACGACGTCAGGACCACTCGTCCGTAGCCCGCCTGGCTCATCCAGGGGAATGCCGCCCGCACCATGTGAAAGGCGCCGCGCAGGTGCACGTCCACGACGGCGTCGAAATCCTCGTAGCTCAACTCGGTCAATGAGCCGTAGCGCACGTTGCCCGCATTGTGGATGAGTATGTCGATGCGGCCGTAGGCGTTCAACGCGGTATCGACGATCGCCTGACCGCCCGCGGGCGTGGCGACCGATTCGGTGGACGCGACCGCCGTACCGCCGGCCTCGGTGATCGCCCGCACCACCTCGGCCGCGACATCACCCTCGACGGCGTCGCCGCGCATCGTGCCGCCGACGTCGTTGACGACGACCTTCGCGCCACGGGCGGCAAGCAATTCGGCGTATGCGCGCCCTAAACCGCGTCCGGCGCCCGTGATTACGGCAACACGATCGTCGAATCTCAGTTCGGACAATGAGTTTCCTCTCCCGATAGGTCGATGTCCGTCACTCGCTCAGCGTCAAGCCCCGCAGGTCTCCCGCATCGCGCCAGGTCTGCAGCAGTTCCTCGAGTACGTAGAAGCCGCCCCAGAAGGGATCACCGAGGAACGAGCGCCCGTTCGGCTCGCCCTCGCCGTTGTAGTAGCCGGGCGTGCATTCCATGACGAAGGTGCTGTTGTCGAAGGCGTTCGCCCGGATGGTCCGGACCCACTCCGCCTCGGCTTCCTCGGTCGGCTCCACGGTGGCCGCGCCACGGTTCTGCGCCTCTTTGATGATGTAGGCGATGTGATCGGCCTGCTGCTCGAACATCAGAGTCGTCGCCGCCGTCACGCCGCCCTGGATGAAACCGGTGGCGAAGTGGTTGGGGAAGCCGTGCGCCATGACGCCGTGCAGTGTGCGGAAACCCTTGCCCCAGTGGTGGTAAAGCGACCTGCCCTCGCGGCCCGCGAACGGCTCGATATCGAGTTGGCGGTCCAGGGCGGTGGTGATCTCGAAGCCGCTCGCGAAGATTATGCAGTCGACCTCGTACTCGAAACCGCCTGCGACAACGCCCTTTTCGGTGATGCGTTCAACACCTTTGGTCTCCGACACATCGACCAGCGTGACGTTCGGACGATTGAAGGTCGGCAGGTAATCGTCGTTGAAGACCGGCCGCTTGCACATATTGCGGTAGTACGGTTTCAGCTTTTCCGCCGTCTCCGGATTCTCGACGATCTCCTCGACGCGCCGCCGGAGCCGTTCCATCGCCCGGTAGTCCTCGTCTTCCTTCCACTCCATGAACTTTTCGGGCGTCAGCTCCGCCCAGCGATTGCCGCGATTCAGCTTGGCGGCCAGGTTGCGGGCGACCTCGGTCCAACCGTCGCAGATGAGGTCCGGTTCGCCGGGGGAGTAGAAGGCGAAGGCCGCGTTGTGGAAGTTGCGCTGCCGCTCGGCCCGCCAGCCCGGTTGCAGCGTCCGCACCCACTCGGGATCGGTGGGGTGGTTGTCGCGCTCGAAGATGTAGGACGGCGTCCGCTGGAAAACAGTGAGGTGCCGGGCGCCGCGCGCCAGGTGCGGGATCGCTTGGACGCCACTCGCGCCCGTGCCGATGATCGCGATTTTCTTGTCGGCGATCTTGTCCAGCCCACCGTGCAGATCGCCGCCGGTGTACTCGTAGTCCCAGCGTGCGGTGTGGAAGGTGTGCCCCTTGAAATCGGTGATCCCGGGGATGCCCGGCAGCTTCGGCCGGTTGTACGGACCCTGGCACATGACGACGAAGCGGGCGCGGATCTGATCGCCGCGGTTGGTGGCGATGCGCCAGCGCTGGAGCTGCTCATCCCATTCCAGCGAGCGGATCAGGGTATGGAAGATCGCCTTCTCGTAGAGGCCGAAATGCTTTCCGATGCGTTGGGCGTGTTCGAAACATTCGTCGCCGTGAGAGAACTTCTCCTTCGGCATGAAGCCGGTTTCCTCGAGCAGCGGGAGATAGCAATAGGCATCCGAGTCGACCTGGATGCCCGGGTACCGATTCCAGTACCAGACACCGCCGAAATCGCCGCCCAATTCGATGATGCGGAAGTCGGTGACACCGGCCTGCAGTAAGCGGTGTGCGGTAATGAGACCCGAGAAGCCGCCACCGATGACCAGGACCTCGATGTCATCGGTGATCGGCTCCCGCGGCACGACCGGCAGGTGCGGATCGCCCTCGTAGAACTCCGCGAATTCGTTCTCGGCCTGCAGATACTGGTTCCCGCCGTCCGGGCGCAGGCGTTTGTCCCGCTCGACCAGGTACTTCGCTCTGAGGGCCGCCTTATCGACCTCGGGGGTCTGCGTGGGTTCGCAGTCTCGCATGCCAATTCCTTTGTCAGTCAGCGCAGTTCGCGCGGTTCGCCGGTACCCATGTACCTGGCCAAGTTGTGGTGCAGGTTGACGATGGTGCGTTCGCGATACGGGTTGGGTTTGGGGCCGGAGAATCCGCGCGACTTCATGCCCTGCTGAACCGCGGCCATATTGTCGAAGTCCTGCGGCAGCACCGTCCGCCAGTCCTTATCGCCGACCGGTGTGTAGATCCACTCCGTTTCCGGCTCCTCGCCCGCCGGGAACAGTTCGAATACGGCGGCCTCGAAAATGCATTTGTCGGGGTTGTAGCCGTAGGGCCGAAATCGGTAGCACAGCATGTTGTTCAGCGCATGGCCGATCTGGAAATTGGGGAAGATCTGCCATGCGGTGCCGCTCTTCGCGACGGTCTCGGGGTCGACGGTCGGCCAGATCACGCCGCGCTCGGCATCCTCGCGCCGGCACGTGTCCAGCCAATACCGCAGCACCTCGGTGGGGGACGTGCCCTCGGGCAGTTCATCGGCCAGCCGATTGGCGACCGCGACCATCGATTCGGTGGTGTTGGTATTGGCGTTGTCCCACGTGAAGTTCTGCAGCTGGGCGGTGGACAGGCGGGCATCGGGGCCGCTGCCGAGCCGCAGCTTGCCCTGGTTCTCCTCCATACCCTTGGGCGCGTCGTAGCCGATATTGCTGTGCTTGCCCTGGGCCCGTCCCCAACCGAGGAAATTGCCGAAGTTCATGAACTCCGGATGGGTGTAGGGCACGTGATAGGTCTCCATGAACGCCTCGAAGGCGACCTTCCAGTTGCAGTCGAAGGTCAGCCACCGCCGCCACCGGTAGCGCATATTCTCCAGGTGGAAGGGATCGAGCAGACCGGCCGCGGGTTCCAGATATTCCCGCAGCGGTTCGCATTCCGGATCCATATTGATCCAGACCCAGCCGCCCCACGTGTCGATCGAGACCCGCTGCAGTCCGTCGTTGCGCTCGGTCAGCCCGCAGGTCCAGTCCGCGCGTTCGGGTGCGAATGTGTTCTGGCCCTCCAGGTTGTAGCGCCACCCGTGGAAACCGCAGACGAACTGTTTGCGGCTGCCGCGGGCGTCGTGTGCGCCCGGCGCAGTGTCGATCAGTCGGCGGCCCCGGTGCGCGCAGACGTTGTAGTAGGCGCGAATGGTGTCCGGCGCGGTGCGCAGGATGATGAAAGAGTCGTCGAGGATGTCGTAGGTGAGAAAATCGCCGGCCCGTGGGATCTCTTCCACGCGACAGACCTGTTGCCACACCTTGGCCCACAGCCTGTCCCGCTCGGCGCGGGCGTACTCCTCCGACAGGTACGCTTCCACGCCGATCGTCATCGGAGTCGACAACGGCTCGGCCGCCGCTTGCGCGTTCTCGACGGTTTCGGTCATGGCATTCTCCTGGTGGTCAGTGGGTGATTGCCGTGCGGAACGACTCGTCCTCGAGAAAGAGGGAGGTATTGTCGGCGCCCAGGTGGGGCCATTTGAGATTCAGACCGCCGTCCACGAGCAGGGTCTGCCCGGTGATGTAGCTCGACAGCTCGGACAGCAGGAACAGAATCGCCCCCGCCTGCTCGTGCGGCCGGCCACGTCGGCCCATGGCGATGGCCCGGCGGTCGCGTTCGACATCGTCGCCGACATAGGCGCCGGAGGCGGGCGTTTCCGTCACGCCGGGGGCGACGGCATTGACCCGGATATCGTCCAGCGCCAGTTCGACGGCCATGGTCCGGGTGGCCGCCACCAGCGCGGCTTTGGCTGTGCCGTAAGCGATATGGAACGGCGCGGTATTCATACCGCTGATCGATGAGATCGAGACGATCGATCCCGGACGGCCCCGCGACTTCAACTCCGCCGCGACCGCCTGGCTCATGAAGAACATCGTTTCGAGGTTCTGGGTGAACAGGGCACGCCAGTCGGCGCGGGTCACCCGGGTCGATGGCATCCAGGTCGACGGCGCGGCGCCACCGGCCACATTGACCAGCCCGTACAGTTCGCCGTCGAGCTGGCGCGCCCGATCCAGCACGGTGCCGACCCCGACATCGGTGGATGCGTCGGCCACGACCGGCAGGACCGTAAGTCCCTCGGCGGCAAGCGGTTCGATGTGCTTGCGAAGGTTTTCCTCGGATCGGCTCACCGCGAGCACGGTGGCCCCGGCTCGGGCGACCATGCGGGTCACCGCGGTGCCGATACCGCCGCCGCCCGCGCCGGAGACGATGACGATGCGTCCGTCGAGGCCGAAGAAGTCGTTGTCCGCGTTGGTCATAACCGGCTCATTCGGTCCGGCGCAGCGCCATGACACTGCCCTCGGCATCGGCGGAAAGGTAGAGAGTGCCATCCGGACCGGCGGCGATACCGGCGAAGGGCCCCTGCGGCCCGGAGAACGGCGGCAAACCGTGCAGCGGTTTGGGCGTCACCCCGGGCGGCGCGCCGACCGGCAGGTCACGGGCGATGATCCGGCGAGTGTTGGTGGTCAGATCGACACTGATCAGGGTCTTGGTCCCGACGTCGACCACGAACAGTTCTCCGTCGCGGACGAGGATGCCCTGCGGTTTGTCCAGGCCGTCGACGACCGTCTCGGTCCCGGTGCCGGTGATCGAAATGATTCGCCCCGCACCGGATTCGGAGACCAGACAGGTACCGTCCGGGCCGAAGGTGACTCCGAGCGGCTCGTTCAGTCCCGTGGCCAGCACTTCGACCCTGCCGGACCGGATCGACAGCACCCGCCCCCGGCCGAGTTCGGCTGCCACGACCGCCCCGCCCGGAGCCACTGCCACGCCGTAGAGCTGGTCGAATCCCTCGGCCAGCACCTCGGTTTCGGATGAACCGGTCAGGTAGCGGCCGACCTCACCATTTGCGGTGGTGACGATGAATTCGCCTGGGCCGACGGCGATTACGCCACGGAGGAAGCCCGGGTAGCCGGGTGTGAAGAGCATCCCGACCGTTTGCGGTTCGCCGCCGCGCGGCAGCGCGTAGAAGTAGGTGCCGTCGGCGACGTAGAGGATTCCGTCGGGTCCGACGGTCAGATCCAGCGGCCAATTCAGGCCGCCAGGAAGGGTTTCCCGCGTTTCGCGGCCGCCGAGGATTTCGGTGATCGCACCGGTGAAGTGCGAGACGAACAGCCGACCGTCGACGAAGGTGCAGTTGTCCAGCCCCGGCGTCAGGGCGGCCAGCACCTGCCGTTCGCCGTTGCGGGGGTTGATGCGCAGCACCTCACCGCTGGCCACCTGAGTGGACACGATGAATCCTTCGGCATCGAACTTCACCGAGTCGGGGACACCGAGGTCGCCGACGACGCGCTCGGGTTCGCCTCCTTCGGGATCGATGCGCCAGATGTCGTTGGATCCCATCACCGGGTAGTACAGGAGGCCGTCGGGGCCGACCTCCATGGCGTTCGGCATCGCGATGTTCTCCACGAGGACGCGCGGTGCACTGCCGTCGAGTGGCAATTCCATCAGGCGCCCGCCGACCCGGCATTCGTTCACGAACAGCCGCCCTTGATGCGCGGTGATGCCATTGGCGCTGGGCAGGTCGTCGCGCAGCAGCCGAGTGCGGCCGTCGGTGCCGCGCGCGCTGACCCGGCCGTCCATCACTTCGGTGGCGTAGAGATTGCCCGCGTCGTCGAAGGCGACGTCGTCGGGTGCGATGATGTCGCCGCCCTTGGCGCTGATGGTTTCCACCTGTCCGGTGTTGACGTCCAGGGCACTGATCGTGCTGCCGGTCACCTGGGCGACGTAGATGCGTCCGTCGGGACCGGTGCGTAATCCGTTGGCGCCGAACAGTCGGCTCGGCGGTGTGAGTCGTTCCAGACTCCAGCCTGCGGCGAGAGTTACTGGTGCGGTGCTGGTATAGCGCGCCCCTCGAGTCAAGGCGGGGCCTCCCATGCGAAGAGAAGGTGGATGTGCACGACGTGGTGCTGCGGCACGCCGGACCGGTGTCGGCGGTCGTGACGCAGGCCACTTTTCGTGGGCTCACGCTACTTCAATCCTCATAAGGATAGCAATACTTGACTGATCGGTTTTCGCCAGTAGCCATTCCGAATTTTGAGAGTGATGTTCTCGCGCTCAGTCGAATGCGTACCGTGGCAGTGTGGTCGGCATATCGAGGGAACTGAGCAATCCGGCTCGCGCATCCACCACGAACGGGATGGCGTTCACGACACGCATCGCGGTCGCGGTCATCGCGGCGTGCCCTGCCCCGTGCCCCTCGGCGGCACCGAGGTTCATCGCGCAGTGGATATCCGGATCGCCCTCGATGTCGACCCGGTAGGTGGCATCGAATTCCGATGTCGCCCAGTCCGGGGCTACATCGCGAGACATTCGGATGATGTGCTCGATCACGATCGCTTCCCGGCCGTTCACGACGCCCGCGGCTCGGGTGCGCACGGCGCCACAGGTTCCGGCGGCGATCGTGCCGAAGGCGACTTCGATATCCCGCTCTGTCGTTTGCCGATCGAGTGCTCCGTGCACCTGCTCCACCGCGACGCCGAGCCCTTCGGCGATCAGGTAGATCGGTGCCCGCCAAGCCATTTCGATGAATCCGGGGGTCGCGAGCATAGGTTTGAAATCCAGCGGCCTGCCGAAACCCATCCCGTCCATCATCACGTCGGCCACTGGGTAGTGGTCGTTCAACGCGACTTCGGTCGCCTTGACGCATCGAATCTTCTTGGACTGCGTGGCCAGCAGCAGCGCCAGGTGATCCGACCCGAATCCCGGAAAGATGCCGGACGCATAGAATGACGCCTTGCCGGCCTTCGCGGCGGCCTCGAGTTGGTCGCGCCATTCGGGCGAGTAGTACGCCGGGGGATACACCAAACTGGTGGAAGTCGTTGATACAACATTGATCCCCGCCTCGAGTAACCGAATGTAGTCGGGAACCGCACCGGCGTCGCGTTCGGGTCCACTGGCCGCGTACACGACGCAGTCGGGTCGCAGCGCGATCAGGGCCTCGGCATCGTCGGTGGCCGTGATGCCGAGTGGTTCGCCGCCGATCAATTCGCCGACATCGCTGCCCACCTTGTCCGCGGAATGGACCCACACGCCGACGAGTTCGAGATCCGGCCGTCGGGCGATGGCGTCGATCGCGATCGAGCCGACGCCGCCGGTCGACCAGACAACTGTTCGCAGGGGAGTTGTCACGGAGACCCCTAACCCAAAATTTGTTCAGAGCAGACCGGCCAGCGTGCCGCGCTGCCGGTTCTCACGAATCAACCCGCTCGGTCGATGACGCCGCGCAACACGGTGTCGCGGACGTGAGTCTGGGACGCGTGAGTCCCGATATCCCGCAGGATGTTCTCCGGGATCCAGCCCACGACGATCACGCAGCGGGCGAGCATCTCGTTCGACGGACTGTCGATCTCGATCTCATTCGATCGAATCGCTTCGGCGAGCAATGTCTTCATCTGCCGCAGCCGCTTCGTGAAGAGCCAGCCCGGATTCGGGGTGTCGGGCGGCGACTGGCGCATCCACGCCAGTTGGATGCGGAACTCGTCACCGAAACGATCCAGCGCGTTGGTATTGATCCAGCTCAGCGCATCCAGCTTCTCGACCGCGGAGGCACCCGACCGCAGCACATTCGTCCAGCCGAGGCCGATCTTCTCGCCGAAGGACTGCATGATCGAGGCGAGCAGCTCCTCCTTCGAGCCGATCAGCCAGTACACGGTTCCGGTGCCGAGTCCCGCGGCCGAGGCGATATCGCGGACGGTCGTATTCTCATATCCGCGTCGACCGAATTCGGCCCGGGCGACCGCGCGGACGCGAGCCGCCTTGTCATCGGGCTCGCTCTCCTCGGACCAGCTCCGGACGACTTCGTCGGCGGCGAGGAAGGCGGCGGAACGGTCGAGCTCCGCATCGGTGTGCTGCCGTGTGGCCAAGCCCTCCAATAGAATTCGGCACAGCAAGGTGGCCAACTTGTCCGGCGTTCCCTTGTGCCGGATGACGTCCAAACCGACCTGCAGCATCGTCTGACAGATCCGATCGGCCAGTATCGGCAGATCGACATCGGCCCGCAAGTACCCGCTCCACCTCGCGGCGCGCAGGGTTTGCAGCATTGCCTCGAGTACGGCCGTCGGTCGCTGCCTGGTCAATTCGACGAGTTCGGGTTTCGAGCTCGGCCCCTCGTAGAACGACATCTGCAGTGCGGCACGATGGGCGACCGCGCACTGCGCGATCGCCGAACCGAGCTCGACGATTCGGTCGAAAGGCGGGCGCGAGTCCGGATGGTTCAACCGGTCCTGTGCCCGCTGCGCGACCCGGTCGAGGTCCGCGTGATAGCGGCGCAGCAATTCGACGAGGATGGCTTCCTTGGATTCGAAATGGTGGTACAGACTGCCCGGGAGGATGCCGCACGCGTCGGCGATTTCCTGCAGCGACGTGCGCAGCCCAGAGGTTGCGATCAGGGATGCGGCGGTCTGCAGGATCTCGGTGCGTCGGGTGCCGTCGTCGTAGGCGTGGCCGATATCGGCGGCGATGGCGCGCGGCTGCACATCGCGCTGCGCCGGCTTGCCCTGGCCACGCCCCACAACACCTCCCCGACACCGCGCCGCCGTTAAGGGGCCCCTGACAATATGGGCTACCCAATGTTTGTTCAACGGTAGCAGAGGGTCTCAAGCCGACGGCGTCGGCAGTTGCCGGGCCAGGTCCAGGACCGTCACGGTGTCGGTACCGGTCTTCTTGAGGCGTTCGGATGAACGGAATCCCAGGTCGACGTCGGTGGCCTGCGCCCGCAGTGCGCCGACCGTGGCGTCCTGCTCGGGCAGATGTTTGAACATGTCGAAGGAATACAGCCGCAACGCATTCGCGTGGGTGATCTTGTCGATTTCGGCGTCGGGCACGCCGTCGAGGTAGTGGGCGAGCGTCTCCGGAGCCAGTGGCCAGGTGGAGTCCGAATGCGGATAATCGCATTCCCAGGCGACCATGTCGAGATCGAGTTTGTGCCGGTTCTCGACGCCGAAGCCATCGTCGATGAAGCACAGTGCGATGCGTTCGAGGAAGACCTCACTGGGCAGCCGGTCACCGAAGTTCTGGTGCGTCCACGCGCGGTGCATCTTGTACACCCGATCGACGCGTTCGAGAAAGTACGGCACCCAGCCGATCCCGCCCTCGGACAGTGCGAAGGTCAGATCCGGGAACTTGCGCAGCATCGGCGACCAGACGAGGTCGGCGGCGGCCTGCACGATGCTCATGGGCTGCAAGGTCATCATCACGTCGACCGGTGCGTCGATCGAGGTGATGACCACGCTCGACGAGGAGCCGATATGCAGATTCACCACGGTGTTCTCGTCGCTGCACGCCTGCCAGAACGGATCCCAGTGTGGGTCGTGCAGTGAGGGATAGTTCAGTTTGGTCGGGTTCTCGGAGAAGGTGACGGCGTGGCAGCCCTTCTTCGCCACCCGCCGTACCTCCTCGGCCATGAGTTCCGGGTCCCAGATCGGGGGCAGCGCCTGCGGGATCATTCGTCCCGGGTAGGCGCCGCACCACTCGTCGATGTGCCAGTCGTTGTAGGCCCGCAGTACGGCCAGGCCCAGATCCTTGTCCTTGGCGCGGGCGAAGTACTGCCCGCAGAATTGCGGATAGGACGGGAAATTCAGCGCCGCGGCAACGCCATTGGCGTTCATATCGCGGATGCGCTCGTGGATGTTGTAGCAGCCGTCGCGGATCTCGCTCAGTTTGGTCGGCTCGGCGCCGTACTCGTCCGGGGGTCGGCCCGCGACCGCGTTCAGGCCGACATTGGTGGCTTCCTGTCCCTCGAATACCCACGCATCGGTGCCGTCCGCTCGCTGGATGAGCTTGGGCACATCGTGTTTGTACTTGGCGGGGATGTGGTTGTCGAACATGTCCGGCGGTTCGACGAGATGGTCGTCGACCGAGACGAGTACGAAGTCGTTCATGTCCATACCGCGCTCCTTGTCTACCGTTCGTTCGGACTGTAGCTCTGAACAGATATTTGGTCAACGGCCCTCGGATGGCTGTGCGAAGGGTTACGATCCGAACAAAAGTTAGGTACTTCGAGGAGTCGTCACATGGCCGATGAACTGACACAGGACGTCAAGGACGCGCAGGCCAGATTCGATGCGGGCATGGGCGCCGACGGCGATGCGTCGCCGTATCCGATGCTGGCCGACTTGCGGGCGCGGGCGGCGGTACATCCGGGGTTGCTGGACCCCGACGCCCTATTTCGCGGGCACGTTCTTCCGATCCCCGCCGCACCTCGAAGTGGTATGGGACCGATAGTGATTGACCGACCGATTCACCCCCGTAGCCAGTCTCTGAACAAATATTAGGTTTTATGGTTTGCGTCGAACGACACGGAGGACATATGCCGACCGAATCGCGCAGCGTTGTCATCACCGGCGCTTCGAGAGGTCTGGGACTCGCCTCCGCGGCGCATCTCTACCGGCGGGGGTGGCGAGTTGTCGCGGCCATGCGTTCCGTCGATATCGGGCTCGATCAGCTGCGCGCGAAAACCGGTGCGAAACAAGGTGATCCGCGCCTGATCGGCATACGGCTCGACCTCACCGACCCGTCGTCGATCGAGGAGGCCGCGGCTGCCATCGTCCGTGCGATCGGTGCTCCCCACGCGGTGGTGCACAACGCCGGTGTCTCCGCCGCCGGAATGGTCGAGGAGACACCGGTGAATGTGTGGGAGCGGATGTTCGCGACCAACCTGTTCGGCCCGGTGGCACTCACCAAGGCGCTTCTACCCGCGATGCGGGCGGCGGGCCGTGGGCGCATCGTATTGGTTTCCAGCCAGGCCGGTGTGCGGGGAATGCCTGCTACGGCAGCGTATTCCGCGGTCAAGGGCGCACTCGAGCGATGGGGTGAATCGATGGCCATCGAGGTCGCGCCGTTCGGCATCGGGGTCACGGTCCTGGTCTCGGGCACCTACGACACCGACATCATCACCGATGCGGGGACCACCGATTGCCGTGATCTCGACGGGCCGTACGCCCGCCATCACCGCACCATGGACCGGCGCGGGCGGGCGGCGATGAAGTACGCGGCCCGCTCGCCGCAACAGTTCGCCGCCGGACTCGCCCGCGCGCTCGGCAGCACCGCACCGTTCGTGCGCCGCGCAGTGGGCCCGGATGCGCGAATGCTGTTGATCGCCAGTCGCATTCTGCCTGCCGCGGCCTTGCACCACCTGACCCGTCTGATGCTGGGGATTCCACGATCCGGTGCCGCGAGCCACCCGCTACCTGCCGACCTCCCTTCGCACGAGAGTGAGAGAAATGCCTGACACTGTGCTTACCGATCCCGCCGGCTGCAAGCCTCGGGCTCGCTTCGAATCGAGGATGTTGATCGACGGGGAACTCGTCGACGGCCGGGCCGGGACGTTCGACAACATCAACCCCGCCACCGAGGAGGTGCTCGGTGGCGTCGCCGACGCGTCGGAACTCGATATGCGGGTGGCTATCGATGCCGCCCGCCGAGCCTTCGACGAAACGGACTGGTCCACCGATCATGTCTTTCGGCAACGCTGTCTGCTGCAGTTGCAGGACGCGTTGGAGTCCGAGCAGGAGGAATTGCGCGAGGAACTCATACTCGAGGCCGGCTGCCCGCGGGCGATCACGATGGGTCCGCAACTGGACGCGCCACTGGCGGATGCGCTCAGGTATCCGGCCGAGCTGATCGACAGTTATCCGTGGCGAACCTCCCTCGGCGATGCGCTGGTGTCGGTCACGGGCGTGCACACGACCAGGCAGGTCTGGCGTGAGCCGGTGGGCGTAGTCGGCGCGATCGTGCCGTGGAACTTCCCCTTCGAGGTCACCATCCACAAGGTCGGTCAAGCACTGGCGACCGGCAACACCGTCGTGCTGAAGCCCGCACCGGACACCCCGTTCAATGCCACCCGGCTCGGCCGGTTGATTGCCGAAAAGACCGACATCCCACCGGGTGTGGTGAATGTCGTCACCGCATCGGATCATCTGGTCGGCGAGGAACTGACGCTGTCCGGAAAGGTCGACATGATCTCCTTCACCGGTTCCACCGCCGTCGGTAAACGAATCATGGCGAAGGGCGCGGCGACGATGAAGCGTCTGTTCCTCGAGCTCGGCGGCAAGTCGGCGACCATCGTCCTGGAGGATGCCGACCTGGCCTTGGGCTGCATGATGGGTATTGCGCCGTGTATGCACGCCGGCCAGGGTTGCGCCAATCCCACGCGACTGTTGTTGCCGCGGTCGAGGTATGACGAGGGTGTCGCGATTCTGAAGGCGATGTATGAGGGGGTTGCTCCGGGCGACCCGCAGGATCCCGCCACGCTGTGCGGTCCGGTCATCTCCGATAAGCAACGCAGCCGCATTCGCGGCTATATCCGGACCGGTATCGACGAAGGCGCCACGTTGCTCGTCGGCGGCGCCGAGCAACCACAAGGCTTCGACAGGGGATTCTTCATCGAGCCAACGCTTTTCGTCGATGTGGACAACTCGATGACCATCGCCCAGGAGGAGATCTTCGGTCCGGTGCTGGTCGTCATCCCCTACGACAACGAGGACGATGCGGTTCGCATAGCCAACGACAGCCCGTACGGCCTTGCGGGCAACGTGATGTCGGGATCGGTGGAGCACGCACTTGTTGTGGCCGCACGATTGCGCGCGGGCTTCATCGGCATCAACGGCACCGCGGGCTACGGCGCGGACACTCCGTTCGGCGGATACAAGGCAAGCGGTGTGGGCCGCCAGAACGGCACCGCCGGATTCGACCAGTACACCGAGCTAAAATCCATCGCCTTTCCCGCGATGTGAGTCCGGACGCCAATGCCGCGCCCAGTTGCCTTCCGAGGCAATCGAGATCCGTCGAGCGCAGTCATATGGCGGTGCCGCGGGGCGTGTCGTGCCGCGTTTCGACCGCGCTCGGCGAGCGAACCGGACCTGATCGTGCGGCAACCTATCTGGACGGGGTATTAGATCCGTGGCCCTCGACTGGCCTGAATCGCCTGGCGCGCCATGTCGGAGGTGGCGTTGACGATGCCGTTGTCGAAACGCTCCAGTACCAATGCTTGGGTCGCGGTGAGGTGGGCCCGATAGAGCCGCTCCGCCGCCTCGGCCCGTCCGGCCGCGATTTCCTTCAGGAGGCGGCGGTGGGTGCGAACGGATTCCTCGGACTCGGCCTCGGAGGGGTATTCACCGCGTTTGGTGAGTACCTCGGCCCAGGCCTCCTCCTGCGATGACCACAGTGCGACGAGGCTGCTGACCACGTAGCGGATCGTCGCGTTCGGGGTGAACGAGACGATGAGATCGTGGAAGTCGCGCGCGGTATGGGTGAAGGGCAGGCCTTCGCCGATCAATGCCGCCGATTCCGCGATATTGGCCTCGAGTGCGGGCACGACCACATCGGCGCGGTCTTCGCGGCGGGCGCATTCGGCGGCGCACATGGGCTCCAGCGTCCGCAGGCCCGCTGCGAGATCGCCCAGCGTGACCCGGGCGCCCTGGAGTGCGAGACCGAGGTGATATGCCGCCGACGATTGGTCCGGGCGGTGCACCTCGGCGCCGCCGACATTGCCGCGACGGACGGTGACCAGACCCTCGGTCTCCAGGATTCGCAGCGCCTCTCGGATCGAGGGGTAGCTGACACCGAAATCCTGCACCAGCTGATCCTGGGTGGGGAGCCGGTAGTCGTCGTCGCCGGACAGGATGCGCGCGCGCAACTCCGCGGCGACGCTCTCCGCGATGCGGCGTTGCGGAATCCGGCCGCGCCGGGCGTTGGTCACGCAGACCGCCTCTCGTCCATCGCAAGCCGCCTTTCATCCATGCAGGGAGTTTACTCATAGGCTCGTGACCATTCAAATATTGCTATCCTTATGAGGATTGACGTAATGTCCGCCCTATGGACTTCACGATGGGTGAGGCCGCCGCCGAGCTACGCAGTGAGCTACGCCGGCTGGTAGCCGCCGAGGTCTCCGCGGATTTTCTCGGCGCTTTCACCGACGATCCCGCGGATCTCGCTGTTGCCCAGCGGTTTTCCCGCATCCTCGCCGATCGCGGCCTGCTGTGTCTGGCCTGGCCGGAAGAATTCGGCGGTCGCGGCGCCTCGGTTTGGGAACAGACCGTGGTCCGGGAAGAGATGTGGGCGCAGCACGAGCCGCGCGGTGCGCAATATATGGGCGTCAACTGGGTGGGCCCGACCATCATGCGACACGGAACCCCGGAACAGCAGCGCAAGCATCTGCCGCCGATCGCGCGCGGCGAGGTGATCTGGTGTCAGGGCTTCAGCGAGCCCGATGCCGGTTCCGATCTCGCCTCGCTGCGCACGGTGGCCCGCCGCGACGGCGACGGCTGGCGCATCTCCGGGCAGAAGATCTGGACCTCCTACGCCACCATGGCGCAGTGGTGCTTTCTGCTCGCGCGGACTTCCAAAGGGGAACGCAAGCAGCAGGGGCTGACCGTATTCCTGCTGCCGATGTCGGATCCGGGCATCGAGGTCCGCCCCATCCGGTCCATGCTCGGACCGCATCACCTCAACGAGGTCTTCTTCGACGGCGTCAGGGCCACCGAGGCCGACGTGCTCGGTCAGGTCGGCGACGGCTGGCCGGTGGTGCAGGAGGTGCTGGCCTTCGAGCGGGTCGGCATCGCCCGGTATGCCCGCTGTGAACGTTTGCTGCAGGCCGCACCCGCGGTACTGGGTGAGCGCTGGGACGAGTTGCCCCGCGAGCTGCGCGGCAGCTGGGCGCGCCTGCTCACACACTGCCGGCGCGCCCGCCTACTCGCCTACCAGGTCCTGTCGCTGCAGAGCACCGGACAGGTCGCACCCGGCGACGCCGCGGCCTATCGCATCGCGGTGACACGGCTGGACCAGGACAGCGCCGCGGTGCTTTCCGAGATCGCCGCATTCGCCGCCACGGATGATCAAGCGCAACAACGGTTCCGACGTGCCGTGGAGGATCACTGGCGGTACGCCAACGCCGCGACGGTCGCCTCGGGAAGTATCGAGATGCAGCGGATTCTGCTGGCCCGATCGCTGCTGCGGGCGTCCGGCCGGGCGGGGGAGGCGGCATGAATATCGAATTACGCGTGGATGCACAGGAATTCGGCGGGCTAGTGCGGTGCGCGCTGCAGGCCGCCAGGGACGACGAGTTGGTGCTGCGGGTGTCCGGCTGGGCGGGGGAGCTGGCGTGAATATCGAACTTTGCTCGGAGGCAAAGGAGTTCGGCAGGCAGGTGCGGCGGGCGCTGCAGGCTGCCGGGGGCGACGAGTTGGTGCGGCGGAGCGAGGGGGAGCCCGGGGTGCGACGGACGCTGATCGCGTCGGTGCTCGCCGAACTCGGTGCATGGGAGCTCGAGCCGTCGCGCGATGCCGCCGAGTTGGAAGCCGCCGCAGCGTTGTGCCGTAGTGCGGGCTACTGGGCGCTGCCGTATCCGGTTGCCGAGCGGTTGGCACGGCCGGTCGGACTGGGTGTCGACGGACTGGTCGTGGTGTCCGGTCGGGAACCGGCCGGTCCAGTGGCGGATCTCGACTTGCGTTGGGGAGCAGTAACACTGGACGGTGCGCGCGGGCGCGCGTCGGTGCGACAGGCGGATTCGTCGCCGCGAGAATCGATGTTCGTCGCACAGTTGGATGTGCACCCGATCGACAGCAAGGGTCTTTCACGCTGGGGCGGCTCCGGCCAGGCCGGTACGACGCATCTGGCTTTGGGGCTGGTGCTGCCGTGCTGGACGCTCCTCGGAATGCTGGACCGCGCAATGGATCTCGCGCGCACGCATATCATGACGCGCGAGCAGTTCGGCCGTCCGCTCGCGCAGTTCCAGGCGGTGCAGTTCCAGTTGACCGATGCGGAGGTCGAGCGCCGGGGCGTGGAGATGCTGGCCCGGTACGCATTGTGGAGCATCGATACCGGCAGCGATGCCGCGGTCGACGATGCGCTCACGCTGCGGCTGGCCGCACTGGAGGCCGCCGATATCGTCTTCCGCGTCGCGCACCAACTGCACGGCGCACTCGGCTTCTGTGACGAGTCGGCGCTGTCGTGGTTATCGCGCTACAGCAGGCCGATTCGCCGACTGCCACTGGGGCGTTCGGCCACCGAGGATCTGCTGACTCGCAGCATCGATCGTGCCGGTCTAGCCGGGCTGTTTTCCGACCCGACGGGTGTGTGAGCGACGTGCAGTACGACCTACCGGCCGCGCTGACGGTCGAATGCGATGGGCCGATCCGCACGGTTGTGCTGAACCGGCCCGACGAGTTGAACGCGGTCGACGCCGCGCTGCACTGGGCGCTGGCCAATGTCTGGCGGCAGCTGGCGGCGGATCAGGAGGCGCGGGTGGTGATCCTGACCGGCGCGGGCCGGGCCTTCAGCGCCGGTGGCGATTTGGATTGGATCACTTCATTTCTCGACGATCCAGCCGCGCGGGACGAAAGTATCCGAGAGGGTGCGCAGATCGTCGAGGAGTTGCTGCGCTTTCCGCTGCCGGTGATCGCCGCCGTCAACGGCGCGGCGGTGGGACTGGGGGCGAGCGTAGCCGTGCTGTGCGATGTCGTGCTCATATCGGAGCGGGCGCATCTGGCCGATCCGCACGTCGCGGTGGGCCTGGTCGCAGGCGACGGCGGCGCCGCATTCTGGCCGCTGCTCACCCCGATCCTGCGTTCCAGGGAATACCTGTTCACCGGCGATCGCATCGATGCGGCTACCGCGGTCCAACTCGGCCTCGCCACCCGTGTCGTTCCGCCGGAGCAACTGCTTGCCGAAGCCCGGCTGCTCGCCGAACGGTTGGCCGCCCAGCCGGTGGAGGCCTTGCGCAGCACCAAACATGTTGTGAACATGTACCTTTCGCAGGCGCTCGGCGGTCCGCTGCAGGCGGGTTTCGCCGCCGAGGCGGTGACTATGCGGTCCGCCGAGCATCGTGACCGGCTATCGGTCATGCGGCAGAAAGCGGCGCGGCGATGACCTGGGCGGTTCGGCGTAAACCTTTCAGCATGCCGGGACGACCGTGCATGGCCGACGCCGAGAAATCGGTCGCCCGATGACTGCGGCAGGTCGCGATCCGGGCGAGTTCCGGGCCGAGGTGCGGGACTGGTGTCGAGCGCACATCCCCGCCGACTGGCGCCAGACGCAAACTGGTTGTACAGCAGCGGAATTCGTCGCATTCCAGCAGTGGTGGTTCCAGGAACTGCGTGGCGGCGGCTTCGCGGTGCCGCATTGGCCGAAGGCGTGGGGCGGCGGGATGCCGGTTGCCTTGCAGGTAGTGCTCTATCAGGAACTCGCCGCACACGACGCGCCGCGACTGGTCCTGGCATTCGTCGCCATCCATCACGCGGCGGCGACACTGCTCGCCGCGGGCAGCGAGGCGCAGCGCCGCAGACACCTGCCCGCCATTCTGGACGGCGAGATCTGGGTGCAGGGTTTCTCCGAGCCCGCCGCCGGGTCCGATCTGGCAGCGCTCGCCACTACCGCGCGGCGCGACGGCGACGGCTATCTCGTCACCGGACAGAAGGTATGGGCGAGCGGAGCGCAGTACGCCGACTGGTGCCTGATGCTGGCCCGCACCGATCCGAAAGCGCCTAAACGCCACGGTATTTCGTACTTCCTACTGGATATGCGCACGCCCGGCATCGATGTGCGCCCCATCCGGCAGGCCACCGGCGAATCACACTTCTGCGAGATCTTTCTCGACAACGTGCGAATACCCGCTACCCAACTGATCGGCGCGGAGCACGCGGGCTGGCAGGTGGCGCAGCAGACCCTCGGCGCCGAGCGCGGATTGACCATGCTGGAGTTGGCCGAACGACTCGGCAACGCCGGATTCCGGGGGTTGCTGCAAACGTGTGCCAGGCCGGACGCGGCAGGACGGCGTCCGATCGATGACCCCGTGGTGGCCGATCGGCTTGCCGGGTTCGAAACCGAGATCGCCGGTCTGCGTGCACTGTGCCGCGACCTGGTGCAACGCCACGAAGCCGGAACCGTCGGCCCGGCCGACGCCTCGATCGTGAAGTTGTTCTACAGCGAATTGCTGCAACATGTAACGGATTTCGGCGCGGAGGTCGGTGGCGTGACCGCCCATACAGTGCTGCGCAAGCCGATGTCGGGTGGCTGGGAGTCCGGTGCGTGGGTGCTCGATTTCATCGGCTCGTGGGAGTGGACGATTCCCGGCGGCACGAGCGAGATCCAACGCACCATCATCGGCGAACGCGGCCTCGGCCTGCCCTGCGAACCGGCGGCGATGTGAAGGCCGAAACAGTGTGTACCGAACCGGATTTCACCGAAATCCACGACGACCTGCGGGCGGTGACGCGCGACCTGCTCGCGACGGTCGGCCCGGGGGAGCGCATCGAGCCTCGAGTACTGGCCGCCCAAGGCTGGCCGGGGTTGGAGGTGCCGGAGGAGTTCGACGGTGCCGGAGCGAGTTTCGCCGAGGCGGCGATCGTGCTGGAGGAGTTGGGGCGCGCGGCGGTCTCCAGCGGCTATCTAGGCGCTGCCCTGGCCGCCGGAGTCTGTGGGCTGCTCGCCCCCGCTCCCGCCAGGGACGCGCTTTTGTCCGCGATGGCGGCCGGCACGGCTGTGGCGACGGTGGCATCAGCCGCCACCGCCGACGACTGCGATGCCACGCCACCGTTCCGGATCGAGGGTGCCGCAGGCCAGCTGAGGGCTTGCGGCCGTGCGGAATTCGTCCCAGACGCGGTCGGTGCCGATCGCATGCTGCTGCTCGCCGCGGATCGAGACGATGTCCCGGTGATCGTCGCCGTCGCGGCGGACACAGTCGGTCTGATCTGCTCGGGTCAGGCGGTGCTCGACGAGACACGGAGTTTCGGCGCCGTGACCGCCGATGCGATCGCGGTCCCGGACGATGCGGTGTGGCGGTTCAGCGGTGACCCGTCCGCCGCGATCCGGCGGCTGCACGATCGAGCGGCCGTGGCCATCGCCTGCGACAGCCTCGGCCTCAGCGAGGCCATGCTGGCCGCCACGGTCGCCTACGCGAGCACCCGCACCCAGTTCGGCCGCCCGATCGGTTCATTCCAGGCCGTAAAACACGCCTGCGCCGACATGCTCGTACAAACCACCGTCGCCCGGCAACTGGTCACCACCGCCGTACGGCAGGTGGTGACCGACACCACCGACGCCTCGGTGACCGCCGCCATGGCCAAGTCCTACACCTGCACCGCCGCAGTCGAAATCACAGGCAAGGCAATGCAATTGCACGGTGGCTTCGGCTACACCTGGGAAAGCGGAATCCACCGCTACCTGAAACGAGCAACCCTCAACCGCTCCCTATTCGGCTCCCCAACCACCCACCGCCGCCACCTAGCCCACCGCTACCGCTGATCCGCGAATACCAGCGGCGACTCCTCGCCGCCCGCACGACGCTGGAGACAACTCTGTTCGGGTTGAGTTGGCCGGTGCGGCATCGGGTGGTACCCGACACCGCACCGATCGTTGGTGCCGCGTGGACGGGGCTGCGCGGCGGCTTCCGGCGCTGATCATCAGCTTTACGACATGGGCGAGGCTGTCGACCGGCCGCGTGGTGCGGTCGACTACTGCTCCAGCCGCTCAGCCGCAAGCGCGCGGAGGTCGCTGGATTTGATCTTGGCGCTGCCGGTGAGGGTGAGGTCGGCCTCGTCGAAGAACAGCACGGTTCGGGGGACTTTGTAGCTGGCCAGGCGGGCTTTGGCGAAGGTGCGGATCTCCTCGGCGTCAAGGGGCGCTCCGGTGTGCGGCACGATGCATGCCACCACGAGTTCGCCGAGGGTGTCGTGTGGTACGCCGACGGTTCGGGCGACTTTGACTCCGGGATAGGCGGCGAGTATCTCGTCGACCTCCAATGGTGAGACGTTGGCGCCGCCGGTTTTGATGATGTCGGTCAGCCTGCCTTCCCAGAACAGGCGGTCGGCGTCGTCGAGGTGACCGCCGTCGCCGGTGTGGAAGAAGCCCTCGGTGTCCAGCGTTTCGTCCAGGGAGGTGCCGATGTAGCCCAACATGAGCGTGGGTCCCTTGACGCAGATCTCGCCGCGTTCGCCGCGGGATACGACGGTCCCGTCGACCGGGTCGGTGATCTTGATCGTGACGCCGGGCAGCGGTACGCCGCTGCTGCCCGCGTGTATTTCCTCGGGTGTGTTAGCGGGGAAAGATGTTGTGATGGTGAATGTTTCGGTGTTTCCGTAGGCGTGGTTCGGCTCGTCCCAGCTGCTCGACACCGTGGGGTGGCGCGCGAATGGGCTGCGGCGGTCGACGAACCGCATGCTGCTCAGGTCCACGCTGCCCCAGTTGGATGCGGCCTCGAGTTGGGCCCACTGGTGCGGCCAGGCGAAGGGGAAGTTGACCCGCTCGGCCTGCATGAGGTCCAGTGCCTCGGTGCCGTCGAAGGTCGGCTGCAACACGATAGCACCGCCGCTGGCCAGCGTCGCGCCCAGCGCCAGGGCGAAATTGCCGGACCAGAAGAATCCGTTGGCGGTCCAGCAGCGGACATCGTCGGTCGGGGCGAATCCGTACATGCGCCGGAAGCGCCACATCTGGATCGTGACACCGCGATGCGCGCTCAGAATGCCCTTGGGTCGGCTGGTGGAACCGGAGGAGAAGAACAGCACGGCGGTATCGCTCGGTCGCACCGCGGCCGCGATCGCATCGATCACATCGGCCGGTTCGGTGCGGCCGAGCGCCAAGAACGCGTCCCAGGTCTCGATGGCGTTGTCCGGCAACGGTTCTCCGACCGCGACGAGACGGCGCAGGAAGGGAAATCGGACCGAGTGCAGGCCGCCGGGCGCGGACGTGTCGATCCGCGGTTCCAACTCGGTCAGGACGGCGGCGAAATCCCTTGCCGCCACGTCGCGTTCGAACAGCAGCACCGATACGCCCGACTCGTCGAGCAGATACTCCAGCTCAGCGGCGGTCGAAAAGGTACTGAGCGTGACCGCCACGCCCCCGGCCAGGGAGGTGCCGAACACCGCCGCGATCCACTCGGGCCGATTGGTCATCAGCACACCGACCCGTCCGCCGTGCCCGACCCCGGCGGCACGCAGCGCGCGTGCCACCTCGACCGCACGCTCCCACAACTCGCTGTAACTCCACCGAACGGTGCGCCCCACCACTGCCTCGCGATCGCCGTACAGACGCGTCACCTCGCGCAGAAAGCCGGGCAGCGTGCGCGCGCCGAGGCCGGGCTCCTCGTCGAGCGGCGGCCCCGATGCAATCGAAACAGGTTGTGCGGGTTCAGCTATGGCCATCGGTCGCTCGCTCATCTCGGGCTACTTTCACAACGGCAATTCGACCTCGGCGGTGCTGTCCACCAGCACACCGCCGTCCTGATTGGTCAGCCGCAGCTTGATCTGGACCAGCGGCACGCCCCACGCTGACAAGGCCTCCTTGCCGATCACCTCGGCGTCGAAATAGGTCACATCGCCTTCGAAGGCCGGTCCCCGGAAGTCCGATTTGATGTGGCGCACCAGACCGTCGTTGCCCGCCCAGTAGGCCAGGTAGTCGGTGCACCAGGCGCCCATGGTCGCGCCATAGCCGTAGGCGCGCGCCATACCGACCGCACCGGCCTTGTCACCGTCGATGTGGCCGCGCGACGGACCGACATACAAGCCGTCGCGCTTGCGCGGATCGATCTTGGCGCCCTCTTCGTCGAAGGCGAAACCCTCGGTCCAACCGGGATCCTGATAGACCCACGGATCCTCGACGCCCTCGGGTGTCACCCAGCCGAACGTGCCCCAGATATTGAACAGGAAGGCCCGGTATTCGGTGGTGAAGCTGGCGATGGTGTGCGGTCCGAGCACCCGCCTCGGCAGCGTATCGCCGACCTCGATCTCGTCGAAATGCGGTGAAATACCGAGGCGGTTCGACATCAACCATTCATGGCGCTGGACGGCGATCTCGTTCAATTCCAGTTCGCTCCAGCGCCGCACCTCGCCGACCTGGTTTTCGTACATGCCGCGCTTGTTAGCCTCGGCGGCCAGATACCGGATGGAGGTGGACCGTTCGCGCGCGACCAGCGTGCCGTGCTGGTTGCGATGGGTGGTGTCGCCGCGCTGGAACATGGTCGGCCCGGCGAACTTCGTCTGGGCCACCTTGTAGTCGTGGAAACGCCGCTCCTGGAACAACTTATCGCCGGGCCGCACCGGGGCGCCGTAGAACCACCACTCCTCGCCGCCGAAGATCAGGTGGCTGCCCGGAATGCGTCCGACGCACGCGGGCGCGCAGCCGTGTCCGTAGTCCAGCGCCACCGCGATGGATTGCGGCGCGATGATGCCGCCGTAGCGGGACTCGCCGGCGAATTCGTGGTCCCAGTGCAGCGGATTGGGATAGTCCATCGCCATCACCCAGCGGCGAATGTCGGAGGCGCTGCACGGCTCCCACAGTTGTCCGCCGCCGATCGGTTGTCCCACACGGGGTTCCACGTCGGACAGGTCGAGTTCGATGACCTCGAGTTCGGGGGTTGCCTTGGCGCTCACTACTTCTCCTGAGGGCGACGGATTACCGATTGACATCGACGACGATGCGGCCTCGCACCGTGCCTGCTATGAGCTGACCCGCGGCATCGATCGCATCCCCCAGCGCGATCTCGCGGGTGATGGCCTCCAGTGCGGCCGCGTCCAGATCGCGCGACAGGCGGCTCCAGGCCGCGAGACGTCGCTGTTTGGTCGCCTGCACGCTGTCGATGCCGAGCAGGGTCACCCCGCGCAGAATGAACGGTGCGACCGTCGACGGAAAGTCCATGCCCCCGGCGAGACCGCATGCGGCTACCGCGCCGCCATATCGGGTCTGGGCGCAGGCGTTGGCCAGGGTGTGACTGCCGACGGCATCGACGACACCCGCCCAGCGTTCCTTCTGCAACGGCTTGCCGCCGTCGGCGAGTTCGGCCCGGTCCACCACCGTGGCGGCGCCGAGCTGCTGTAGATAGTCGACCTCCGCGGTCTTGCCTGTCGCGGCGGCTACGGTGAAGCCCGCCTTCGCCAGCAGAGCGATCGCGACGCTGCCGACACCGCCCGTCGCGCCGGTCACCAGGATTTCGCCCTGGTCCGGCCGCACGCCGTGGTCCCATAATCCGTCCACGCACAGGCTCGCCGTATAACCGGCCGTGCCGATGGCCATCGCCTGCCGGGCGGTGAATTCGGCGGGCAGCGGCACCAGCCAATCCCCGTCGACTCGGGCGCGCTGCGCCAAACCGCCCCAACGGGTTTCGCCGACACCCCACCCGTTGAGCACGACGTTGTCGCCGGTCGCCCACGCACTGTGGGTGCTCGCGGTGACGACACCCGCGAAGTCGATGCCGGGCACCATCGGGAACTTGCGGACCACCGGCGATGCGCCGGTAATGGCCAAGGCATCCTTGTAATTGAGCGTGGAGTACGCCACCTCGACGGTGACGTCTCCGTCGGGCAGGCGGTTCTCGTCCAGGCTGGTCGGCGAAACCGATTTCCCGGCATCACCTTTCTCGATCAGTAGTGCGGAAAACATTGGCGGAATTCCTTTCTGGAGTCCGTCATCGTGCGGTCCAGCCGCCGTCGACGACGATGGTCTGACCGGTGACGTAGCTCGCGGCATCGCCGACGAGCCAGACGATTGCGCCGACTACGTCGTCGGCGGTCGCTTGCTGGGGGAGTGGGGTGTTTCGGCGCAGATACTCGGCGCCGCGCTCGCTGTCGTAGAGCGAGTCGGTGATCTCGCTGCGGAAGAAGCCGGGCGCTACGGTATTCACCCGGATCGAATGCCGCGCCCATTGCACCGCCAGTTCGGCGGTGAGGCCCGACAGGCCCGCCTTCGCCGCCGCGTAGGAGGCCTGCGGGATGCCGGGGACGCCGACGCGGCCACTGATCGACGAGACATTCACGATCGCGCCGCGCCCGACGGCCCGCATATGTGGAAATACCTGCTGCGCCAGCACAAATGGGGCAAGCAGATTGAGGTCCACGGTGTCGCGCACGTCATCGAGCGCCTCGGATTCGGCGCGTTCGGTGGTGAACCGGTTTCCGGCGGCATTGACCAGAATCTCCGGTGGACCCAATTGTTCGACGATGGAGGACACCACGGCGCCTGCGCCCTCGAGGTCGGACAGGTCGCAGGCGACCGCGATGCCGTCGATGCGCTTCGCGAGTTCGGCCAGTCGGTCGTATCGGCGGGCGACCACCGCCACCCGCGCACCCAGCGATGCCAGCGATTGCGCCGCCGCCGCGCCGAGGCCCGAGGAGGCGCCGGTGACGATCGCGACCCGGCCGCCGAGATCGAACATGCCATTGTCGAGTGTCACCTGGTCTCCTCGGTACTCCGGTGTCGGTCGACGAGTTCGGTGAGGCGGGTGCGGTCGATCTTGCCCATGGCATTGGTCGGCAGGGCATCGACCCGGCACCAGATCTCCGGCACCTTGTAACCGGCGAGCGCCGTTCGGCACAGGTCGGTAAGAGCGCCGAAATCGACTGCGTTACCGGCTGATTCGATTAGTGCGGCGACTCGCTGCCCGAGTCTTTCGTCAGGTACCGGGCATACCGCGACCTTGGCCACATCCGGATGGGTTCCGATGACCCGCTCCACTTCCAGCGGATAGATGTTGGCTCCGCCCCGGATGATCACCAGCTTCTTGCGATCCAGCACCGTCAGCCAGCCCTCGTCGTCGACGGTTCCGATATCACCGGTGGCGATCGGGCCCGGTTCAACTGACCGGAGACCGTCGGATTCCCAGTACCCGAGCAATGGCCGCCACCGATGTGCCCACGGTCCGGTCGTCGTTGCGCACAACCGCAATTCGCCGAGTTCGCCCGGGGGTAGACGGCGTCCCTCGTCGTAGGCCGCGACATCGTATTGCGGCAGCACTCGCCCACTCGAGCCCGGCCGCCAGGCTCCGTCGACAGGGTCGATCGACACCACCGTCGGCGCCTCGGTGAGGCCATAGGTGGCTCGGGGCACGATGCCGTGCGCGGCGGCGAAAGCCACCCGCAGCCGGTCCGGAGTGTCGCTGGCGCCGCTCCACACCTCACGCAGTGAGCTCAGATCCAGCTCCGGACGCCGGGCCAAGTCGAAGAGCTGTGCGGGAGCACCATTCCAGACCGTCACTTTGCGCGTGGCGATCCACTCCGCCACTCCGTCGACATCACGGCGGTCCATGATGACCGCACAACCACCGGCCTGCGCGGTGAGCAGGGTGGACAACACCATCAGGTTGAGGACCGTCATCGGGAAGCTGTCACCCTTGCGTAGCTCGGGTCCCCAACCACGGGTCGCGACCAGCGCGGCGCCCGGCAGCAGCAGATTGCGCTGGCTGTGCACGACGGCCTTCGGTCGCCCCGAGGTGCCACTGGTGAAGGCGATCGCCGCGGGTGCATCGATATCAGGGTCGATCCGGGGGGCCGCCTCGGTCCGAGCGATCAACCGAGCCCAGCGCTGACTGTCCACGCACTCCGGCACGGTCAACCGGCAGCGCGGGCCCGCGAGCACGACCATCGGTGCGCACAGCTCGTACAGGTCCTGTTGCTCGCTTTCGGACAGCGCCTCACCGATCCCGGCCCACACCGCTCCGATCCGTTGCGCGCCATGGAAAGCCGCGACGATCGTCAGGTCATTGGGCAGACAGGCGGCCACCCGGTCACCGGGGCGAATCCCGAGCGACCACAGTGCGCCCGCCGCACGACGTGCCTGGTCGTCGAGTTCCACGTACGACCAGAGACCCGAGGCCGCCTCGATCGCGGGCGCGTCCGGGCGGGTGGCAAGCGCGGTGTCGAGGACCCGCGCGATGCTATTTTCCACGCCCTCTTGATATCAGCATCTTTGCTATCCTTGCAAGGATTAATCTTATAGTCTGTCGATGTCGGCGGGTGCACTGGGGACCGCACCGAATTCGTGGAGGCTGAGGCAGATGGAACATTCGGGTCCGTTGTCCGGGGTGCGGGTCGTGGATCTCACGGCAATGGTGATGGGGCCCTACTGCACCCAGATCATGGCCGACATGGGTGCGGACGTGATCAAGGTCGAACCCCCGGCAGGGGACAACACCCGCTACATTTCGGTCGGACCCGAACCGGGCATGGGCGGGGTATTCGTCAACGTGAACCGCGGTAAACGCAGTGCGATGCTGGATCTGCGCTCCGCGGACGGAAAGTCCGCACTGCGCGAATTGGTCCGCACCGCAGATGTTTTCATCCATTCGATGCGCGCCAAGGCGATCGCCGACCTCGGCTTCGACTACGAAGCGGTCGCCGCGCTGAATCCGTCGATCGTCTACACCAATTGCTACGGTTACGGCCGCCGCGGACCGGATGCGAATCTCACCGCCTACGACGACACCATCCAGGCTGAATGCGGCCTGCCGTATGTGCAGGAGCAATTGACCGGTGCGCCAGGCTATGTCGGCACCATCATGGCCGACAAGGTGGCCGGCCTGACGGCGCTGTACGCCACCGTCATGGCGCTCTTCCACCGCGAGCGGACCGGTACCGGTCAGGAGGTGGAGGTCGCCATGTTCGAGACCATGGCGGCGTTCCTTTTGGTCGAGCACGCCAACGGCGCACTGTTCGATCCACCGTTGGGCGCCGCGGTGTATCCCCGTGCGGTGGCGCCGAATCGGAAGCCGTATCGCACACGGGACGGCTATATCTCCGCGCTGGTGTACAACGACAAGCAGTGGTCCGCCTTCATCGAGGCCGTGCAACCACCATGGGCGAGTGCGGAATTCGCCACTCTCGAACAGCGGGCCCGCCGGATCGATACCGTCTATGCGCTACTGGGTGAGACCTTCCTGCAACGGTCGACGCGGGATTGGCTGGAATTGCTGCGGTCCCTCGACATTCCCGCCGCGCCCGTGCGCACCCTCGACGAACTGTTCGACAATCCGCACCTACGCGCGGCCGATTTCTTCGAAACGGTGGAATCTCCCTACGGCGCAGTGCGTTTTCCCGGTCCGCCGACCTGGTTCTCGCGGACGCCGGGTCGTATCGCGGGGCCGGCGCCCCGGCTCGGTGAGCACACCGCCGAAATCGTCGGCGAACTCGGTGCGGTGGGGTAGGCACGCGCATGAAGATCATCTCCGACACCGACCTGGACGTGCGCGAGTTCCTGCGCCCCGGTGATCGCATCGTCATCGGTCAGGCCTGCGGCGAGCCGACCACGCTGGTCGAGGCGTTGATCGCGGGCGGCGGCGATATCGGCGGGCTGTCGGCCTTCATCGCGACCAGCTTCTCCGGTCTGTTCACCGAGCGAGCGACGCAAAGCTTTTCGCTGTCGAGCATGGGCGCGATAGGTGCACTGCGCGCGCTGGCTGCCGCGCACCGGCTCAGCGTGATCCCCTGCCATGTCAGCCAGGTCGCCACGCTCGTCGAGGACGGGATCATCGGCTGTGACGTGGCCTTTGTTCAGGTCGGCCCCGCGGATGCGCGCGGCAACCACAGCTTCGGTCTGATCAGCGATTATGTGCGCGCGGCCGTGGCGCGGGCCCGGGTGGTGGTCGCGGAGGTGAACGAGCAGGTGCCGTGGACCCACGGCGAACTGCTGTCCGCAGCCGAAATCGACTACGCCGTAACGGTTTCACGGCCACCGGTACGGGTGCCGTCCGCGCGCATCGGTGCGACCGACACGGCCATCGCCGAGTACGCGGCTGCGTTCATCGAGGATGGATCGGTCGTGCAGACCGGAGTCGGAGCGGTGCCGGACGCCATCTTGCGCCTGCTGCACGACCGTCGCGATCTCGGTGTGCATTCGGGCATGATCGGTGACGGGCTGGTCGATCTGGTCCAGGCCGGTGTTGTCACCAATGCGCGCAAGCGCATCGACCGGGGCGTGTCGATCACCGGCGCTCTGATCGGCACCGAGCGACTGTACGAATTCGCCCACCGCAACCTCGGCATCCGCATGTGCCCGACGTCGTACACCCACAATCCGGAAGTGCTTGCCCGACTGGACAAGTTGGTGACGATCAATTCGGCGCTGGAGGTCGACCTCACCGGCCAGGTGAACGCGGAGCAGAGTGGTTCGGCCTACCTCGGTGGCACCGGCGGTCAGGTCGACTTCGTGCGCGCCGGGGCACGCTCGCCGGGTGGGCATTCCATCATCGTGCTGCCCGCCACCGCCAAAGGCGGCACCATCAGCCGGATCACGGTCGACCTCTCGGGTCCGGTCACCACCGCGCGCAGTGATGTGGACGTGATCGTCACGGAGTTCGGCGCGGCCGAACTGCGTGGCCGGACCCTGGCCGAGCGTGCGCGTCGCCTGATTGCCATCGCCCATCCCGATTTTCGGGAGGACCTGGCGCGCGCCGCCTACACGATCGCCCAGAGAGGATTTTGATGAGCGACGCCGTCCTGTTCGACGCCCGCGACGACGGCATCGCCGTGATCACGCTGAACCGCCCGGAGACCCGCAATTGTCTGGCCGCCGACGTGCGCGCGGGACTGGCCGCGGCCTGGGACCGGTTCGAGCGAGATCCGGCCCTGCGCATCGCGATTCTCACCGGTGCTGGTGACAAGGCCTTCTGCGCGGGCGGCGATCTGAAGGAGATGGTGGAAACCGGTATGCGGGTGCCGCCGCGCGATATGTTCGCGCTCCCGCACGACACGATCGAGCTGTCCAAGCCCACGATCGCGGCGGTCAACGGTGTTGCCTACGCGGGCGGTTGGATGATCGCCCAGGCTTGCGATCTGTGTGTCGCCAGCACTGCTGCGCGCTTCGCGATCACCGAGGTCAAGGTGGGCCGGAGCGCGCCGTGGGCGGCGCCCCTGATTCATATGATCCCGCAGCGGATCATGATGGAAATCCTGCTCACCGGCAAGCCGATCACCGCTCACCGCGCATATGAGATCGGCCTGGTCAATCGCCTCGCCGAACCGGAGGAAGTGCTGGCGACCGCGCTCGAGTTGGCCACCGAAGTTCTCGCGGGTGCTCCGCTGTCGGTGCGGGCAGCCCGGGAAACGGTCATGCTCGCCACCGAGATGGGTCGTACGGCCGCCCTGCAAGCCGCACGGCACGCGGCCGAATACTGCTATCACAGCGAAGATGCGCAGGAGGGGCCGCGCGCATTCGCCGAAAAGCGTTCCCCGCGTTGGCAGGGACGATGAGCCATCCCATCCGCGACCGATCATGCGCTCGTCCGGCCTCCCCCCGGCACCATGCGAAACCCCGTTGCCGGACATCCGCGATCGTGCGCCGCAGCCGGTCCGGCTGGGTGATGGTGTTCGCGCTGTACGACAGAAGCGGTCCAAACGCACTCCAGCGCCCCGGCGCAACGGAATCCGAAGCCGCAGCCAACCAGGGCATCGACATGTCGACACTGCCCGAAGTGATGTCGGCCGAGGAAGTAGCGCGACTCACCCTGGAGAACCTCTCCGAGGGTCCCGTCTTCATCAGCAGCGACTACTACCGGGCGACATTCGAAACACTCCTCTCGATGCCGCGGCGCGATGCGCTGATGGCGATGGCGGGGCAAATGAGGCGCTGACACCGGGGCAGGTTCCTCGTCCACATCGCTGCCCGGAGCGTCGCGGAACACGAACGGGTCCGCCAAGATGCCCGAACGTGCCTGCCGCCGTGCGGGTTTGCCGAGATCGGCCGAGTCTATCTCCGCTACCAGCGCGTGCACTGAGTTCGACCGCACCACAATGCCGAATTCCGGATATTCGTCGTCCGCTTCCGGCGGACCGAGTGGGTATTTGCGATTGGTGTGGGCCTGCATGCCAGTGGGATGTGAGGGCGGTGCAAGAGTGTGGTGTCAGGGTTGCCGGCATGACGTGGCATGGCGGCAATCGGGCCGAGGGGAAGACAATTCTGGTTACCGGTGCCAGCGCGGGCATCGGGTATTTCGTCGCAGAGCAACTCGCGGCCAACGGTGCCACCGTGGTGCTGGGCTGTCGTGACACCGACAAGGCCGACCGCGCGATACGCGCGATCCGAGCACGGGTTCCGGCCGCTCGACTGCGGCCGGTGCGCTTGGACCTGGCGGATCTGTCCTCGCTGCCTGCGACAGTGGACGCACTCGGCGTCGATTGCCTGGACGCGGTAGTGCTCAATGCCGGAGTGCTGCTGTCGGGCCCCGCACGCCGCGTGAACGCTCGGGGGCACGAATTGATGTTCGCGACAAACCATCTCGGGCACTTCGCGCTGGTCGCTCACCTGTCGCCGATGCTGGCGGCCGCTGCGAACAGCCGGGTGGTCACGGTGGGCAGCTTCGCCGCGCGGTCGGAACGGCTGGATCTTGCCGATCTGCAGTCAGAGCACGACTACCGCCCCAAGCGCAGCTACGGGCGATCGAAACTGGCCCAGATGCTGTTCGGTTTCGAACTGGATCGCCGCCTGCGGGCACGCGGCGCCGATACCGCCAGCATCGTCGTCCATCCCGGCGGCGCACTGGACGCACTGACCCCGCCTCGACCGCCGTTGTTCGTCAGCACCGCTGCCCAGCGCCTGCGCGCGCTGCCCGCGGGCGTGGTGCTGCACGGCAAACACGAGGGGGCCGAAAGCATCGTCCGAGCTGTCCTGGACACCGAGATCACCAGCGGGCAACTGTGGGGGCCAAGAGTTTTCGGTCTCCGCGGACAACCACGCCGGGAAACACCCCACGCGCACATGACCGACCTCGACACCGCCGGCGGACTCTGGGCCGCCAGTGCCGCCCTCACCGGCGTGGATCCGCTGGAGCGTCCGGCTACCCCGATCCGGCCATGACAACCGCTCCTGCTTCGCCCAAATCATCATGACCGAGGACCCCGAATTGCCGCGGCGCCCACGATCCGAAACCGGCGACCGCGCACGTTCGAAACGAACGCGTCATAATGCCGATGGGCGGGCGATCACCGACCCAGATGTGCTGCGGCTCAGGACATCCCGCTCATGCCGATCTCGGCTAGCGGCGCTGAGGAACCCGGCGAGGAGCGAACCCAGCACCACGACCACCGCGCACACGATGGCGACCACCCGCTCCGTCGGCACAGCGGCCAGGGCTGCTGGCGCCTCACCGTCCTGCAGTGGCGAACCATCCCTCGACAGTCGGCTGTCGGATGCACCCCTCGCCGACACCACCTGGTCTGGGCGACCGGGAGTCCGCTCCGGAGTCGAATCGTCCGATGGATGAGAGTACGTATATCCGCCGATGTCTCGATCCGCTCGATCCTGGTATCCGAAGTCATCTGTCACGATGAAATCCCATTCGCCGATTCCGTTGTGCCGGAAGTAATATCGCGGACTCGACCTGGAGAATGCTGAACACAACCTTGTGAACCGGCCAGCGCGTGTGGTACCCACCCATGAACCTTCGAACCGGGCCGACGTGGCGGCCCCGGGGTGTCGACCGAGCGTTCAACCCCTCCTATTACCCGGCGCCTGCCGCAAAATCACGCCCCAACATAAGGGCCAGTGAGACTTTGCGCGCGAAGACCAGATGGTGGGACGAAATCCCGCATATCAATCGTCTGCTGTGGCCGCTCGTCTACATGCACTACGCAGACTTGGGTGACCTGATGTGGCGTTTTGCCCTGGTAGAGCGCGACAATGTCGCCACGAATCCGGTCCACGGAAACATGATGCGCGAAGCTCTCGACTACATGATCGCCCGGCGCCCGACGCCGAGCGAATGGTTCGACCCGACCAAATCTTGGTTTTGCGAGCAACGGGAACTGGACGAGTATCCCAGTCGTTTCGAGGTCGTCGGCAGTCATCTCGTCGAGACAACCCCGTCCAGGATCCCGGTCGCCGGCTGGCCCGCAACCTGTGGGTTCGTGCTGAAACCTGGGATCGGTAGGTGGCGCGCGCGGCATCTACTTACCCCATGGCATCTTCTCAACCTCCCACCAACCAACCGCAGCCCGCCGGCTTGGACAAAAAGACCAGCGCGATCCTGTCCTACGCACTGGGGTGGCTCACCGGAATCATCTTCCTATTCGTGGGAAAGAACGATCCCGATGTGAAATTCCATGCCTCGCAATCGATCGTCTTCTTCGGGGCGGTCTCGGTGGTCAATATTGTTCTGAGCATCGTCGGCTCGCTGCTCGGAGTCCTGGGGATCATCTTCAGCCTCGCCGGACTCGCAGTCGCGGTCTTCGCAGTAGTCGTCTGGATCATGGCCATGGTCCAGACCAACAACACCGGCGGTGTCCGCGCAGAGCTTCCCATTGTCGGAAAATTCACTGCCCCATATGCCGATCAGTTGGCCAACTCGGTCACGTAGCGGCATATTCGAACTCCCCAGCTAGTGCCGTGTCCAGATAGCTTCTGCCGTATCGCTGCCCGGGGTTCCGTCGAACGTAGTCGAATGATGGTCGCCCACGGCGAATTCGACCGCCATATCACTACGCTCGGCGAGCTGCCGGAGGCAGATAGCGCAGCAAGCAATCTGGACGCGGCACTAGATTTCGTAATCGGCGATGCTGTCGGCACCCTACCGGCGGCCAGATGCGACAGTCCGAAGATCAACGGCCCGAGGCTACGTGGGTCGTTGACGTCCGCGCGGAACGTCCGATAATGCCGAATAGCGGATGCTGTACCCAGCATCGTTCGGGTTCGTTGGGCTGGTGGCGACTAGCCTGGGCCGGTGACAGTCACAGAGATGCCCTTCGGATCGTGGCCGACTTCCATCACCTCCGAATTCGTCGTCACGGCCGCGGTGCGGCTGTGGGAGGTGCGGGTGGACGGGGCGGATGTCTACTGGTCGGAGGGACGTCCCACCGAGGGCGGCCGCACCCAGATCGTGCGCCGCAGCGCCGACGGTTCCGTCACCGATTTGCTGCCGGACGGTATGGACGCGCGCACCGCAGTCCACGAATACGGCGGCGCGGCGTGGTGGGTGCGCGACGGCGTGCTCTGGTTCGCCAACTGGGCCGACCAGCGGTTGTACCGGCTCGAGCCCGGTGGTGTGCCGGTGCCGCTGACCCCGGTCCCCGCCGCGCCCCGCGGCGACCGGTACGGCGACGGCGAACTTGCTCCAGACGGAACGGCCGTCGTGGCTGTCCTCGAAAGCCATCCGGCCGACGGGCGTGGCGCGATCGATGTTCGCAACGAGATCGTGCGTCTGTCCGCGGACCGTGCGTCGCAGCCGGAAGTCCTGGTGAGCGGACCGGACTTTGTCGTCGCGCCCCGGCTGAGTCCGGATGGGGGTGCGCTTGCCCTGGTGTCGTGGGATCACCCGTCCATGCCGTGGGATGACACCGTCCTGCGGGTGCGTGATCTCGCGACCGGCGCCGACACCGTCGTCGCGGGCGGGCCCGGAGAATCGGTACTGGAACCGCGCTGGCAGCCCGACGGTTCGCTGTTGTTCCTCTCCGACCGCAGTGGATGGTGGAATCTCTACCGCTGGATACCGGGCGGTACGGTCGCCCCCGTGATCGAGATGAACGCCGAGATCGGCACGCCCGCTTGGCAATTGGGGTCGACGCGCTACACCGTACTCGATGACGGCAGCATCGTGTTCGCCCGCCGGCGCGACGGCTACGACGGCCTCGGATTGCGCCGGCCGGATGGCTCGGTGGCCGACCTGGACGTGCCCTTCTCTGCGATCACCGCGATCGAGCGTGCCGGCGCGGACGCCGTCGTCGTAGTGGCGGCCACTCCGACTACCGAATTCGGCGTGTACCGCATCGAATTCGGCGACAGCACACCACATGTCGAGCTCCTCCGCCCGCCGCGGGAGCTCGGTCTCGACCTCGCCTCGGTCTCGGTCCCCGAGCCGATCTCCTTTCTCTCGGTGGACCACACCGGCGCACCACGGACCGCACACGCGCTGTTCTACCCACCCGCGAGCAGCCGTTACGGCGGCCCGGCCGGAGAACTGCCACCGCTGTTGGTCATGATTCACGGTGGCCCGACCGGTTCCGCGCTGCCCCTGCTGTCACTGCACACCCAATACTGGACCAGCCGAGGATTCGCTGTCGTCGACGTCAACTACGCCGGCTCCACCGGATACGGCCGTGACTACCGTGAACTGCTCAAAGGCGCGTGGGGAGTGGTGGACGTAGCCGACTGTATCGCCGCGGCCAGATGGCTCGGCGAGCACGGCCGGGTCGATCCACAACGGCTCGCTATCCGCGGCGGCTCGGCAGGCGGTTATACGACGCTCGCCGCGCTGGCCAGGGCGGACACCCCGTTCGCCGCCGGTGCAGACCATTTCGGAGTCGCCGACCTCGAGGCGCTCGCTGCCGAAACACACAAGTTCGAAAGTCGATACCTCGACGGTTTGATCGGGGAATACCCGGCCAGACGTGACATCTACCGCGAGCGGTCGCCGATCCATCACGTCGACCGGCTCCGCAAGCCCCTGATTGTGTTGCAGGGCAGCGACGATCCGGTGGTGCCGCTCAATCAATCACAGATGATCGTCGAGGCGCTGCGGGCGCGGCGGATTCCGGTGGCCTTTCTGGTCTTCGAAGGCGAGCAGCACGGCTTCCGCCGCGCGGAGAACATCCGCCGTGCGCTGGACGCCGAACTGAGTTTCTACGGCCAAGTATTCGGGTTCACGCCGCCACCAGCCGAAGGTATCGAGCCGGTCACTGTCGAAAACCTCACCTGAGTTCGGCCGGCACGCTGAGATTGGCCGAGGGTCTTGCGAATGCGCGGACATGCCCGCATGGGCGCGCGGTCCAGGGCGTGTCCTCGAAAGATCAACGGGCGGAGATCATCTCAGTCGGTGCGAAACGTCCGCTATTGCCACATACCGCGCTGACCGAGCCAGGACGACGCGGCCCCGGTTGACGGTGAGATGAACTGTGGCCCAACGATATCCGCCGCTAGGGGCGCCGCATGACGGAAGGCTTTGCGGTTGCTTGATCAGGCTGGTCGCCCGGCGGCGAGGAACGGCAGCATGTGGCTGAGCAGTTCCCGGGGCCGGTCCAACGGGATGATGTGACCGCAATCGGGAATGACGTGTCCTGTGAGATCCTCGGCGATGGCGTGCAGCTGCCGCTCGAGCGCGTCGCCGACCGGGTGGGCGCCGATCGCCAGGGTGGGGGTGGTGAGCCGACCGGCCGCCGCAGCGTCGTTGATCTGCTGGGTGCTCGTCGGCAGTGCGCGGTAATAGGAAAAGGCGCAGCGTAGGGCATCATTTCCGGTGTAGGCATCGACGAAGGCGTCGTGGATATCGGCCCGAACGCCCCGGCCGCGGGTGCCGCTGGTGAGAAACCACTCGATATACCGCGCCTCCTGGCCGCTCAGCACCGTTTCGGCGAGGCCGGGGACGGCATGGAATCCGAACCACCACGGCGGACCTGCGGCGAGGAAGTCTTCTGCGCCGGGGAGTGTGCCCAGCAGTGCTTCCATGACCACCAGCTGTCGGACCCGGTCGGGGTGGCGCAGGGCGAGCAGGACCGCGACCGGGGTGCCGGCATCGATCGCGACCACGGCCGCGGAGGGTTCGTCGAGGGCATCGAGGATCCCGGCTATATCAGTGGCCAGTGTGTCGGCGTCGTAGCCGTCCGGGGCTCGGGTGGTGGCACCGAATCCGCGGAGGTCCGGGGCGATGACCCGGTAATGCGCGGACAACGGGCCGATGATCTCGCTCCACAGTCGCCAGGTGTGTGGAAAGCCGTGCAGCAGAACGACTGCGGGGCCGCTACCGGCGATGGCGACGTTGGCGCGGATGCCGTTGGTCTCTATCCGGCGCAACTCGATCGACGCGGCGTGGAGCGGCGGCGTGCAGGACATAGAGCCTCCCAGGTGGTTACCATCGGTTACCAGACAACGGTAGGTAACCTCGGTTGTGCTGCCAAGACGGCACGTTGGCTACAGGTGGTGAGGTCCAGGTGACTACTCGATCAGTGCATACGAAGACCACGGAGCGTGGTGATCTGTTCGATTGCCAATGTCCGACACGTCAGTTGCTGGACCGCATCGGCACAAAATGGACGTCGATGGCGGTCAAGGTCCTCGCGCAGGCTGCTCCGGGCGAGGTCAGGTTCGCCGAGCTGCGGCGGCGAATGCCCGGCGTGTCCCAGAAGATGCTGTCGGTAACCCTGCACAACTTGGTCCGGGACGGTCTGGTCACCCGCCGAGTGGAGCCGACCGTGCCACCACGCGTGCACTACCGGCTCACCGAACTGGGCTTGTCCCTGGAGATCCCGTTGGCCGCACTGCGGACCTGGGCCGAGGAGCACATGCCCGCGATCGACCACGCCAATGCCGTCAACGACGCACAAGCCGACCTCGCCACCAGCGAATAACGCTCCTACATACGGCTTCCCAACGACCTATGCCGCATACCGCGCTGACCGAACCGGCCAGCGCGGGGCACCGGAAGATCGACGGGCAGAGCGTCGTATGGCCGGCGGCAGTGCTCGCTCCTGCTGATGTGAGATGAGTTGTGGTACAGGCCATCCGGAATGTTGTGAGGTATGCCTTGGCTTGGTGAAAGAAGCCGCCTCATGTCGCATGGACGCCAGAGTCACACTTCTAATGCCCATGACTCGGGTAGGCGCCTATCGCTCCATGAAGGCCCTGTAAGTAGCCGATTTGCGCGCACCGCGTCTTGTCCCGGGTCTGTAACCCCACCAGTGCGTGGCTGCGGGGCCGCGAACGTGACGAGTGTCACTTCGTGTCAGATCCGGGTGGTGTGGCGTGTCTCGAGGGCATGACTGATTTGAACGCCATCACCAAAGTGGTCGTCATCGGCGGCGGTTACGCCGGTGCCGTAGCGGCCAATCGGCTGCGGCTGCGTCGGGATATCGAGATCACAATGGTCAATCCGCGCCCCCAGTTCGTCGAGCGCATGCGGTTGCACCAGTTCGTGGCCGGTACCCACGAGGCCGCTATCGGTTACGACACGCTGCTCGGCGCGGGCGTGCGGTTCGTCGTGGATCGTGCCGTCCGCATCGATACCGCCGCTCGCATGGTGGAACTGAGTTCGGGGCGCGCGCTTGGATACGACTATGTGGTCTACGCAGTCGGCAGCACCGCCACGGTGCCCGCGTCGGTACCTGGTGCGGCCGAGTTCGCCTATCCGATCGCCGAATACGAACACGCCCAGCGGCTGCGCGCCGCGCTGGGGGAGGTGCCCGTAGGGGCTCCGATCGTCGTGGTCGGCGGCGGGCTGACCGGAATCGAGACCGCCGCCGAACTCGTCGAGCAGGGCCGCACCGTCACGATCGTGAGTGGCGATAGGTTGGCGGCGAACTTCTCGAATCCGGCGCGGCGGTCGGTGGCGAAGTGGCTGGCCGGGAACGGAGTCGATGTGCGCCAGGAGGTGCGAGTGCGCGAGGTGCGACGCGACGGGGTCGTATTGGCCGACGGCGATGTGCTACCCGGTGCACTCACGATATGGACCGCCGGATTCGGGGTGCCCGAGCTGGCCTCGCGCAGCGGCCTGCGCACCGACGAGCTGGGCCGGTTGCTGACCGACGAGACGCTGACCAGTATCGACGACGATCGCATCGTCGCCGCCGGGGACGCGGTCGCGCCCTCGGGCCGTCCACTGCGGATGAGCTGCTATGCCGCCCAGCCCCTGGGCGCCCGGGCCGCCGACAACGTGCTGGCCCGCATCGCGGGATCCGAACCCAGCGTGCTGGACGTGGCGTTCGTGGCGTGCACCGTGGGCTTGGGCAGCCGCGCGGGTGTGATGCAGTTCAGCCGCCGTGACGACACACCCGTGCCGATGTACCTCGGCGGGCGCGTGGCCGGGCAGATCAAGGAGCGGGTGGGTCTCGCCGGACCGATCGCGACCATCCGCAAGGAAGCCCGCAAGCCCGGCGCGACCCCCACCTTCATGGGCTTGGGCAGGCGCAAGGAACTGCGCGCAGCCGAACCGGAGAGGACCGTGCAGCCGTGAACCCCATCGATGAACACACCGAGCGTTTCGTGCACCTGCGACCGCTGCTGTTCACCATCGCCTACGAAATCCTCGGCTCGGCAACCGAAGCCGACGATGTGCTGCAAGACAGCTATCTGCGGTGGCGACGCGTGGACCTGACCACTGTCCGTGACACCAAATCCTATCTGGCCCAACTAGTCACCCGCCAGGCGTTGAATACGTTGCGGGCCGGTGCCAGCCGCCGCGAGGAGTACGTCGGTCCGTGGTTGCCCGAGCCGCTGCTGCTCGCCGACGGTGATGCCTCGAGCGACGTGGTGCTCACCGAATCGGTCTCGATGGGGATGCTGGTGGTGTTGGAAACGCTCACCCCCATCGAGCGGGCGGTCTTCGTGCTGCGCGAGGTCTTCGGCTTCGATTACGACGAGATTGCCTCCGCGACAGGCAAATCCATCGACACCGTTTATCAGACGGCCCGCCGAGCCCGCAACCACGTGCAAGCCCGGCGCAAGCGGTACGGCCCCGTCGACACCGCCCGAACCGCCGCGGTCACCGAACGCTTCATCACCGCTGCGACCACCGGAGACATGGAAGGCTTGCTGTCGATGCTCGCGCCGGATATCACCTGGACCACCGACAGCGGCGGCAAGGTGACCGCGCTGCCGGAACTGGTCATCGTCGGCGCCGAGCGGGTGGGCGCGATTCTCATGGCGGTCTTCCGATACGCGCAGCGGCGACCGCAGGTTCGAATCGAGACAGTGAACTGCAACAGCCAACCGGCACTAGCGTGCTATATCGGCGACAAACTGGAAGCCCTTCTCGTATTCGATATCGCCGACGACAGGATCATCAACGGTTACGGAATCCGCAACCCCGACAAACTGTCCGCCCTCGGAATCCCCCGCGCAATCAGTCGCACCGAAACACCCACGACGTAACCCCACCCCGCACGCGGTGCCGACATCCCATAATGCCGCATGGAGCGCGTTAAGCAATCGACCAAATCGGTTGGTCGACAGCGCTTCCCGATGTCCGGTATTGCCGAATGCCGGATGTTCGTTCGTACTAATCCATTGGCGCACCAGGGCATTCGTCCAGCGATACTCTGAGAGATCCAGCAATGGTCAGCTGCGTTGGCGGCATGAGATTGGGGGTGAGCCCAAGGCCTCGGCATAGTCGCGTTATGTCCGTTTTATTCATGCGGGGTCGAGTCGGAGGGCCTCGGGGGCCTGGTGGCGTTCCGGGCGTGGTGGCGTGCAGGCGGTTGTGATGCTGGCGTGCATGGCCGTTTTGGAGTATCCCGATGGCGAGCAGATCGTGGCGGCCAGGCGATCTGGCTATGGCCGTCAGGGCGTTTCAAGCGCATCCTGTGAAGTGCGCAGAGTGGGCGAGCGTGGTCGGCATGCTGGGTTCTGGCCAGCGAGGAGGAATGCATGGAAAGCGCGCCGAGCATGACGGCGATGTTTGCGGCCGTGTCGCGTGGATTGTTTCGCCTGGAGACGGCGTCGCCGTGGGTACTGGACGATGTGCTGGCCCTGGTGCTTGTCGGCCCGGTATGGCAGCAGCTGCGAGACCAGTTCGATCCGCTGTTCCCCGGCCCGGTCCGTCGCGAATCCCGCGCGGCTGTCTGCACCCGCAGCCGGTACGCCGAGGACCGGCTGGCTGCTGGCGCCTTCACGCAGTACGTGATTCTTGGCGCGGGGCTTGACTCATTCGCGTGGCGGCGGCCGGATCTGCTCGGCTCGCTGACGGTGTTCGAGGTTGATCACCCTGCCTCCCAGGCCTGGAAGCTCGAGCGGATCAGGGAGCTCGGCCTGCCGCTCAGCGACTCGCAGGTATTCGTGCCGGCTGATTTCGAGGCCGGACCGGTTCAGGATGCTCTGGGCCCGGCCGGGTTCGACTGGGCGCAGCCGGCGATGTTCTGCTGGACGGGCGTCGCCCCCTATCTGACGGCACAGGCGATCGAGTCGGGGTTGCGCACGATCGCGGCGGCTGCTCCCGGGTCTGAGGTGGTGTTCTCCTACCGGGCCGAGGACTGTGCGCTCGACGACGTGGGGACGGAATTCGCCCGTATCTACACGCCGATCGCGGCTTCTGTCGGCGAGCCTCTTCAGGCTGGCTGGCCGGTATCCGAGATCGAGAGGCTGATCAGCCGGTGCGGGCTGAAGGTCGTGGACCATCCCGCACGTGCAGACCTCCAGCAGCGGTACTTCGCCGGCCGTACCGATGGCGTGCGGCCCTATACCTTCGAGACCCTGGTGGCCGCACGGGTCACCTGAGCGAGTGCAGGCCACGTCCGGCAACTTCACCCCTCTGCGAGGGCCAGGCAGTGACGGTACGGCAGAGGAGTACCGCACCATCGCCTCACCTACGGTTTTCCGCCTGACCTGGGCAAATGCCTACGCTGCGCCCACATGGCCTGGAGATATCTGCTTTCGGCGACGCGCCAGGACCACTTACTGGAGGCAAGCGACACCTGAATTTCGCCTCAGCTCAGCATCATTTCTACCGACGAGAGCAAGACGCGACCCCCGAGCCGCAATCGTCTCTGCTGTTCAGCGCTCATTCCCATCCACACGCCGGAACGACCTCTGAGGGCCTGCGGATATCAAGCGTCACCACACAATTCGCAAACGCTTGCATCGAGCGCAGGCGCCGGGCCGGTAGGGTCGGTCTGATGGAGTGGAGTTTGCGGTCGGCCGAAGAGCTCGCAGCTGCGTTGCGTTCCGGTGAGGTGACCTCGGTGGAACTGACCGACGAGGCGATCGCCCGGATCGAGCGGGACGACAAGGCGATCAACGCTATCTGTGTGCCGGACTTCGATCGGGCGCGTGCCGCGGCGCGCAGTGCTGACGAGGCGCGTGCTCGCGGCGAGGATGGGCCGTTGCTCGGCATTCCTGTGACGGTTAAAGAGTCCTACAACATGGCCGGGCTGCCGACGACTTGGGGCGTGCCGCCACATGCGAACTATGTGCCAGCCGAGGACGCGGTACAGGTGTCGCGGCTGAAGGCCGCGGGCGCGGTGGTGCTCGGCAAGACCAATGTGCCGTTCATGCTCGGAGATCTGCAGAGCTTCAACGAGATCTACGGCACCACCAACAACCCGTGGGATCTCGGCCGCACCCCGGGCGGATCCTCCGGCGGATCGGCGGCCGCCCTCGCGTGCGGGTTCGGTGCGCTGTCCATCGGCTCCGATATCGGCGGTTCGCTGCGCAACCCGGCGCATTTCTGCGGCGTCTACGCACATAAGCCGTCATATGGGTTGGTGGCGAGCCGCGGACATGTCCCGCCGCCCGCGCCGGCACTGCCGTCCGAGCGCGACCTCGCCGTCGTCGGTCCGATGGCGCGCACCGCCCGCGACCTCACGCTGCTGCTGGACGTGATGGCCGGCCCGGACCCGCTGACTCTCGGCGTCGCATTCGACTTGGCTCTTCCGGCCGCGCGCCACGAGCGGCTCTCCGAATTCCGTGTCCTGGTCATCGACGATCATCCGCTCATTCCGACCGGCTCCGCTGTGCGGGCTGCGGTGAACCGGGTCGCCGACGCGCTCGTCGCCGCTGGTGCCCGCGTGGAACGGCACAGTCCGCTGCTGCCCGATCTGACCGAGGCCGCGACGCTCTACACGCAGTTGCTGCTGGCGAACCTCGCCGCGATGTATCCCGCGGAGCGCTACGAGCAGTTGCGGACCCACGCCACCGGACTGAACGCGGACGACCAGAGTCTCGACGCGGCGCGGTTGCGCGGCGCGGTATTCAGCCACCGCGACTGGATCGAGGCCAACAACCGTCGCGAGCGCCACCGCCACGGCTGGCGGCAGCTCTTCGCCGAGTTCGATGCCGTGGTCTGCCCGATCACGCCGACTCCCGCGTTCCCGCACGACCACACCCCCAGTCTGGGAGACCGGCGGATCGACATCGACGGCGTGGCATACCCGTTCGCCGACCAGCTCGTCTGGGCGGGTCTGGCGACCATGCCCGGCCTACCGTCCACCGCCGTACCAGCGGGCCGGTCTCCCGAGGGCCTGCCGGTAGGAGTGCAGCTCATCGGCCCGATGTTCGAGGACCGCACCTCGCTGCGGCTGGCCGAACTGCTCGAGCAGGAGATCGGCGGTTTCGAGGCACCGATGTCAGTGGCCGAGCAGGTTCGATAGCCGACAAGCGGACTCCGGCGGACCGCCGGTGGCCCGAAATGTGGTGCGGCGTTATGTGACTCGCGGTCTGCGCAGTCCGAGTATGCGGCGGCCGATGTCGAGCAGCTGACGGTTCAGCGTCTCCTGATCGACATCGCTCGGCGCGCCGGACGCAGCACCGGCTAGACCCGTCAGCACCGCGGTGGCCGCGATGACACCATCGGGTCCCGGAGTGAGCTCAGCCAGTAGTGCGACAGGCCGATCGATCACCTTGCGCCAGTCAGGTTGCTGACGCACCACCCGAATGACGCTGGGATCGGTGGTCACGACGGCGGCGATCGATCGGCTCGCGGCGGCGAGTTCGGCGTAACCGATCAGCATCGACTCGGCGCGAGCGCGCGGGGTGCGCTGCTGTTCGGCGGTTTCGATCACCGACCGGAGTTGTTGCAGCAGTGGTTGCAGCACCGCGAGGAGTAGTTGTTCCCGGGTGCGGAAGTGGTAGTAGATCGCGGCCTTGGTGAAGCCGAGCTCATCGGCGATCATCTGCAGCGAGGTCCCGGCAAAGCTGTGCCGGATGAATAGTGCGACCGCGACGTCGATCAGGCGCTGTCGACTGTCGGCTTCACGCGCGACAACATCTGCCCTAGTCATGGCGTTCCCTAAGTTCGTTGTTGTCTGGGGTTGGTGCCCTGGATGCCCAGAGCGGTGGGGTGTAGCTGATGGCTTTCTGCCTCGGTCGAGG
>NZ_JBVJLS010000019.1:0-190945 GCF_055584605.1 Nocardia sp. NPDC102475 | reverse complement strand
CGGTGCGCGGGCGCCAGGATCTTCATCAATTCCCGGGTGGCCTCGCGACGTTCGGACGCGATCGCCCACTCCTCCGGGCCTGCGGCGGTCGATGCCGTATCGGGCAGCTGGTCGACCGGGTACATCGGGTGCAGCTGCGAACGCCGGAACGCGTCGGCCACCTTATTGGCCGCGATGCCGTAGACGAACGCCAGGAACGACTTGCCCTGATCGCGGTAGCGCGGAATGGCGTTGACGGTGGCCAGCAGGATCTCCTGCACCACATCGTCGGCCGTGACGTGCAGATGTGCGGTATTTCCAAGGCGCGCACCGCAATACCGGCGCACGAGCGGGTGGACCAGCCGGATGATCTCGGTGACCGCCGCACGGTCGCCCGCGGCGGCCGGACCGATCAACTTATCCAGTTCGGCCGATACCCGGCGGCTCTCCGACAGGGCCGGGTTGTGGTGGGCCTGGTTTTTCGACAGTGTCGCAATGTTGTGCTCGGTAGCCAACTTCCGAGTCCTTCCTAGCCGATCGTGCTTTTTTGCTTGCACTGATCGTCTGATGAACTCGGTCGCCCAACCAGGCACCCCAGGGTGGGTACTCCCCCACCTCCGGCGGCGATTCGTTAACACCCCAGCGGAATTCGGGGCGGGAATTCCTAGGCCGTTTCGGCGGCCGTACCCCGGCGCACCGGCAGATGTCCGGCCCGGCGCACCGCCCACACGGTCACGGCCAGCGCGACGGCGGTCAGCGGCCAGCCCATCGCGATGCGCGCGAAGGCCAGCCAGCCGGTGCGATCGGTGTCGTAGAGCTGTGACTGCACCAGATAACGCGCGCCGAACACGACCACCCAGGTGGTGGTCGCCAGGTCGTAGAGGCGCACGACGCGGCGGTCGGACCGCCATTCGGTGCCGTGGCCGTTGAGTACACCCCAGATCACGCCGACCAGCGGCCAGCGCACCAGCATCGACACCAGGAACACCCCGGCATAGACCAGGCTGGTGTAGATGCCGAACAGGAAGAAGCCTTTCGCCTCACCCATGCGGTAGGCGATGAACGCGCAGATGCCCACCCCGAGGAACCCCGAGATCGCGGGCTGGATGGGGCTGCGCCGCACCAGCCGCCATACGAGAATCGCGGCAGCCACGCCGAGTGCCGACCAGATCGCCGCGGTGAGCCCGGCGAAGGTGTTCACGGGCACGAAGACCAGCACCGGCAGTGTCGAGTAGATCAGGCCGCTGAAGCCGCCCAACTGCTCGAGGAGGGTTTGTTCGGCCTCTTCGGTTTCGGCGTCTACAGAGCGATCTACGACGTCGGACGGGCCCGCGTCGATCGGCTCACGACCTCGGGTGTGGATCTCGGCGGCGTTCTCGTTGCTCGATGGCATACGTCAGCTGTTCTCACGCAATTCGTAGTAGGGGTTGTAGATCACCTTACGACCATCCCGGTCACCCACACGACCGCGGACGAGGATCTTGCGTCCCGGTTCGATACCGGGAATACGGCGGCGACCGATCCACACCAGACTGATGGCATCGGTGCCGTCGAAGAATTCTGCCTGAACACTGGCGCCGACGGACTTCGGACATGCCTCGACACTGCGTAGTCGGCCGAGCATGGTCGCCTCGTCACCGCGCTGACAGTCCGAGGCCCGGCAGGCACCCGACGCATCGGCCGATTCGGCGAGTTCCTCGGCGTCCAACTGATCGAGATCCTCGGTCAGTCTGCGGCTCAGACGGCGAAAATAACCTGAGGCGGCGGATGACATTTGACGCTCTCCTGCGTGGAGCAAGACGACGTGGGTCCCACGCCATCATGGTTTTCCGGTGACGACCGGCTTAAGGCCGTATACCCGCCACTGTAGATGGGCAACCCTCACCCCGCTACGCTCGGACCGGTGTTCGACTCCCCACATTTCGCGCCGGGCCGCAGCGGCCGCGCCCCGATCGCCGTGGCGTTGCCGGGAACCGGTTCGGATGCCGACTTCGCTCGCCGCGCCTTCGGACCGGCTTGTGCGGCACGCGGAATCGAATTCATCGCCGTCGAACCCGACCCGCGCGGAGTGGTTGCCGGGTATCGGGCGGCGCTCGACGAGGCCGCCGGGCGCGGGCCGGTCCTGGCCACCGGGATCTCCCTCGGCGCGGCGGTCGCACTCGAATGGGCGGCTGAACATCCCGGGGCGGCAACCGGCGTAGTGGCGGCGCTACCTGCCTGGACCGGTCCCGATACCGCCGCGTGCCCGGCCGCGCTCAGCGCTGCCGCCACCGCGGCCCAGTTGCGTGCGGACGGGCTCGACGCGGTGGTCGAACGCATGCGCGCGAGCAGCCCGCGCTGGCTCGCCGACGCGCTCACCCAGTCCTGGCATTCGCAGTGGCCGCGGCTGCCCGAGGCGCTGCAGGAGGCCGCCGACTACAAGTGGCCCGATGCGGAACGACTCGGCACCGTCGGGGTGCCCGTCACCATCGTCACCGCCGTCGACGATCCGGTGCACCCGGTATCGGTCGCCGAGGAATGGGCCGAGCTGATCCCGCGCGCCGAGCTGATCCGGATCACCCTCGACGAACTCGGCGCGGATCCCGCGATTCTCGGAAACGCGGGACTCGCGGCGTTCTAATTCAGCCCGAGCTGCTGCATGGCGGAGCCGTCCGCGCCGCGGCGCGGTTCATTCGGCATACGCGGCGGAACCAGCGGCTGGGGCGTGGGCTGGACCGCGGCCTGCTGTGCGGCCACTGCCTGCTGCTGTGCGTCAACCTGCGCCTGATGCGCGGCGGCCAGCTGCTCGGCCAGCTCCGGTGGCAGCACGACAGCCAGCGGCTCGCGCACCGGCATCGGATCGTCGCCGCGCCGAATCACGGTCTCGGTCAAGATCGCTCGCGCGGCCCGCACCAGCGGCCCACCGTCATCGGCGGCGCCCTGCGGACCCGCGGCCACCAGCCGCACCATCCATCGCGGACCATCCACCCCGATGAAGCGCAGGTCCGCGCCCTCGGTGATGGCGAGCAGTTCCCGGCCCCACGGTCCGGTCTCCACCGCGACCCTGGCGCCGTCCTTGCGTAGCGATTCGGCCAGATCCGCTGCCACCGAACGCCATTGGCCCGCCGACTTGGGCGCGGCATAGGCCGCGACAGTGATCCGACCGTGTTCGGTCGCCAGGTGCACCGCCTGCGGCGTGCCGTCCGGGGTCATCTCGACCTGCAATTGGCCGCCCGGCGGCACCGGCAGGATCACCGAACCCAGATCGAGGCGCTGATCGGACACATTGTCCAGCAGCTCGGCCACCTCGTCGTAGTCGTACGGGCCGGATTTCGGCATATCCACGACATCGTCATCGTCGTAGTCGTGCTCGTCGTACTCGGGTTCGTCGTAGTCGTGCTCGTCGTACTCGGGTTCGTCGTACTCGGGTTCGTCGTCGTAGTGCGCGGCGACGTAAGCGGCGGGGACGATCGGATTCTCGTCGGTGATCGGATCGATGATGGGGTTCTCGTCGGTGATCGGCTCATCGTCGTAACCCGCGTCGCCGTACGCGGCGTACTCGCCGTATTGGTCGGCGTATTCGTCGTCGTACCGGTCCTCGGCGTATTCATCACGTCCACCGGACTTGCGTCTCTTCCCGAACATGCCGGTCATGCCTCCTTGCCGAGAGTGGCCGCCTCGTCGGCCGACGCGGCCAGACTGGCGTGGCCACCGCTCGACCCATAACCGCCCGCACCCCGCGTGGTGTCGTCGAGTACGTCGACCTCCACGAAATCGACCAGTTCTACCCGCTGCACCAGCAGCTGCGCGATCCGATCGCCGCGACGCAATTCGATCGGGGTGCGCGGATCGTGATTGATCAGGCACACCTTGATTTCGCCCCGATAGCCCGCATCGACGGTGCCCGGCGTATTCACCACGGACAGACCGGTTTTCGCGGCGAGTCCGGACCTGGGATGGATCAGGCCGACCGTGCCGACCGGCAGTGCGACCGCGACACCGGTGCCGACCAGCACGCGCTCCCCCGGTTCGATGATGACGTCCTCTGTAGTGCACAGGTCCACGCCCGCGTCTCCGTGGTGGGCACGCGTTGGCACCGCGATGCCGGGATCAAGCCGCAGCAAAGGTATGGGTGAAAGGGCGCTCATGACTGCGCCTCGCTGACGCTCGGCTCCGTCATGACCGCCCGGGCGGCTGTGTTGATAATTCGCTCGCTGCGCTCGCTCACGTTGTCCGAGCCTACGCGTACGCCCTCGACCTCAGTGAATTAGTGTTGAGTCGTGTCGGACCAGCCCAACCCAGTGACTATGGACGATCAACAGCGAAGCTTCGAGCCCTACCGCGAGCGCCTGTGGGTGCCGCTGTGGTGGTGGCCGATCGCGTTCGCCATCGCCGGCTTGCTGGCCGCCGAAATCCACATGGGCGCACCAGGTCTGCGCGCCTGGTTGCCCTACGCGTTGCTGTTTCCGGTACCGGTGTGGGTGCTGTTGTGGCTGAGCCGTCATCGGGTGGAGGTCGCCCAGGACGGTTCCGGCATCCGCGAACTCCGCGCCGATCGCGCGCATCTGCCGGTGAACTTCGTGGCCAGATCGGCCACGGTGGCCCCCACCGCCAAGAGTGCGGCGCTGGGCCGCCAGCTCGACCCCGCCGCCTATGTCCAACATCGGCCATGGGTGGGGCCGATGGTGCTACTTGTACTCGACGACCCGGACGATCCGACGCCGTACTGGTTGATCAGTACGCGACGGCCGGACCGGGTCTTGGCCGCGCTTGGCATACCTGGCTGAGGCCGGGCGTGCCGAGCGCGGGCTGACCGTTGATCTCGGCTGGAGATCAGATCTCGCGCCGGAGATCAGGCTGCACAGTCCATGCAGATCAGCTGACCGCCACTCTCACTGGCCAGCCTGCTCCGGTGATGGACCAGGAAACAGCTGGAACAGGTGAACTCGTCGGCCTGCTTCGGGATCACCCGAACTGTCAGGACTTCCTCGGACAAGTCCGCGCCGGGAAGCTCGAACGACTCCGCGGTATCGGATTCGTCGATATCCACGACGGCGGACTGTGCCTCGTTGCGACGAGCCTTCAGCTCCTCCAGCGAATCTTCCGACACTTCGTCGGATTCAGTGCGCCTCGGTGCGTCATAGTCGGTTGCCATGTCGTCTTCCCCTCGTCCTTACTCCGTATATCCCGGACCGGGCCACTCACACCGATTCCCTCGGAATCGGAATGACCAGCTCCGCCCCGCCGGTGGTGCACGTCACACGTACACCGGTCCCCTATCAGGGCGGATCATGCGGACCCACCTTTGATAGCGCTCGGTAAACGCAGGACATGCCCTTCTTGTTCCCGCGACCGACCACCGTATTGGGCTGCGATGTTTCGATCTGGGCCGCCAGACAATAGCGGACGCCACGGCAAAAGTCGCAATCAAAACACAGACGATTCGAAACTGAGGGGTAATCGACACCAACCGTGAACTCGCCGAGACCTTACGCACTGGCGCGGACACATTTTCGTAGAGTATGCACGTGGTTTCACTCATCACCGAAGGCAGCGCAGCGGATCGAACGGGTCAACCCTTCCTCCGGCGACGCAACCAGCCATGGTTGATCCTGGTCGGCGTCCTACTCCTGATCTGCACCGTGGTGTGGATCAAGGCCTTGACCACCGAGGACAGCAGCGGAACCGCGATGGCGTGCAATTCGCCGAGCCCGGCCACCGACGCGAAATCGCCTCAACCGGCCCCGATGGGTCAGCGGGTGGGGCAATCGCGGCTGACCGACGTCGAACCGGCGGCACTGGCCTCGTCGAAGGTCCGCGTGCTGAACGCGAACAACAAGAGCGGTCAGGCCTCGCACATCGCATCGGCGCTCGGCGATCTGGGCTTCGCGAGCGCACCGGGACAGCAATTCGGTAACGATCCGGTTTATGTCAACGGCGATCTGAACTGCACCGGCCAGATCCGCTTCGGTGTGAACGGCCGACCGGCCGCCGCCTCGGTCCAGTTGGTCGCGCCGTGCGCCGAGTTGATCGAGGATCAGCGCAACGACGACACCGTGGACCTGGTGCTCGGTTCGGTATTCGGCGAATCGCTGCGGCCGAGCCCCGACGCCGAGGAAGTGCTGAAATCGCTGAAGAATCCGGCACCGGGCGGATCGACGTCCATCGATCCCAAACTGCTGTCCGCGGCGCGCACGGCGCGCTGCTGATCTTTCCTGAACCGACCTTCATCGCCCCGGTATGCCGCTTCGGCAGACCGGGGCGATCCGTTTTCAGGCGTCCGGGATCGCGGTGGTCGCGCCGACACGCTCGAACAGTTCGGTCAATTCGTTCGCGACGCCCGGTGCGGCGGCAACGACCAGCTCACCTGCCGCACCCGGGCTGGTCGCCGCGGGCAAGCGCAGCGCCGCACCGGCCTCCGCGGCGATCAAAGCGCCCGCCGCCCAGTCCCATGCGTTGAGTCCGTGTTCGTAGTACGCGTCGACGCGGCCCTCGGCGACGAAGCACAGATCCAGTGCCGCCGCGCCGAGGCGGCGGATATCGCGGATCTCCGGCAGGATCTGCGCGATCAGCTCCGCCTGCCTGGCCCTGCGGTGTTTGCCGTACGCGAATCCGGTGGCCACCAAGGCCATCGCCGCCGATCGCACCGGCGTGCAGCGCAGGTGTTCCACGGCGCCGTCACCGGCCACCTTCGTGGCTCCCATCCGCAGTCCGGCGCTGTAGGTGGCCGCCCGCGCGACATCGACCACCGCACCGGCGACGGGTTGTCCGTCGCGCATCGCGGCCACCGAAATCGCATAGCCCGGAATGCCGTACAGGAAGTTCACGGTGCCGTCGATCGGGTCCACCACCCAGTGCACGGTGTCGCCGTCACCGCCGGCCAGGCTGCCTCCGCCCTCCTCACCGAGGATCGGATCGCCAGGGCGCGCTTCGTCGAGCAGGCGCCGGATCAGATCCTCGGTCTCGGTATCGACGATCGTCACCGGATCGGTGGGGTGGCCCTTGGCCTGCACGACCCCGTCGCGCGCACCCTCCGGACCGAATACCTCGGGTCGGCGCGAGCGCACATGCGCGGCCGCGGTTTCGGCGAGTTGGACCGCGATCCGGCGCAATTCGGCGACATCCTCGGATGGCGTCGCGGTCGGGCGGGCGGTAACTGACGCTGTGGTCTCCGGCATGCTCCCATGCCATCACACATCCTCGGCGAACGGGAACCGATGGCCGCCCACTACTCTTGTCGTGCACGACACAACGCCGTCGTCGGGCCCATCACCGCATGCTCCGCGACAGCCGGTGGTGAGTTCCTGTGCGGCGGCGCGTTCAACACATCGGCCAGCACAGGGAACGAGGGAACGTCATGTCCGCTCGGGGGCACGCATTCGGTATCGATATCGGTGGCAGCGGCGTCAAGGGCGCCGCGGTGGATCTGGCCACCGGCGCATTGGTCCATGAGCGGATAAAGATCCTGACACCGCATCCCTCGACACCGCAGGCGGTCGCCGACGCGGTCGCCAAACTGGTCGCCCAGGCCGATTGGGACGGCCCGGTCGGCATCACGCTGCCCTCGGTCGTGCTGGAAGGCGTGGCGCAGACGGCCGCCAATATCGACAAGGCGTGGATCGGCACCGACGCGCGGGCGCTGTTCTCCGCGGCACTCGACGGCCGCGCCGTCACCGTGCTCAACGACGCCGACGCGGCCGGTCTGGCCGAAGATCGCTACGGCGCGGCAAAGGAATTCGACGGTCTGGTGGTGCTGCTGACCTTCGGCACCGGCATCGGCTCGGCGCTGCTGTTGCACGGCACGCTGGTGCCGAACACCGAACTCGGCCATCTCGAGATCGGCGGCATGGAGACCGAACACCGCGCCGCCGCCTCGATCAAGGATCGCGACGGCCTGACCTACGAGCAGTGGGCCGCCCAGGTCAGCATTGTGCTCAGCGGCCTGGAGAATTTGTTCTGGCCGAAGGTCTTCGTCGCAGGTGGCGGCATCAGCCGCGATGCCGAACAATGGATTCCATTGCTCACCAACCGAACCCTGGTGATTCCCGCCCGACTGGAGAACACTGCGGGCATCGTGGGGGCGGCCATGGCCATCGATGCGGGCATCGCGCCGTAGACGCGCGGAGGGTGCGGCATTAGCCGTTGCCGGGATCGTGCCGTAGGTACCCTGGTTCGATCGTTACAATGGAACGTACTCCGGCCGCGAGCCGGAAACCCCAGACCCGGCGCTCAGCCGGTGAAACCCGACAGACCGCTCCGCCGGAACACCACTCTGGCGTGACGCCGCACGAGACCGTCACGAAAGGGCGTACGTGGTAGCCACGACCCGTCAGACCGCCGAATCGGCCGATGCCGACTCCGCAGATGTAACCGAAGCACGGCCGGTCCGCAAGGCTGCCGCGAAGAAGGCCCCGGCCAAGAAGGCCGCTGCCAAGAAGGCTCCGGCCAAGAAGGCCGCCGCCGCGAAGGCGACGAAGGGCCCGGCCAAGAAGGCCGGACCGAAGAAGGCCGGACCCGACGGCGAACCCGGCGGCGACGAGAACCTCGAGACCGAGGATCTCGACATCGAGGATCTCGGCGATCTCGAGGTTTCCGAGGACGATCTCGCCGACGAGGCCGAGGAACTGGTCGAGGAAGTCGCCGAGGAAGTCGAGGAGGGCGCGACCGACGAACCGTCCGCCGCCGACAAGGCCTCCGGCGACTTCGTCTGGGACGAGGAGGAATCCGAGGCGCTGCGTCAGGCCCGCAAGGATGCCGAACTCACCGCATCGGCCGACTCGGTGCGCGCCTACCTCAAGCAGATCGGCAAGGTCGCACTGCTCAATGCCGAGGAGGAGGTCGAACTCGCCAAGCGGATCGAGGCCGGTCTCTACGCGGCGGAGAAGGTGCGCGAATTCGCCGAGCAGGGTGAGAAGCTGCCGGTCGCGATGCGCCGTGACTACACCTGGATCGTTCGCGACGGCAACCGCGCCAAGAACCATCTGCTGGAAGCCAACCTGCGCCTGGTGGTCTCGCTCGCCAAGCGCTACACCGGCCGCGGCATGGCATTCCTGGACCTGATCCAGGAGGGCAACCTCGGTCTGATCCGCGCGGTGGAGAAGTTCGACTACACCAAGGGCTACAAGTTCTCCACGTACGCCACCTGGTGGATCCGGCAGGCCATCACCCGCGCCATGGCCGATCAGGCCCGCACCATCCGCATCCCGGTGCATATGGTCGAGGTCATCAACAAGCTCGGCCGCATCCAGCGCGAACTGCTCCAGGATCTGGGCCGCGAGCCCACCCCGGAGGAGTTGGCCAAGGAAATGGACATCACGCCGGAGAAGGTCCTCGAGATCCAGCAGTACGCGCGTGAGCCCATCTCGCTGGACCAGACCATCGGCGATGAGGGCGACAGCCAACTCGGCGACTTCATCGAGGATTCCGAGGCCGTCGTCGCGGTGGACGCGGTGAGCTTCACGCTGCTGCAGGATCAGCTGCAGTCGGTGCTGGAGACGCTGTCCGAGCGCGAGGCGGGCGTGGTCCGGCTGCGCTTCGGTCTGACCGACGGCCAGCCGCGCACCCTCGACGAGATCGGCCAGGTCTACGGGGTCACCCGTGAGCGCATCCGGCAGATCGAGTCGAAGACCATGAGCAAGCTGCGCCACCCGAGCCGCTCGCAGGTCCTGCGCGACTACCTCGACTAGTTCGTTCTGCTCGATTTTCCGAAGCGCCCGCGCCTAACAGCGCGGGCGTTTCGTTTTTTCGCAACCAGCCTTCGTGTCGTTCGGTCGACCGGCAACTCTGCCCGCATTCGCTCCGCCTACGGTCCCGCTATCGTCGAATCCGGCTGCACCCATTGGGGTTTTCAACCGCATTGAGCCGAATCACTTCTGCAACAGTCACTTTCGGCGTTCTGCCGCGCAACCGATCAGCCACGGAGCGGCAAACGAGGCAGCGTCCGGCTCGCTAACCAATTCGGGTTTCAATCAAACCTAAAAGTGACCGAAACCACTTCTGCGAAACCAGATTTCGGCACCCATCGGGTCGACGGCTGTCGTATCGTCTGACCCGCTGTTGTTTCAATCGCCGATGCTTTTCTTCGGCAGTGGGGGCGTGCGTGCTCGACATCTACCATTTCAGTTACGGTCTACTGACCCCGCTGCTGGCCTACACCATGTCGGTCACCGGATGCCTGCTCGGCTTACAGTGCGCCGCCCGCGCCCGCGGCGGCAAGGATCGGATCGGCTGGCTGCTCGGCGCGGCCGTCGCCATCGGCGGCACCGGCATCTGGGTCATGCATTTCATTGCGATGCTGGGCTTTTCGATCCGCGGCACCGAGATCCGGTACGACATTCCGCTCACCCTGCTCAGCGCGATCACCGCGATAGCCGTGGTCGGCATCGGGCTGTTCATCGTGGTCAAACCCGAACCGTCGCTGCGCGGCCTGCTGGCCGGGGGTACGATCACCGGCCTCGGCGTCGGGGCCATGCATTACATGGGCATGTATGCCATGAAGTCGAATGCGATGATCAGCTATGACGCCCGGCGGGTCGGGCTGTCGATGGCTATCGCGGTGGTGGCGGCGACGGTTGCGCTCTGGTTCACGTTGCGGGTCAGGGGATTTTTCGCAACCATCGGTGCCGGACTGATCATGGGTGTGGCCGTATGCGGCATGCACTACACCGGGATGTCTGCGATGCATGCGCACACCGGAGAGATGCATGCCCCCGAAGGGACCGGTGCCATGGAGCTGATAGCGCCGATCATCGTCGTGATCAGCGTGGTGACGATGCTGCTGCTCATCAGCGTCAGCCTGACCGAGATCGATCGCAGTGTAGAACTGCCGCCGCTGCGCATCGCACCGCGCGCCAAAACCGATCCGCTACCGCCGCTGCCACCGGTGGAACCGCAGATACTGCCGACCGCGTACTGGCCGACGCGGCCCGAGGTACCGCGCCACTGAACCCATCGAAATCGCCTGTGCGACAAGCTCCCAGGGCGATCTCACCGGGCGATTCGACTCAGTCCCTGGTCGGCCAGTAGCGCGCCGGACGCGGTCCGCGCGCACCGTCGTAAGCCGGATCCTCGACATCGGTGATGCCGATATGCAGTAGCAGCATCATGGTGACCATGCCGATGCCGACCGTCAGCGGAGTCAGCAGTTGTATCGCGCCCGCGCCCGCGGGTGGGTGCATGTGATGGCCGTTCTGTACATGCATCGCGAACATACCGGTGTAGTGCATGCCGCAGACCGCGACGCCCATTACCAGCGCCGCACCGATGGTAGCCAGGGTGCCGCGGATATGCAGCGCGAACCAGAGCGCCGCCGTCGCGGCGATCACCGCGATCACCATGGACAGCAACACTATTCGTCCGTCGTATTCGATGACCGCGTCGGATTTCATCGCATACATGCCGGAATAGTGCATGGCGCCGACACCGACGCCGGTGATCGTGCCGCCGATATACAGCGCCACCGGCTCCAATCCCGGCAGCTGCGCGACCCGTAATCCGACCCACACCACCACCATCGCGATCACCGCGCTGAGCAGAGTGATCGGCACGTCGTAGCGGATCGATGCGCCGTGGATCGAAAAGCCCAGCATGGCAATGAAATGCATGACCCAGATACCGGTGCCGCCGATCGCGACGGCGGCGGCGACGAGCCATCCGGCGTGGCCGCTACCGGCCCGCGCCCGAACCACGCACCGCAGCCCCAGCAATGATCCGGTGAATGACATCAGATAAGCGACAACCGGCGTGAGCAACCCGTGGCTGAAGTGATCGATTTCCAGCACGCGAACTCCCTCGTTGGGCGGACGTCGACCGTCATCGCGACAGTGCGAGCCTGCCCGCTTCTCAAGAACCAGCAGGTAGGCGATTTACAGTACTACCGTCCGCTAAATTTGTCATGGGATGAATCCAATCAGTGAGACGGTGCCCGCTATCTGTCGGCGACCACCCGTGCCCCCATACATACCGAACGGTCCCCCACCGCCGAATCCTGCCGATCGCCACTTCTGGCAATCGATCAGCACCGATACTGCTGGGGCGCAATGGATCTCGTGAATTCGCCAGTCGACAACGGGCGTTCGCACATTTGCAAGAACATCACGGCAATTTCGGTACGCATGCCGAGTCTCATTGCGGCCCAGTGCCGCCGAGCCGGATCAGGCTCAGTCGCCAACTGGACTTGACCGGCGTCGTGTGCTTGCGACGGATCTGCAGTATTCGCGTGGAACCGGCAGGGTTGACCTCTTGGTCGGCAGACCAATTCTGCGGAGCCGACGTTGCCCCGGGTGTGAATCGAAGTTACGGCGAAAAGACCAGCTCAGGTGACCCAGGACACAGACCGGGCGGGTCTGCGAGCAGAAGCGCTTCGGAACCGGCAGACTTGTGCATGTGGTTGCCCCCACTTTGCGCCGAATCCATTCCCCCTGGACGCAGACCGTCGACCTCGGTGACGAGTTGCGCGCGGCCTGGTCGTGGGCGCGTCGGCCCCGATTGATGCGCCGACTGCTGCCCGAACTGCGCCAGCACCTGTCCGGCGCACCAGCCAGCACGGCCTACGCGTTCACCTTGTTCGTCACCTGGTGGACGCTGCGCGGCGTCGGTGACTCGGTGGAGCGCAGGCTGATCTTCTCGGCCTCCACCAACCTCTACAACATGCAGCACAACCCGATCCAGGTGCTGGTGGCATCGGCGTTCTGGACCCAAGGGCAATTTCCGTGGGTCACCATCGCTGAGATTCTCGTGGTCATGGGCTTCGCCGAACGCTGGCTCGGCACCAGTCGCTGGATTCTGCTGTTCGCGACCGGACATATCGGCGCGACGCTGCTCACCGTCACCGCCATCGACCATGCCATCGACCACCACGTCATCCCGGTGCGTGTGCAGTATGCGGCGGATGTCGGCACCAGCTACGGGTTCACCGCGGTTTTGGCGGCCATGGCGTTCCACTTCCGCGGTGTGGTCCGCGCACTGTGGGCGGGTGTCATCATCGTATTCCTCGGCTCGGCACTGCTGATCGGACCGACCTTCACCGACTACGGGCATATGTGCGCGGCCCTGATCGGTTTGGCGGTCGGATTGGTCGCGTCGACCTTCTGGCGGCGCATCGAACGCCTGCGTGCCGAACGTGAGGCAACTTCCGCAGCACCGACACCAGTGTCGACGAATCCGCTTGCGGCGCCTCGGATTCCCGCGGCCGCTGCCGATACCAGGACGAGTTCCGTGGCGGCGCAGCCGCTATCCAGTGCTGACGGTGGGGCTGACGCGGCGCTGCACCATGCCGATGACCGGTTCGACGACGCGGGCCGCGATCGGGCCGAGCACCGCCATCAGTAGCACATAGGCCGAGGCTAGTGCGGCGAGTTGGACGTCGACCGCACCCATGCCCACCGCCAAACCCGCGATAACAATGGAGAATTCACCGTGCGCGACCAGTGCCGCGCCCGCGCGCGCCCGGCCCATCCGGCGGATACCCTGCCGACTCGCCGCCCACCAGCCGGTGGCGACCTTGGTGAGCACGGTGACCACCGCGAGCAGGATCGCCCAGCCGAGTACCGGGGGGATGGCCCGCGGATCGGTGCTGAATCCGAATGCCACGAAGAAGATGGCCGCGAACAGATCCCGGATCGGTTCCAGCAGTTTGGTCGCCTCGCGCGCGGTGGAACCGGAGATCGCGATGCCGAGCAGGAATGCGCCGACCGCCGCCGAAACATTCAGCGCCGATGCCAGCCCGGCGACCAGCAGCGCCGCGCCGAGCAGCTTCAACAGGAATACCTCGCGGTCGGCGCTGTCCACGATCGCCGAGACGTACCGGCCGTAGCGCAGCGCGACGACCAAGACGACGGTGACAGCGGCCAGGGCCAGCCCGAGCACGGTCAGCCCGCTCAGCAAGCTCGTACCGGCCAGGATCGCGGTGAGGATCGGCAGATACATCGCCATCGCGAGATCCTCGAAGACCAGGATCGACAGGATCACCGGGGTTTCCCGGTTGCCGAGGCGGCCGAGGTCGTTCAGCACCTTGGCGACAATGCCCGATGACGAGATGTAGGTGACCCCGGCCATTGTGATCGCTCCGGTCATCCCCCAGCCGAGTATCAGGGCGACCACCACGCCGGGCGTCGCGTTCGCGACGAGATCGACCAGACCTGCGGCCCAGGAGCGACGCAATCCGGTCACCAATTCTGCCGCGGTGTATTCGAGGCCGAGCAGTAGCAACAGCAGTACAACGCCGATTTCGCCTGCGATATGGCCGAATTCGTTCGCGGCGCCCAGTTCTACCAAGCCACCCTGGCCGAAGGCCAGCCCGCCGAGCAGATATAGCGGAATCGGGGACATCCCGAAGCGTGCCGCCACTCTCCCGAGCATGCCGAGGGTGAATAACACCGCCCCGAGCTCGATGAGGGCGAGCGCGGTTTCGTTCACGCTCTCACCCGTGCGTCAGGATCTTCGCGGCCGCGTCCAGACCGTCGGGGGTACCGACGACCACGAGTATGTCATCGGCGGTGAAAGTGAAATCCGGTCCCGGCGAGGGGTGCAGCTGCCCCGCACGCATCACCGCGACGATGGAAGCCTTGGTGCGCGTGCGCATTCCGGTCTCGCCGAGGGTGCGGCCCTCGTACGGCGAATCCTCGGCGATCGGCAGCTGGCGGGTGGTGATCCCGGGTAGGTCACGGTGATCCTCGCGTAGCTTCGCCACCAGCTGCGGCGAGCCGAGTAGGTTGGCGAGCACCGCGGCCTCGTCGGGAGTCAGCGGCACTTGCGCGGCGCAGGAGTCCGGGTCATCGGGTTTGGAGACGATCAGATCGATGCCGCCGTCGCGGTGATCGACCACACCGATCCGGCGGCCCGACCGCAGCTGGAAGTCTTTGCGTACCCCGATCCCGGGTAGGGCGGTGACATCGACGTTCACACCTCCACCCTAACCGGCAAAAGCGGCTGACCGCCCAACAGCCCACCGACACTCATTCCTTCGGCGGACCCGGGGAGGCGAGGGCATATGTTGTGATGGGGCGATGCGACGGCAGTGGGATGCTTTGTCGGCGACCGCGCAGGACGCGCTGATCGCCGCCTTCGCGCTCGTACTCGGCGCCGCGCTCTATCTGACCGGACTGTTCGAGATGGCCAGTGACCTGAGCCGCCATCCGTCGCTGCCGGTGCGGTTCGGGGTGCTCGCGCTGATCTGCGTGGCGACCTTCCTGCGGCGTCGCATGCCGATGTCGGCGCTCGGTATCGGGCTGATCCCGTTCGCCATCGATTTCGCATTCGGTCCGACGGTGCCGGTCTGGCTCATCTATTCGGATCTGATCTATGCGGGTGTGCTGTATGCCGCGCCCGCGCGTTCGCGCTGGCTGGTCACGGTTTGCGGAGTGGTCTCGGCCGTACTGACCGTGCTGGCGCTCGTGCTCGGCGACTGGCGGGTCGCGGTGATCACCATCGCCGCGCTGTTCGCTTTCGTCGCGACGCCGCTGTGGTGGGCGCTGTCGGTGCGCGGGCACAAGGAGATCGCCGAGGCCGAACGCAAACGCGCGCAGGCGATGACACTGGTCGCCGAATTGGATCGGCGCGCCGCCATCGCCGACGAACGCAAGACGATGGCGCGCGATCTGCACGATGTGATCGCGGGACACCTGTCGGCGATCGCCATCCAGTCCGAAGCGGCGCTCGGGGTGCTTGCCCGGCAGGAAACCGATTCCACTGTCGCCGGGATCATTTCGTCGATCCGGTCCAATAGTGTCAGCGCGCTGCAGGAGATGCGCACCATGATCGGGCTGCTGCGCCGCGACGACGGCGCCGAGGACGATGCGGCCGCGCCGCGCAAACTGGCTCAGCTGCCGATTCTCGTCGATGCGGCCCGTGCCGCCGGAATCACCGTGCGCGTGCGGGATTCACTGAACGGGACGGCGTTGCCGAGCGCGGTCGACCAGGCCGCGTACCGAATCGTCCAGGAAGCACTGACCAATGCCATGAAACACGCACCGGGACAGGAGGTCGATATCGACGTGCGCACGGAGGCAACGGATCTGGCCCTCTCGGTGCGCAATCCCACGGTACCGGTGCGCAATCGACCACCCGCCGACACGCGCCACAGTGGTCTGATGAATATGCGGGAACGAGCCGCGGCGCTCGGCGGCACCTTCACCGCCGGACTCGGCGCCGACGGCTGGGAAGTCCTTGCGCGACTGCCGATCTCGACGACGGAGGTGTCATGATCCGGGTACTGATCGCCGATGACCACGGCGCGATCCGGGCCGGACTGCGGATGATCCTGGAGACCGCCGAGGGCATCGAAGTGGTCGGCGAGGCCGCCGACGGCGATATCGCGGTGGCACAGGCCAAGGCGCTGCGTCCGGATGTGGTGCTGATGGATGTGCGCATGCCGGGCGTCGACGGCATCACCGCCACCGGCCGCATCACCGGCGACGGCCTGGCCAGGGTGCTCATCCTGACGACCTTCGATCTGGACGAGTATGTCTTCCAGACGCTGCGCGCAGGCGCGTCCGGTTTCGTGCTGAAATCCGCGTCGGGACAAGCACTTGTCGATGCGGTGCGCGCGGTGGCCGCGGGTGACGGCGTGCTCGCGCCCGAGGTGACCGCCGCGGTGATCAATGCGTTCGCCTCGACCGATGGCGAGCCGAGCCGGCCCGCGCCGGACGGCCTGGACGAGCTGACCGAACGCGAACGCGAGGTGCTCGACTGTCTCGGCGACGGTCTGTCCAATGCGCAGATCGCCGCGCGGCTGTTCATCGGTGAGACAACAGTCAAAACACATGTCTCGCGCGTGCTCACCAAACTCGGTGTGCGGTCTCGCGTTCAGGCCGCCATCGTGGCGCGCGAGGCCAGAAAGCGGTAGGTCAAGACGCCGGAAAGTTCGGATCGAGTGCGGCGAAGGTGCCGTCCGAGCCGGGCTGGTAGTCGACCACGGCCGTGACCGCGCCGACCGGCAGCGGACCGTACAGATGGGGGAACAGCATCGATTCCGGATCGGTGGGCACACCCGGTTCCCATTTCACCGGCGCGCCGACGCGAGCCGGATCGATGCGCAGCAGCACCATGTCCCGCCGTCCGGTGAACAGTCGGTTGGCGGGCAGATGCGCCTGCTGTGGCGTGGAGAGATGGATGAACCCGATCTCCTCGAACGACTCCGGGCGGTACTCGCCGGTTTGCCGGGCGGTCAGCCAGTCGGCGAGTGTGCAAATGTGAACGAGCGTGTGAGTGTCATGGATCACGGGTAATCTCCCGGTAGACAACTGGATAGGCCTGTTCGTGATCGTGGTCGAGTGGAGTTCGATACGTAACCAGGGATGTTCGCCAGTAGCGAAATCCCAGGTGGTGTTATCGAAAACACACAGAATCACTTCCGGGAACAAAGCCCCCGTCCCGAACGTCTGACAGAGTAGTCATACCCCTGCTGGGAAGTAGCGGTAGCGAGCCCGCGGAGTGACCACGGGCCCCACACCAGGTGAACGGACTGTAGTGCCGGGAGCCAGGACGGAGGAGTCATGCCAGGAACCCTGACAAGCACCCCACTGACCGCGGTCGATCGTTGCGACCGCTGCGGTGCTGCCGCACGAGTTCGTGCCGTATTGCCCGCAGGTGGCGAGTTGCTCTTCTGCCAGCACCACGCGAATGAACACATGGATCGCTTGCGTGAGCTCGAAGCCGTGATCGATACGGAATCGGCTCCCGCGCTCTGACCAGTCCTCGCGTCCCGACACAACAGCATCGAACAACAGAACATCGCTGATAGACGACAGCGGGCGACCTACAGGTCGCCCGCTGTCGGCGTTCCCGGTCCCGCTGCTCCGGACAGGATGCCGTCGAGCAGTTTCGCGAGACCGAAGGCGAAGTCGCCCGGCGGGTCCGACGGCGCTTGATAGCGTTCGCCTACCGCCGCACCGACCCGCGAGGCGATCGGGAACTCCTCGACCGGCATGACCTCGGTCAGCAGCGGGCCGTGCTGCTCCCACCACTGCGCGTCGGTCAGCTCCGCGGAACTGCGGATTCCGGCGATCGCCATCCGCGCATTGCCGGTCGCGAATTCCGACAGCACGGCGATCACCCGATCCATAGCCAGATCAGATAACCCGATCCCCTCGATCGCGGCCAGCTGCCGTTCATATCGGCGCATCCGGCCCGGACCTAGGACCAGCCGCCACGGTGGCACCTCGAGCAGCCACGGGTGCGCGATCAGTTCCGCGCGGACCTGTTCGGCGATCGCGGACATTCGGTCACGAACCGGGAGATCGGTCGGAATGGGTACGTCCTCCAGTGCGACCGTGTCGACCATCAACACGGTCAAAGCCTCCTTGCTCGGCACATAGGTATAGAGGCTCATCGGGCGCAGGCCGAGTTCGGCGGCGACCGCGCGGATCGAAACCTTCTCGTACCCCTCCCGATCGGCGAGGGCGATCGCGGCGACGACGACCTCATCGACACTCACCGTCTGCTTCGGGCCGCGCCCACCGGATCGGGGCGGCACAGCATGTCGCCAGAGCAGGCTCATCAACTGTTTCGCCTGGTCGGTCACGAGGTCCCCTCGGAATTAGTTCGGTACGCTGTACGTTGTTATAATACTCCGTACATCATACGACGATCTAGGGGACCGTTCTGCCCAGCACACAGGCCACCTACCTACCCGACCGCCACATGTTCGCGCTATGGACCTGGAACGGAACCGCGCCCAGCCGCGCACCCGACGGCGATCGGGAAGCACTCTCTTTAGCAGTGCCGACGGGTCCGGACGGCGCGATCGAGATCACGGATGTCGATTGCGCAGTCGTCGATCCGGACGAGCTGTTGAATCTGGACCTCGGTGACGCGGGCCCGTCCGTACATGCTTGGCGCGCAGCGCTGCAGGACGGAGCCGAACCGCGCGATGCGCAGACGGTGCCGCTGCCCATTGCGGCGCACGCTGTCCCTGACGCTGCCGGAACATCGATCGTGTCCGCCGAGCGTGCGATGCGGGTGTTGCGCGAAACACGGTGTATCGGGGCGGAATTGCGGGCGGGGCTGAAGGCGGAGTTGCGGCCGTATCAGGTGCGCGGGGTGGGGTGGTTGCACGAGACCGTCACGGCGCACGGTGGGGCGGTCTTGGCCGATGAGATGGGGCTCGGGAAAACGGTGCAGACCATCGGGTTTCTGCTCGGGCGGGCCGAGAGCGGAGCTCAGCTCGTGGTTTGTCCGACCTCGTTGGTCGGGAACTGGGCGCATGAGATCACGCGGTTCGCGCCGGGGCTGCGGGTGGTGGTGTGGCGTGGGGGTGAGATCGCGGATGCGGCCGGGACCGTTGTGGTGACCGGGTATCCGATATTGCGGCTGCACGGTGGTGTGTTGACCGATCGCTCGTGGGCGACAGTCGCTTTCGATGAGGCGCAGGCGTTGAAGAATCCGCGCACCCAGGTGTCCAAGGCGGCACGGGCATTGACGGCGGAGGCGAAGGTCGCGCTCACGGGTACGCCGGTGGAAAACCATCTCGAGGAGCTGTGGGCGCTGCTGAATCTGGTGGCGCCGCGGCTGTTCGGGCATCGCACCCAGTTCCGCCGTCGATTCGTCCGGCCGATCCACGAGGGCTCGGCGGCCGCGGCGGCCCGGCTGCGGGATGCGCTCGAACCGGTGCTGTTGGCGCGCAAGAAGGCTCAGGTCGCCGCATCGCTGCCCGCGAAGATCCACAGCGATCTGCTCTGCGATTTGACCACCGAACAGGAACGGCTCTACGACCAGCTGCTCGACAAGGCAATCGATGACGGCTTCGGCTATGGCGTGCAACGGCAGAGCCGGGTGCTCGCGGCGCTGACCGCTCTCAAGCAGGTCTGCAACCATCCGGGACTGATCACCGGTGAGCTCGGCGAATTGGCGGGTCGGTCCGGCAAGCTGGACCTGTGCACCGATATCGTGGCCAACAATCTCGAAACCGGCGACCCGACATTGATATTCACCCAGTATCGCGGCACCGGTGACCTGCTGGTCCGCCACCTGCACGAGCAGTTCGGGGTGCGGGCGGCGTTCTTCCACGGCGGACTGAGTCAGGCCGAGCGGGCCGATATCGTTTCGGGCTTCCAGACCGAAGACGGTCCGCCCGTGTTGATCCTGAGTCTGCGCGCCGCAGGCACCGGTCTCACCCTGACGCGTGCCGCCGATGTCATCCACTTCGACCGCTGGTGGAATCCGGCCGTCGAAGCCCAGGCCTCCGACCGGGTGCACCGCATCGGCCAGACCCGCACCGTCACCATTACCACCCTGACCTCGGGCACCACCGTCGAGGAGCACATCGCGGGCATGCACGACCGCAAATCCGCCCTCGCGGACCTCAACGATTCGGCCGGGATCGCCGCACTGGCCCGCCTCGACGACGACCAGCTCATCGAAATCCTGCGCCGCAAGAGGGAGAACTGATGGCGGACAACGAATTCGGATACACGGCGTGGGGCATGGACTGGGTCCGGCTCGCCGAACCCCTGCGCCAGACCCGACCCGACCCGCTGCTCCCCCGGGCCCGCAGCATTGCCCGCAACAACGGTGTCCAGGCGACCATCGAAGGGCGCATCGTGCGCGCCGCCATCCATCGCGGTGGGCAGGCCTCGGTAACCCATTTCGAAGTCGCGCCACTTTCCCGTTCAGCCATCACCGCGATTGCCGAAATCATCCCGGATACAACGGTTCTCACCGACGAAATGCACCGAGCGCTGGTCGACGCTGGTAACAGCCCGGCGCCTGGTCCGGCCGGGACGGACTGCTCCTGTTCGGCTCGCACCACCCGCTGCGTGCACGTCCTCGCGGTGTTCTACGACATGGCCCGCCGCGTGGACGAGAACCCCCGCCTGGCGCTGGAGATCCAAGGCTATTTTCAAGCGGCACTGGAGGATTCGACAGCGTCGGTCGAGTCACCCCGCTGGACCGCGATCAATGCACTCGATCCTGCGGACTACTTCGAGGCCGCAAGAGCGGTGCGCTGAGAGGATTCACTCGGGACGGCGGGCGCGGAAGCGGAAGCTGCGTTCGCCGGTTTCGATCTCGACATCGGTGAAACCGGCTCGGATGAGCCGGTCGGCGGCATGCTCCGGCGGTACCGGCACGCAGGTGTCGCCGAGGTGCAGCAGGCGGAATACGCGGCCGTCGAGGCCGTCGCTGCCTGCGAATACACCGCCGGGGCGCAGGACACGCAGGGCTTCGCCGAAAAGCGCGTCCTGTGCTTCGACAGTGGGTACGTGGTGCAGCATGGTGAAGCACACGACCGAGTCGAATTCTCTTGGGGGCAAGGGCATATCCGCGCCGTCGCCCTCGATCACCGTCATCGCGGTACCGTGCCGCGTGCGCAGCCGATCGACGAGCACCGGATCGATCTCGACACCGGTCAGCTTGCTGGTGCGCTCTCGCAAGGCGCGGATATTGGCACCGTAGCCAGGGCCGATCTCGAGTGCGGACGCACCGAGGTCGAGACCGGACAGCGCCCACGGGACGATCCGCGTCGTACTCGTACGCTCCCACGCCGCCGATCGGCACATCAATTTGTGTACGTAGTTCATCGCCATACGATTGACGCTAGAAGCGGCCCGCTGTGACCACGACAGGCTACGGTGACAAGTTGTGTCGCGAAACGGCCAATTCTTGGTGCCCCAACCCGGGACATCCCAGCCGAACGACGGATCCGCGGTATTCCCGGCCGCTCGGTGATACCGCTGTTCCTCGTCGAAACCGGAATCTCCTTCGGCCAGTGGCGAACCCAGATCCGCCTGGCCGCCTCCCTCCCCCTGCTCGCCGAGGGCCTGCCGATCGCCCGCATCGCGGGCCGCGTCGGCTACGCCACCCCCAGCGCCTACGTGGCCGCCTTCCGCCGCGCCGTCGGCGTCTCCCCCGGCCGCTACTTCACCGGGTAATCGCGCGCTGCGGAGTCAGGCGTTGGTGCCGCCGTCGACGGTGAAGGTCGCTCCGGTGATGCTGCGGCCAGAGGGGCCGGCGAGGAAGGTTACGGTGGCGGCGATGTCGTCGGTCGTGCCGAAGCGGCCGAGCGCGGTCAGGTCGATCTGGTGGGAGGCGTGGTCACCGTCGGCCGGGTTCATATCGGTGTCGGTGGAGCCGGGCTGCACCAGGTTGACCGTGATGTTGCGCGGACCGAGTTCGCGCGCAAGGGCTTTCGTGAATCCGTTGAGTGCGGATTTGCTCAGGTTGTACAGCGCGAGTCCACCGAACGCGGCGCGCTCGGAAAGGTTGCTGCCGATGCTGATGATCCGTCCAGCCTCGGCCATATGCTCGACCGCCGCCTGCGAACCGACGAACGCCGCCCGCGCGTGGATATTGAGCGCGCGGTCGATCTCCTCGACGGTGAACTCCTCGAACGGCTTGGCCGGGAAGATGCCCGCGTTATTGACCAGCACATCGAGCCTGCCGAGTTCGCTCGCGGCCCGATGCACCGCTGCAATGACCGCACCCGCGTCGGCACTGTCGGCTTGAATGGCAATTGCGCGCCGCCCCAACGCTTCTGCCTCGGCGACCACCGATTTCGCCAGCAGTTCGTTGTGCTGGTAGGTCAGTGCCACATCCGCGCCCGCCGCGGCCAGGTGTCGCACGATCGCCGCTCCGATCCCCCGGCTGCCCCCGGTCACCAGCGCAACTTTGCCCGTCAGATCCGACATCGCAACTCCTCTTAATTTTGTGTCGATCAGTACATAAATAGCTAAGCGCATGAGCGACGACGGCGTCAAGGGGTATATTTAACGATCGACACAGAAAGGAACGGACCATGGCCGAACGTGGACGCCCGCGCGCATTCGACCGCGAGGTCGCGCTACGTCACGCCATGGAGGTGTTCTGGGAGCACGGATACGAGGGCTCGTCGATGAGCGATCTCACCGCGGCGATGGGCATCAACTCACCGAGCCTGTACGCCGCCTTCGGCGGCAAGGAAGAGCTGTTCCGCGCGGCTGTCCGCTTGTACGGCGAGACCGAAGGCGGCTACACCGCACGCGCCCTGCGCGAGGAACCCACCGCACGCGCCGGCATCGAAGCCATGTTGCGCGACAACGCTACTGCCTATACCCACGAGGACAAACCGCACGGCTGCATGGTCGTGCTGGCGGGCTCCACCTACACCACCCGCAGCGAATCCATCCGCGACTTCCTGGTCGAAAAACGGCGCGAGACAACCGAAGACATCCGCGAACGCCTGGATCGCGGTGTCGCGGAAGGTGATCTACCTCCGGACACCGATACCGCGGCCCTCGCGAGCTTCTACACGACGGTCCTGTACGGCCTGTCGATCCGCGCCCGCGACGGCGCTTCGCACACCGAACTCACCCGATCCATCGACTGTGCCATGGCAGTCTGGCCCACATCGGCCATCGCACGCTGACCGCAGCGGTTACTTACGGCGCAGGGCGGCGATGCGCTCACCGAGTTGGTCCGCGGTGGCCAATGCCGTTGGCGGACCACCGCATTCGCGGCGCAACTCACCGTGGATCACACCGTGCGGCTTGCCGGTGCGATGGTGGTGCATGGCGACCAGGCTGTTGAGCTCACGACGCAGCTCACCCAGCTTATCCGCGGTCGCGACCCGCTCGGCGGCCGAGGCGACCTGCGGACCAGGATCGGGCGTCGCGGCCTCACCGCGTTCGGCGAGTTGCTTCGACTGACGTTCACGCAGCAGCGCCCGCATCTGCTCCGCGTCCAACAGCCCGGGAATCCCGAGGTAGTCCGCCTCCTCGGCGCTGCCCGCGAAAGTGGCTGTGCCGAAGGAGGATCCGTCGTAGATCACCTGGTCGAGTTCGGCGTCCGCGGCGAGTGCGACGAAGGGCTTCTCGTCCTCGCCCGGCTCGTCCTTCTGCTTGTTCGCGTCGATCAGGAGTTCGTCTTCGAGGCCGTTCTGCTCGCGATGCGGCTTGCCGATGACGTGATCGCGCTGCAGTTCCAGCTGTGCGGCCAGATCGAGCAGCACCGGCACCGACGGCAGGAACACGCTGGCGGTCTCGCCTGGCTTGCGTGCACGCACGAACCGGCCGATGGCCTGGGCGAAGTACAGCGGGGTCGAGGCGCTGGTCGCATAGACGCCGACCGCGAGTCGCGGCACGTCGACGCCCTCGGACACCATGCGGACCGCGACCATCCACGGCTGGGTGTTCTTGCTGAATTCGGCGATCCGGTTCGAGGAGGACGGATCATCCGAGAGCACCACCGCGGGCCGCTCGCCGGAGATGTGTTCCAGCAGTTCGGCGTAATCGCGGGCCCGCTCCTGATCGGTGGCGATCACCAGACCACCGGCATCGGGCATACCGGTCGCACGTAGCTGGCGCAGCCGGGTGTCCGCGGCCACGAGCACCTTGGACATCCAGTCGCCTGCTGGATCCAAGGCGGTGCGCCACGCGCGGGCGGTGTGCTCGGCGCTCAGCGGCTCACCGAGGCGGGCCGAATACTCCTCACCCGCGCTGTCGCGCCAGTGCGCCTCACCGGAGTACGCCAGGAAGACGACGGGCCGGACCACGCCGTCGGCCAATGCCTCCGCATAGCCGTAGGTGTGGTCGGCGCGCGAGCGCGGGAAACCGGCTTCATCGGGTTCGTAGATCACGAACGGGATCTGGCTGTCATCGCTGCGGAACGGGGTACCGGTCAGCGCGAGCCGGCGGGTGGCGTCACCGAATGCCTCGGCGGTCGCCTCACCCCAGGACTTCGCATCGCCCGCATGGTGGATCTCGTCGAGAATCACCAGCGTTCTGCGTCTTTCGGTGCGGACACGGTGCCGCGCGGGATGCGAGGCGATCTGTGCGTAGGTGACCACGACGCCGTGATAGTCGCCGGAGGTCGCACCGGTCGCGTTGGAGAAGCGCGAATCCAGCTGAATGCCCACGCGGGCCGCGGATTGGGCCCACTGATGTTTGAGGTGTTCGGTCGGAGCGACCACAGTGACCTGGTCGACGGTGCGGTCGGCCAGCAGTTCGGCCGCGACCCGCAGTGCGAAGGTGGTCTTACCCGCGCCCGGCGTCGCCACTGCGAGAAAGTCCCTGGGCTTGGTGGACAAGTACTTCATCAGGGCCCGGCGCTGCCAAGCACGTAGCGAACCACCTGAGGAACCCGCGGCGCTCGATTTTTGCGAATCGCCCGGTGTTTCCGCTTCTCCCGCCACAGCGGCGCCACCCGACACAGTCACGAAGACGACCCTAGCTGTCCCTCATGGCGTGTCGCCAAACCGACGCGGCGTGGGCGACGGGCGTCACACGCCGAACCCTGCGCCACGCCGTGTTCATCTGCTCCCCATCGACTCGATGCCACGGCAAACCGGAACAATATGCTCGGATGCGCGATGCTGTTAAGCATCATGACCGACGAAAGCGCCCTACCGCGCCACACCCCGGGGGTCGGCGACCAGCCGATCCACAGCGGCGGAGGCGGCGCGGAACCCACGGCGGCGACCTATGCCCGCAACGCCGCAACGCGCGCTGCGCATGCCGCGCGACAGGGTGGCAAACTCGTCGTGCGGGTGGCGGTGAAGTCATGGAACGATTCGATTTTCGCCAAATCCGCGGCTGCGGCGTTCTGGCAGACGATGTCGCTGGCGCCGCTGCTGCTCGGGGTGCTCGGCAGCCTCGGTTACGTCGGGGAATGGTTCGGACCCGATACCGTGGAGATCGTCCAGCAGAAGATCATCGCGTTCAGCCGGGACCTGTTCAGCACCAGTGTGGTGAGCGATCTGATCGAACCGACCGTCACCGATGTGCTCAGTCGCGGACGCGCCGCCTTCGTCTCGGTGGGTTTCGTAATGTCGCTGTGGGCGGGATCCTCGGCCATGTCGACCTTCGTGGATTCGATCGTCGAGGCGCACGGCCAGAAGGATGCCCGGCATCCGGTGTGGCAGCGCATCTTCGCGTTGCTGCTGTATGTGCTGTTCCTGGTGGTCGCGGTATTCCTGCTGCCGCTGATCGCGCTGGGGCCGACATTGATCGGACGGGTGCTGCCGGATTCTTGGCGGGAACCCGGGTTGCGGCTGATCGACTCGTTCTACTACCCGGGTGTCGGCCTGGTACTGATCATCGGGCTCACCACGCTGTACAAGCTGGCACTGCACAAATCGCTGCCGTGGCATCGCTTGTTCGGCGGGGCGCTGGTCGCGGGCGTGTTCTTCATGGCCGCCAGCGAGGGACTGCGCCGCTATCTGTCCTGGGTCACCAGGACAGGTGTCAGCTACGGCGCGCTCGCAACGCCGATCGCATTCCTGCTGTTCACGTTCTTCCTCGGCTTCGCGGTCATCCTCGGCGCCGAATTCAATGCCGCGGTGCAGGAATTCTGGCCCGCTCGCAGCACCCGCATCGATCAGGTGAAGGAATGGTTGTCCAATCAGTTGGGCGGGGACGACTCCGACACCGAACAGGATGATCCGGGCACAGCGAAACCCCCGAACCCACAGGAAGCTCAGGGGCCGATCGAGCGGACACACGACAACGGCGCCGATGCCGGCCGGACACGACTCAGCGCAGCCGGCGATCCGTCATCGGCGTCGGCTCAGTCGCCCTTGCGCAAGCCGTCGTAGACCTTCTTGCAGTCCGGGCAGACCGGCGAGCCGGGCTTCGCCGAGCGGGTCACCGGGAAGACCTCACCGCAGAGGGCGACCACGTGGGTGCCCATGACGGCGCTCTCGGCGATCTTGTCCTTCTTCACGTAGTGGAAGAACTTCGGGGTGTCGTCGCCCGTCGTCTCGTCGGTGGTCGTATCCGGGCGAACCAGAGTGTCGGTACTCACGGATTCCATGATGCCGCATACTCGCAAGCTCGGCTGATGGCGGTCGGTGTTCGTCGAGCTGACCAGGCCATGTGCGGTGCGCCCTCGACAGTGGAAGACTCAGGGTATGCAGCAGTACGGCGACACCCCCGACGCCGACGACATCGGCAGCGGTGATCGCCCGGACGTCGCAATGCCGACGCCACCACGCAAGTCCACCGGCTACTTCCCCGGAAATGACGAGAAGCACCCGGTGCTGATCACCGAGGCCGCGCCGTCACTGGAGGATCAGCACCGCGCCAGGGTTCGCCGCTACACCATCATCATGGCGTTCCGTATCCCCTGCCTGATCCTGGCCGCGATCGCCTACAGCGTCTTCAGCAACGCCCTGCTCTCGATCCTGATCATCACCGCTTCGATCCCCCTCCCCTGGATCGCCGTCCTCATCGCCAACGACCGCCCGCCACGCCGCAAGGACGAACCCAGCCGCTGGGACCGCCCCCGCACCGCCATCGAATCCCGGACGCATCGCGCCATCGATTCCTGAGGCTGGTCGGGGTGAGGTCCAGGGGCAGGGAAGGGTAGGTCGAGCAGGTCCGGGCTGGGGCTGGGGCTGGATGATGCCGCGAGCCACCACGCGGGTGTCGACACGCCGACGATCAAGCCTGGACGAGTGATCACCATGCAATGGTGTAGGCAAACGTGGAGCACGGCCCGCCACCAGCGCATTCTCGGGGTCAGGGGTGGCGGCGGATGGTGGCGGACATGAGGGCTGCGGCGGCGCAGAGGGCGCCGGCGATGTACCAGGCGAGGTTGTAGGAGCCCTGGATGTCGCGGATGACGCCGGCGCCGGTTGCGGCTATGGCGGAGCCGATCTGGTGGGAGGCGAAGACCCAGCCGAAGGCGACGGGGCCGTCGGCACCGAAGAGTTCGCGGCAGAGCATGACCGTGGGCGGGACGGTGGCGATCCAGTCCAGGCCGTAGAAGATGATGAACACCCACATGCTCGGCTGGGTATCCGGCGCGAACAGCGACGGCAGGATCAGCAGCGACAGTCCGCGCAGCGTGTAGTAGCCGACCAGCAGGTAGCGTGGGTCGGCGCGGTCGGTGAGCCAGCCGGAGAAGATAGTGCCCGCAACATCGAAGATGCCGACCAGGGCCAGCAGACCGGCGGCGGTCGTCGGCGGCATGCCGTGATCGTGTGCGGCACTGACGAAGTGGGTGCCGACCAGGCCGTTGGTCGATGCGCCGCAGATCGCGAATCCGCCTGCGAGCAGCCAGAATCCGGGACTGCGCGCGATCGTGGTCAAGACCGTCAGCGCGCGGGTCGCACCGCCGGTCGCCGGCACGCGCAGTCCAACTGTGCTGCCGGGTTCGGCGCCGTACGCGGAAACGCCTGCGTCACTGGGGAAGTCGCGGATGAACAGCAGGACCAGCGGCACCACCGCCAACGCGACACCCGCGACGATCAGCGAGGGCACTCGCCAGCCGTGCTCATGCGCGACAGCGGACACCACCGGCAGGAAGATCAGCTGCCCGGTCGCGCCCGCCGCGGTGAGCACGCCGGTCACCAGTCCGCGCTGGCGCACGAACCAGCGACCGGTGATCGTCGCCACGAACGGCATGGACATCGATCCGACACCGACTCCGACCAAGAGCCCCCAGGTCGCCACCAAATGCCAAGGCTGGGTCATGAATACGGTGAGGCCGCTGCCCGCCGCGACGAGTACCAGTGCGCACGCCACCACCCGGCGGATACCGAATCGGTCCATCAGCGCCGCCGCGAACGGCGAAATCAGCCCGTACAGCAGCAGATTCAGCGAGACAGCGGCCCCGATGGTGCCGTGGGACCAGCCGAACTCCTCGTGCAGCGGATCCAGCAGCACACTCGGGACGGACCGGAACGCCGCCGCGCCCAAGAGCGCGATGAATCCCACACCGGCGACGATCCAGGCTGGGTGCAGCCGCCTCGGCACGGAATCGACAGGTACCCGAGGCGTCTGCAGTTCAGTCACCCGCTGAGCCTGCCGGAATTTCGTGCATCGAACGAGTGGCCGGAATGCCATAAACCGCCAAGATCGTGCCAGTCACGGCCGAGCCGAAACCGGCTCGACAGCATCGCGGGCGACACCTACTGTGTGGCGGGGGTAAGCGACGGGAACTCTCTCAGCGCCAGTGATGTGCGACACATCCGCGCCAACCGGGCGCGGGCGACGCCGAATCACCGGAAGATGCGACAACTGCATGCCCGGCTGCGGCGCGGGAACTCCCGCCAGGAAACAGGAGAAAGCATGATTCGGTGGGTCTGGGCCTTCCTCGACCGCCCGACGCAACGTTTCGACGAATGCGCGACATTCTGGTCGACGATCACCGACACCCAACTCTCGCCGCGACGCGGCGAGAACGACGAATTCCTCACGCTCCTACCGGATCCCGCACTCTTCGCCGCTGCGGGCGTCAAAATGCAGGCGGTGACCGGACTCGGGCGGGTACACCTCGATTTCGACGTCGACGATGTCACCGCCGCGGTCCGCGTCGCACTCGACCTCGACGCCGAACTGGTCGCCAACCACAAGAGCTATGCCGTGCTGCGCTCACCGGGCGGTCAGATCTTCTGCTTCACCCCCAGCGGCCGCGCGAAGGGCACTCCCGCCCCAGCCGTGCGCGCCCCGGACGGCACCCTCACCCGCCTCGACCAGGTCTGCCTCGATATCGGCCCGACCGACCACGCCGCCGAATCCCGCTTCTGGACCACCCTCACCAATTGGGACCTGACGCAGGGCCGCCTGCCCGAATTCGCCCGGCTGCGCGCGAAAGAGCCGATGCCCGTACAGCTTCTGCTGCAGCGCCTCGGCGAGGATCGACCCGCCGGCGCGCACATCGACCTCGCCTCCGCGGATATCGACGCCACCGCCGCCTGGCACGAGTCCCTCGGCGCGACGCTGGTCGAGCGCCATGAGCACTGGATCGTCATGTCCGATCCCGCCGACGCGCCCTACTGCATTACCGGCCGCGACCCGAACGGCGTCTGAGATCGCACGCTGTCCAGCTGACACGACGAGCACGTTTCGGTTGCTGGCGTGTCGCGGTGGCAGAGTACCGGTGTGCCTACCAACCAGACGACCACCGGATCGCTGCTCACCGCGCTGTGCCCCGATCTGCGGGCCGCGCTGACCCGCGTCGGCTACGACGCCGACACGCTGCTGGAAGTGCTCGGCGCCGACGCGCACGCCGCGCTGGGCCGGTCCGAACCGGTACCGGTGCGTCGCGCCGCTCGCCGAGCGGGCGCACTCGGAACCCTGATCCGCCTGTTGCTGCTCGGTGACGCACTGCCCGAACGCGAGGTCGCGGCCGCACTGGCACCGGTGGAGATCGACCGCGCGGTGGCCGCAGGCCTGCTCGCCCGCGACGGTGACGATGTGCGCGCGGCCCTGGACCTGCGTCCGCTCGACGCGGGCGAGGGCACCCGCTGGATCCTGTCCGACCTCGACGATTCGATGTTCCGGCGCACCCTGACCGAGGATCACGTGCTCGGCGTCGGCCACGCCTCCCTGTCGCTGTTGCGCGCTACCCCCACCCGCCGCGTTGGTTCGGTGCTGGACCTGGGCACCGGCTGTGGCGTCCAGGCCGTCCACGCCGCCGCGTACGCGGACCGGGTGACCGCGACCGACGTGAACCCGCGCGCTCTGTGGCTGGCCGAGGCGACGGCCGCACTCAACGGACTCGATATCGAACTTCTGGCCGGTTCCTGGTTCGAGCCGGTGGCCGGTCGCCGCTTCGACCAGGTGGTGGCCAATCCGCCGTTCGTCGTCGGCCCCGCTCGCATCGAACACACCTACCGCGACTCCGGCATCGCCCTCGATGGCGCAAGCGAATTGGTGATCTCGCAAGCCCCCGGCCTGCTCGCCCCCGGTGGCACCGCCGCGACGCTGGCGGCGTGGGTGCATGTGGACGGTGAGGACTGGCGCCAACGCGTCTCGTCCTGGCTACCCGCGCACGGCGTCGACGCCTGGGTGGTCCAACGCGATGTCGCCGATCCGGCCCTCTATGTCGGAACATGGCTGCGTGACGCGGGTTTGGATCCGCGCGACCCGGCCGCACAGGAGCGCGCCGAACAGTGGCTCGACGCCTTTACCGCCGCAGGCGTCGAGGCCATCGGCTTCGGCTTCGTCTACCTGCACGCCATCGACGGTCCGACCGAACTGCTCGCCGAGGACCTGACGCACGGCTTCGACGATCCGCTCGGCGCCGAGGCCACCGCGTATTTCGCGCGCTCGGCCTGGTTGCGCCGCGCCGCCGCCGAGGAAAATCTCGCCTGGTCAACACGTTTCGTGGTCGATCCGGCAACCGCGCTGGAACGGGTCTATCTGCACAGCGAATTCGGTTGGGAACAGCAGGTCGCGCGGCTGCACCGTGGCGACGGACCACGCTGGCAGCACGAAGTCGACGAGTCCACCATCGCACTCGTCGCGGGAATGCACGCCGAGGGTTTGCCGTTACAAGAGCTGATAGAACTGCTCGCGCTCGCCGACGGATCGGGCGAAGTGACCGAGGAGTTCGCGGCCGACGCATTATCCGTGGTGGCCGGATTGGTTCGCCACGGTTTGGTGCGGCCCGTGTAACGAAGCGGCAACCGCTCGCATCCCGCCGGATGCTTCGCGCACGGGCTGGTCCGACAGGGTGGGGTTCTCAGGAACTTCTCAGACGCGAGTGATGGAAACCGCAGTTCAGAGCGGTTTATCGGAGCAGTAGCGGGGAACTTTCTACTTGTCGGGTCCGTTGTTCGGAGTGAGACACCACCGACAGGAGGCAAGTCATGACAAGCCCCGCCACCACTCGTGTGCGCACCAGCGATTCGGACCTCGACGCCCAGAGCCCTGCCGCCGACCTGGTACGTGTGTACCTGAACGGGATCGGCCGTACCGCACTGCTCACGGCAGCCGACGAGGTCGAGCTGGCCAAGCGCATCGAGGCGGGCCTCTATGCGCAGCATCTGCTGGAGACCGGCAAGCGACTGTCGGCCACCCGCAAACGCGATCTGGCCGCCGTCGTTCGCGAAGGCCAGGCCGCGCGCTCGCATCTACTCGAAGCCAACCTCCGGCTCGTGGTCTCCCTCGCCAAGCGCTACACCGGCCGCGGTATGCCGCTGCTGGACCTGATCCAGGAGGGCAACCTCGGCCTGATCAGGGCAATGGAGAAGTTCGACTACGCCAAGGGATTCAAGTTCTCCACCTATGCCACCTGGTGGATTCGGCAGGCCATCACCCGCGGTATGGCTGATCAGAGCCGCACCATCCGCCTCCCCGTGCATCTGGTCGAGCAGGTCAACAAGCTGGCCAGAATCAAGCGGGAACTGCATCAGCAGCTCGGTCGCGAGGCCACCGATGCCGAACTCGCCAACGAGTCCGGCATTCCGGTCGACAAGATCTCCGATCTGCTCGACCACAGCCGCGACCCGGTAAGCCTGGATATGCCGGTCGGCAATGACGAAGAGGCCCCGCTGGGCGATTTCATCGAGGACTCCGAGGCCACCTCGGCCGAATCCGCCGTGATCGCCGGGCTCCTGCACCACGATGTGCGCAGCGTGCTCGCCACCCTGGACGAGCGCGAACAGCAGGTCATCCGGTTGCGCTTCGGCTTGGACGACGGCCAGCCGCGCACCCTCGACCAGATCGGCAAGCTCTTCGGGCTCTCCCGCGAGCGTGTTCGTCAGATCGAGCGTGAGGTCATGTCGAAGCTGCGCAAGGGAGAGCGGGCCGACCGCCTGCGCGCCTACGCCAGCTGATTCTCGCAATAACTCGTGCCGGTGATCCCGGCGCATGCACATGACGCCGGACTACTCCGAAGCCGGTTCGGCGTCCGACTTGGTGACCCTGGACGGTCACCTCGAAACGCCGACCGGTGACCGCGCGTCCCGCCCCCTCCGGGTTCGCGCGAGCCGGTCGGCGAACCCAATTCAATCCCCGCCGAGTCCGTCGTCGACCGCGACGTTCTCTGGTTTCAGTTCGAGTGCGGAGTTCTCGGCCTGCAGATCGAGCAGGATCGCGAAATCCTCGTGTACTCGACCGCTGTCCACACTGGCCTGGACCAGTTGCGCGGTAGCCTCCGCGAGCGGCATCGGCACGTCGCGTCGGCGGGCCGCGTCGAGACCGAGATCGAAATCCTTGCGCAGCAGGATCGGGGTGAAAGTCGGTGTGTAGTCGAGGTTTACGAAGGCAGGGTTTTGTAGCGAGTGAAGACCGAACCCATGACACTGTTGTTGAGGAAGTCCAGGAAGGCCGCGCGAGATACTCCGCCCTTCTCCGCGAGGACGGTGACCTCGGCCATCGACTGGGTGACCACACCGAGGAACAGGTTGTGGCAGATCTTGACCAGCCGCGCCGCATCGCCCGCGCCGACGTAGGTGACGGATTTGCCGATGGTGCGCAGTAGTGGTGCGACGCGTTCATAGACCTCCAGCGGACCCGAGGCCGCGATCGAAAGTCCACCTGCGGCGACCACTTTCGCATTCCCGCTGACCGGTGCGGCTACGAAGCCGACACCACGCAGTTCGCAGGCCGCGCGAATGGTCGCGGAGGATTCCGTCGAGATGGTCGAGCAGTCCACCACTATCGCGGGTGCGGATTTTTCGTCGGCGAGCAGGCCGTCGGCGCCGAGTAGGACCCGTTCAAGGGCGGCTTGGGTGGAGACCATTGTGAACACCACATCGAGGGTGCGCAGATCCGCGATCTGTTCGGCGATTGTGCAGCCGTGCTCGGTCAGTGGTTCGGCCTTGGCCCTAGTTCGGTTCCACACCGTGACCTGGGTGCCCGCAGCAGCCAGGCGGGTGGCCATCGCGGCGCCCATTCTTCCCGCACCGATCCAGCCGACTGCTTGCTGTTGAGGTGATTTCTCTGAGTTCACGCGCACTCCTTACGCAATCGTTTGCAGTCACGATATGCCTGGTGCTTACTATCAGTCAAAGCGAATATTTGCCTAATCCACTGCAAACGAGTGCAGCGCGGCAACCTCGGCCGAGGCGCGCTCGTCGCGACCGCTGTTCATCGCACCGCCGCCGTAGTATTTCTGCAATGCAGGGACCCACGCTCCGGGATGTGGCCGATGCGGCCGGTGTGCATACGGCCACGGCGTCGCGCGCTCTGAACCCGAATGCCCGAGCGTTGGTGAATCCGGAGACTGCGCGGCGGGTGCTGCGGGCGGCGGAAACGCTCGGTTATCGGCCGAATCCGATTGCCAGGAGTCTGAAGACCGCGAAGTCCGGGACGGTCGGGCTGGTTATCCCTGATCTCACCAACCCTCTGTTTCCGCCGATTGTGCGCGGCATCGAGGATGTGTTGGCCCCCGCGGGCTACAGCACCCTCATCGTCAATACCGACGATCGGCCCGATCGCGAGCAAGCGCAGATCACCTCGCTGCGCTCGCGCCAGGCCGAAGGTCTGATCATTGCCACCGCGCTGCTGAAACATCCGCTGCTGCAACAGTTGCACGAGCAGCGCGTGCCGATGGTGCTGGTCAACCGCCGCACCGAGGGACTCGCCGTCGGATCCGTCGCCGCCGATGACGCGGCGGGCATCGGGCTCGCCGTCAAGCATCTCGTCGAGCTGGGCCACCGCCGAATCCTGCACCTCGCAGGCCCGCAGACCACCTCCACCGGTGTCGAGCGCCTGCGCGCCTTCCGCACCGCCGCTCGCGAACACGATCTGGACGACTCCGATCGAATCATGGTATGTGACAGGTGGACCGAAGACGCCGGCGCCCGAGCCCTGCGCACCGCACTGGATTCCGCCGACGATTTCACCGCCATTGTCGCCGGAAACGACCTCATCGCCCTCGGCTGCTACGACGTCTTCGCCGAACGGAACATCATCTGCCCCACCGACATCAGCGTGACCGGTTTCAACGGCATGCCCTACCTCGACAAGCTCAGTCCCGCACTGACCACCATCGCCATCCCCCACCACGACATCGGCCGCGAAGCCGCCCGCATGCTGCTCGAATCCATCGCCGAACCCGACCGCACCCCCCGCTCGGTCCTCCTCCCCCCATCCCTCGTCCCCCGCGCCTCCACCGCCCCACCCCGCCACTGACACATCTGCCCGCGATCGCGACGCCGCTGAGCTGCTCCCGGGCGCAGCCACGGCCCCGCTGTACCGCTCACCACCGAGCAATCCGCTCCATGCGCAAACGGTAGCGGATCGAATCACCGGCTCGGATCTGACGGATTGCGACTTCGGCCCATGCTCCCCTAGCGGCCGCGGTCTCCGATCGAACCGGTCCATGCGCCATGCAATGGCACTTCGAACCACCTGCTCAACCCCGCCGCTGACCGGTTCGCCCGCGATCGCGACGCTGCTGATGGTCTCGGCGCAGCCGCGATCCACGCACCGCCGATCGAACCGTCCGTACGCTATCCGGTCGGCGATTCGCACCAGCCGACGCGAGACCGCGACGCCGATGAGTGCAGCCATTCACCGCCGCGCTGACCGGCCGGCACCAGCAACTCGCACAGCTTCGCGATTTCGTCGACTAGCGCGATGCTCTCGGGCGCTGCCCGTATACCGGCCACGATCGATCGAACCGGCTCATGCGCTGCGCGGCGGCGATTCGCACCTGACGCGGGACTGCGGCCCCCGCGAGTGCCCGCAGATTGCTGCATTGAGCGGCTCGGGGGTCGTGCGGCCCGGGGCGGCGGCGGGTTGCGGGAGCTCAGCCGAGGCGGCGGGGACCGGTGTCGAAGCGGCTGGGTTGGCGGCCGAAGCGGGCTCGGGCGTAGAGGATTGCGGCGGCGTTGGCGGAGGCGAGGACCGGGTCGAAAGATAGTTCGCGAATTTCGGGGAGGTCGTCGAATAGAGCCGAGACGCGTTGGACGAGTTCGACAAGCGCGGGTTTGTCGACGCGGGGGCTGGCGGGGGTGCCGGAGAGGAGTGGGGCGGCGCGAGGGGCGTCGATGAGGGCGGTCGCTTCGTCGGCGGTGAGTGGGAGGGCGCGGTAGGCGCGGTCGCCGAGGAGTTCGATGATCATGCCGGAGAGGCCGAATTCGATGACCGAGCCGAAGGACGGGTCGTCCTGCACCCGCAGCACACAGCCGACGCCGGGGCTGGCCATCTTCTGGATGTGCACGGCGGGATCACCGCATAGTTCCACCAGGTGCGAATAGGCCTGGCGCACGGCTTCCGGCCGCCACAGGTCCAGCCGAACCCCGCTGAGATCCGGTCGGCGCCGCCACATTTCGCCGGTCGCCTTGGCCGCGACCGGATAGCCGAGTTCCTCGGCCGCCGCCACCGCCTCGTCGGCGCTGCGGACCTCGCGGAATTCGACGACGCGAATTCCGTAGCAGTCCAACAGGTCCACCGCTTCCAGATCGGTGAGCCAACGCCCGTCGGATTCGCGCATCCAGCCCGCGACCAGCCGCTCGGCCCGTTCCGCGTCGATGCCCGCCGGACGAACCACGGTCGACACCGGTTTCGTGCGCCATTGCGCGTATCGGTGCGCCCTGGCCAGCGCCCGTGCGGCCCGCTCGGGATCCGGATAGGACGGTATCGAGCCGCGCACCGCCGTACCGCCCGGACCGCGCATGGCCAGTAGGTTCGGAATCCCTTGCTCGGCAACGAAAGTGGTGAGAATGGGTTTCGCCGCATCGGGCACGGCCGCTGCCGCCTCGCGAATGGCATCGGCGAATCCGGCCATCCGCAGCGGCACCGGCGGAGCGAAAACCACGATAATCGCGTCGATCTCGTCCGAGCGCAACGCGGCGACCACCGCGTCCAGATAGGCACCGGGCGTCGCGTCGGGCCCCAAGTTCACCGGATCGCCGATCGACTGCTCGTCCACCACACGCTCGGTCGGGCGCGGTCGCCGTACATTGTCGAACGGCACCGCGGCTGGACGTCGGACCTCGAGCCCCTCACCGCGTGCGGCATCGACGGCCAGCCAGTTCAGCGCCGCGCTGTTGCCGATCACGACGACCCGAGGACCCGTGGGCAGCGGCTGATAGCCCAGCAGCGCGGCACAGTCGAACAGCTCCGAAATCGAGTCGACCTGAACGATTCCCGACTGCGCGAACAGGTCCCGCACGATCGATCGGTCCATATCGCCGGTCGGCTGGGCCCGCGCGGCCAATCGCCCACTGCTCACCGCGACGATCGGTTTACTCCGCGCGACCCGACGCGCGATCCGGGAAAATTTACGCGGATTACCGAAGCTCTCCAGATACAGCAGGATCACATCGGTGGCTGAGTCGGAGTCCCAGTATTGCAGGAGGTCGTTGCCGGATACATCCGCGCGATTACCCGCCGAGACAAAGGTCGACAACCCGAGGTTTCGCGCGGCGGCCTCACCGAGGATGGCCGCACCCAACGGCCCGGACTGACAGAAGAATCCGATGCGCCCGGGCCCAGGCAGTACCGAAGCCAGGGTCGCGTTCAACGAAACCGAGGCATCGGTATTGGCGATGCCGAGCGCGCTCGGCCCGACCACCCGCATCCCGTGTCCACGTGCCGCGGCAACCAACTCGTGTTCGGCGACCACACCACCATCACCGGTCTCCCCGAAGCCCGCGGTCAGCACGACCAATCCCTTGACGCCCTTGGCCATACAGTCGTCCAGAACCGAGCTGATCGCCTCGGGAGGCACGGCAACCACCGCCAGATCCACCTCATCGGGAATATCGCGCACCGTCGGGTAGGCACGCACACCCCGCACCGACCGCCGGTTCGGATTGACCGGGAACACCGGCCCTTGGAAAACCCCGGAAAGCAGATTGGCCAAGATCACTCCGCCGACCCGGGCCGGGCCCACGGTGGCGCCGATCACCGCGACCGAACGCGGCGCGAGCAGATTGCCGACACTGCGCGCCTCGGAGGCGCGTTCGCGCGAATCCCGCACCGACAGCAGGGCTTCGGTGGGATCGATGGCGAACTCCAGATGCAGCACCGAACCGTCCCTGGCGCGCTCGACCTGATAGCCCGCGTCGCGGAATACGGTGACCATCACGGTGTTCTCGGCGAGCACTTCCGCTACGAACGTCTCGATCTTGTTCTCCGCGGCCGCACCCGCCAGATGTTCGAGCAGGATGGAACCGAGCCCGCGTCCCTGATGCTCGTCGGCCACCACGAATGCGACTTCGGCGGCGCGCGGTCCGGTGCGGTCGGTCAGCAACTCGTAGCGGCCGACCGCGATGATCGCCTCACCCAGAACCAGCAGCAGTCCGACCCGGTCGTGGTGGTCGACATGGGTGGAGCGGTACAGATCCTTGGGCGAAATACGCGGATACGGACCGAAGTAGCGCAGGTACCGGGAGCGATCCGACAGTGCCCTGTGGAACTCCTGCAGCCGCTCGGCGTCATCGGGCGTGATCGGGCGCAGTCGCACCACGCCACCGTCCGAGGCGAGTACATCGGCGAACCAGTGCTGTGGCGGCGGAGGCGGTACCGCAGGCGTACTCGGGGAATCCGGGACGGGCGGGTTCTCAGTCACGGGGGTCCTCCGGATCAAGGCCGAGCAACCCGAAGGTGGCTCGGCGCGTAGCCAATACGGCCGTATCGATAGCGCGTTGCGCGCGGTCGGTGCGCGCGTCCCCAGTTTCCCCCGTGCCGCCGGGACCGTCCCACGGGCGGTAGGCGGTGTCACCACCGTCACCCATGGTGCGCGGCGGATCGACGGTCGGCGCCGCGGACTGGATCATATCGATCCAGTCCTGCGGCACCACGGTTTCCGGTGCGATGGTGCGATCCAGCGCGGTCGCGAGCAGATGCGTCCAGGCGCGCGGCACCACCCGCACCAGGCCGTAGCCACCGCCGCCGACGGCGAGCCAACGGCCTTCGGCGTATTCGTCGGCCAGATCGCGCATGGCGATGAAGGCGGCGCGTTGACCGTCGACGGTCAGTTCCATATCGGCGAGTGGGTCCTCCCGATGGGTGTCGACACCGCATTGACTGACCACGATCTGCGGCCGGAACGCCGCCAGCGCACCGGGCACAATCGCGTGAAAGCCGCGCAGCCACTGCGGATCCCGGGTGCCCGGCAGGACCGCCAGATTGATCGCGGTGCCCTCGGCGGCGCCGTGGCCGGTCTCCTCCGGCCAGCCGGTATTGGGCCACAGCGTGGCCGGATGCTGATGAATCGAGATCGTCAGTACTCGGGGGTCGCCGTAAAAGGCGCGCTGCACACCATCACCGTGATGCACGTCGACATCGATGTAGGCGATCCGATCGAATCCGTTGTCCAGCAGCCAGGAGATGGCCACGGCCGCATCGTTGTAGATGCAGAATCCGGCCGCCGAATCCGGCATCGCGTGGTGCATGCCGCCGCCGATGCTCACTGCGCGCCGGGTACGCCCCTGGGCGATCTCGCGTGCCGCGGTCAGTGTGCCGCCGACGATCACCGAGGCCGCCTGATGCATCCGCGGGAACACCGGATTATCCGGTGAGCCGAGACCGTACGGCGGTGCGAGCGGCGCACCCGCGGGCGGTGCGGCATGTTCGACGGCCTCGATGTAGTCCGCGGTATGGATGCGCAGCAAATCGGACACTTCGGCCCGCTCGGGCACCAATCGCTCGACACCGTCGAGTAATCCGAGACTTTCCGCCAGGGCCATGGTGAACTGCAGGCGCGCCGGTTTCATGGGGTGCTCCGGCGTCCATGCGTAGTCGAGGAAGTGATCGGTCCAGACAACCGTGCCGGATCGCGCCTCGAGATCGCTTTCGTCGAGCGGCGCGGACTGTTCGCCGTGCGGTGCAGTGGCCATGCTCGCAACGCTACGCGGGAAGGTAACGGCCCCGTTGGACGTTCGTATGCAGTAGAAATACAAGCAAGAGCGAATACGGTGACAGGCCGTGCGCCGACAGAATTCCCACAGCGCAGTCACGGGTGTAGCGCGAAACCATGCGGCACACGGGGGTGCCGACGTGCGTGGGTAGAATTCGTGCCGACGAAGGGGTAACAGGTGAAGGATCTGGTCGACACCACGGAGATGTACCTCCGTACCATCTACGACCTCGAGGAAGAGGGCGTGGTGCCCCTGCGTGCGCGCATCGCCGAGCGCCTCGAGCAGAGTGGCCCGACGGTCAGCCAGACTGTCGCGCGGATGGAACGCGATGGTCTGCTGCTGGTCGCCGGTGACCGCCATCTCGAACTGACCGACAAGGGCCGCAGCATGGCGGTCGCGGTCATGCGCAAGCATCGCCTCGCCGAGCGGCTGCTCGTGGACATCATCGGGCTCGACTGGCAGAACGTGCACGCCGAGGCATGCCGCTGGGAACATGTCATGAGCGAGGACGTCGAGCGGCGGCTGGTCGAGGTGCTCAACCACCCGACCACCTCCCCCTACGGCAACCCGATTCCGGGCCTGGACGAGCTGGGCCTCGCCCCACAGAGCGGCGCCGACGAGACCTTGGTCCGGTTGTCGGATCTGCCGCACGGCCAAGTGCACGCGGTCGTGGTACGCCGCCTCGCCGAGCACATCCAGACCGATCCCGAGGTCATCGGCCAGCTGCGGGAGGCGGGCGTGGTGCCCGACGCGCGCGTGACAGTCGAGACCAAGCCCGGCTCGGTGGTCATCACCGTGCCCGGCCACGCGGGTTTCGAACTCTCGGACGAGATGGCCCACGCCGTCCAGGTGAAGTTGGTCTGAGGCGTGAAACTTCTGATCACGGGTGGCGCGGGCTATGTAGGTGGCGTCTGCGCGCAGGTTCTGCTCGAATCGGGGCACGAGGTCGTGGTGGTCGACGACCTGTCGACCGGCAATGCCGAGGGCGTGCCTACCGAGGCGCGGTTCGTCGAGGGTGATGTCGCGGTCGCCGCGCCCGCTTTGCTCGAGGCCGAATCCTTCGACGGTGTCCTGCATTTCGCGGCGCAGTCGCTGGTCGGTGAGTCGGTGCAGCAGCCGGAGAAGTACTGGCACGGCAATGTGGTGAAGACGCTCGAGCTGCTGGAGGCGATGCGCCGCACCGAGACGCCGCGGCTGGTCTTCTCCTCGACCGCGGCCGTGTACGGCGAACCCGAACGGGTGCCGATCACCGAGGATGCGCCGACCCGGCCGACCAACCCCTACGGCGCCTCCAAGCTGGCCATCGACCACGCCATCACCTCCTATTCGATCGCGCACGGTCTGGCCGCGACCAGCCTGCGCTACTTCAACGTCGCGGGCGCCTACGGCGGCCTCGGCGAAAACCGGGTGGTGGAAACCCATCTCATCCCCCTCGTGCTCCAGGTCGCCCTCGGTCATCGCAAGGCGATCTCGGTCTTCGGCACCGACTGGCCCACCCCCGACGGCACCGCGGTCCGCGATTACATCCACATTCGCGACCTCGCCGACGCCCACCTGCTGGCCCTCGGCGCTGCCGAATCCGGCACACATCGCATCTTCAATCTCGGCAGCGGCACCGGTTTCTCGGTCCGCGAGGTGATTTCGGCCTGCGAGCGCGTCACCGGCCTGCCCATCGCCGCCCAGGACGCACCGCGTCGCGCCGGCGACCCGGCCACGCTGATCGCGTCCAGCGACCGCGTCATCACCGATCTCGGCTGGCAGCCCAAGCACAACAATCTGGACGAAATCGTCGCCGATGCTTGGGAATTCCTGCGTGACCTCGGTCCGCGGGCACACAGCGCGAAGTAGGCCAGCTCACCATCGAGCGCGGTCACATGGTGGTGCCGCATTTGCCACGACCACCATGTGACTCGCCAACTCACCTCTGACCACCCGAGAACGCGAACGGGCTCACCGGACAACCGGCCCCAAGTCGATACCGAGATCCGCGGCAATGCCGAGCCCGCAGTAGGCAAGGCGGCGCAGCGTATCCGGACGCATCCCGGTGCGCAGTGAGATCTCGAGCAAACTCGCCATGGAATGGGCGGGATCGGCTTCCAAGGCCGCCTGCAGTGCGATGCCGGCGAGCGGCCCGTCACCGCGGATGTAGGCGCTGTAGCCGAGAAGTGTTGCCGCATCGGCACGGTCGCTGCCCGACAGTGCATGCGTCAGCGCCACCCAGAGGGTTTCCGCAGGGGCGGCGTGGTCTCCGACGGCCAGCCCGAACAGCGAGTCGCGCACCGCCCGATCACGCAGTGCCGCGGCCAGTTCCGCGTATTCCTGGGCGGTGAGGGCCACACCGGAGTCGATATTGGCGATCTGCCACAGCACATGTTCGAGTGCCCGCCGGTGGTATCCGTCGGGATCACCGCGCCGGACGGCCGCGGCGTACTGCTCGTGCGCGAGCGCGCGAGCGCTGTCCAGATGTAGCGCGACCTGGTGCGCCAGTTCCTCATCCGGTGCGACCAGCGCGGTCAGCTCCGAACGGGTTCCCCGGATCGGCCGCCCTTCGAGCACATGCGCCACCGTCACCATCGATGTGGCCGGATCCGGCAGCGTCCCATGGTGATTCGCATCGAGCAGACTCCACCACCGCTGATCCGCCTCGATGGCGCGCACCGCCCAGGCGCCCTCGAGGTACACCTCGGCCCGCGACAGTCGGCGCGCGAACGCCGCGATGAGCGTGCCCCACGGTCCCGCACTCCCTGCACCATTTCGGCGCGTGCGCCGCGGTTCGCGCACCCGGTCATCGACGATGACCGCGAGTACTTCCGTCGCCCCCTCTGCGGCACAGATGTGCGAAACACACTCCGCATATGCCGCCGCGAGCCCCCGCCGACTCCCGCCTTCCTGATCCAAATCGAACCGCACCACCGCATCGATGATCGGACTCTGCTCCGCATCGGTCGCGCCCCGCAGCACCGCCACCACCATCGACCGCTCCGGCACGAATCCGACCATGGCGGGCACCGCCACAATCAATTCACCGGGATCGTCGACATGCAGTGAATCCCCTGGGATCCGATCCCCGAATTCCGGCGGCGGTTCCGCACAGATTCCCGGGCGCGGCTCTTTCCCGAAACCCCGTGTGCATTCCGACAATTCGGCCTCGACATCAGGGTCGAAGAAGGACACCGAATCGATTCGGGCCGAGACCTTGTCCACGGGCCACGTGCGATACGTATGCGACCCAACGCTATCGCGCGCTGGTTCATCGAACCGCGGCGCTAGATGCCCCGCAGCTAGATCGTCTGCTGGCTTGTCGGTACCTATCCCGGCGCCGTCACATGGCCATACGGCATCAGGACTTTCCATTGGCCGGTCGATTCGCACACCGCCGCCCGTATCCGCGCCGTCACGCGAATCCTCGACATCACGGTGGCCCGAGTCGCCGACATGCGGCGGGTGGGCGGATTTGCGGAGGTGAACGGCGGGGCTTGTACAAAAACCGGTGCGCGACGATGCGCCGTCGCCCGGATCTCCGAGGGCAGGAGCGGGATTCGTGGAAGTCGTCATGCATCGAGGGTGCGCTCACCCACCTCGAAGCCCGGGACAGCGACCTGGGGATATCGCGGGACGGAATTGCCCTGTGGAAAACGCTCGGACTGTGGACGAATCGGGAATCGGACACCGATACGGCGGCGACTATGTCGGTGCCACCTGTTACTGTCCGGCCGCACGCTCCAGCTGCCGAGCGGCGAAACCCTCCGTATTCACCTCTTCTCTACCTTCCGCACCGCCGCCGTGAACAGCTCGTCCAATGCCGCGGTATCCGGCTTCGCAGCGCCGAACGTCATGTACGTCACCGTGATTCGCACATCGGCGACCTGCCCGGTGAGCGTCTGCATCGACTGCGTCAGCCCGGCGGCGCTCACCTGCGGGGCCACCGTGCGGCGCAGCGCGAGCGTGTCGTCGGCATCGATCGTCGGCGGCGCCTGCAGTTCGGTGGTCACAATCGTCGTCGCACCCGCTCGGCTCACATGCACCTGCTGACACCGCTTCAACTGGTCACGCAACGCCGACAACGGCTGTCCGGTCCTGGTCAACTCCGCGGTCATCGTGGCGCGCGTCTCGTTGTCGGTGCCCACCGCGACGGCCGTCTGATTCGGACCGAATTGCTGAGCGGGCGGGACACATCCGTCGGGCTGCACCGTCGAACCGCGCCCGACCCCGGTCAGATCCCCCGCCGCCTGCGCGGCCGCCTCCGGTGGCAGCACGACCGCCTCATATCCGGCCGGGAACTGCGCGGGATCGGGCAGCAGCGTCGAAAGCTGTGCCGTCACATACCGGGTCCCCGCACTCGGACCGGAGGCGACCGGATGTCCGGTCACCGTTGACGCGCAGCCGGCGAGCAGCACCGCACTCGCGGCGAGGGGCACCCAACCCGATACCCCGAATCCGCGTGGCCCCCTGCGCGTCGAATTCGGCACAGTCACCGGTCCACTGTGCCAAACTCCCCGTGCCCGCCCACGATGCCACGCCGGTTCTTCGAGTGACCGGGAATGTGCGGGGTACTACTGATGTTGGCCTGTCTTATGGGTCGGTGTCGCCCGTGGCAACGGGTGTCGGGGCCATGGGGGACAATGGACAGTGGTTGACCGCCGCGAATTGCCGAACAGGCCTGTGAACCTGGAAGCTCGCGTCGGTGAACCGCGCAGGAAGGAGACGCGATGGACCACGAGTCGCGAATGTACGAGTTGGAGTTCCCAGCTCCGCAGCTGTCGAACGACGATGGCTTGGGTCCGGTCCTGGTACACGGACTGGAGGGCTTCACCGATGCCGGGCATGCGGTGCGGCTGGCCACGACGCACCTGCGCGAGAGTCTCGAGAGCGAGCTGGTCGCCTCGTTCGATGTCGACGAGTTGCTGGACTACCGCTCGCGTCGTCCGCTGATGACGTTCAAGACCGACCACTTCTCGGATTACGCCGAGCCCGAGCTGAATCTCTGGGCGCTGCGCGATACCGCGGGCACCCCGTTCCTGCTGCTGTCCGGCCTGGAACCGGATCTGCGCTGGGAGAAATTCACCACCGCGGTGCGTCTGCTCGCCGAACAACTCGGTGTGCGGCGCAGCATCGGACTGAGTGCCATCCCGATGGCGATCCCGCATACCCGCCCGCTCGGCATCACCGCGCACTCCTCCGACCGCGACCTCATCGCCGATCATCAGCGCTGGCCGGGCGAGCTACAGGTGCCGGGGAGCGCGTCCTCGCTGCTGGAGTACCGGATGGCCCAGCACGGCCACGAATCCGTCGGATTCTCGGTGCATGTGCCGCACTACCTCGCGCAGACCGCCTACCCGGAGGCCGCGCAGACCCTGCTCGAGCACGTCGCCGACAACGCGGGCCTGGAATTCCCGCTGGCCGCGCTCGGTGAGGCCGCCGCGCGGGTGCGCGAGCAGGTCAACGAGCACATCGCGGGGAATTCCGAGGTCGAGACCGTGGTGCACGCGCTCGAGCGCCAGTACGACAGCTTCGTCTCCGCGCAGGAACGCCAGTCGAGCCTGCTGGTAGGCGATGGTGAACTGCCCAGCGGCGACGAATTGGGCGCCGAATTCGAGCGCTTCCTGGCCGAGCAGGGCGGCTACGACGGCGACGAGGACGAACAGTCCAACTGACCCGATCACCCTGACGGGGCCGTAGACGGTTGCCCGTAGGGTGGTCGGAGTGGATCTGACCGAACTGCTGGAGATACCGGGAACCGACGCCGACGCGCTCTACGAATCCTTCGGGTCGTGGGCGGCCGAGCAGGGCACCCCGCTGTACCCGGCGCAGGACGAGGCGCTACTGGAATTGGCGTCCGGATCCAATGTCATCCTGGCCACCCCCACCGGATCCGGTAAATCCCTTGTCGCCGTCGGCGCGCATCTGTTCGCGTTGACCCGCGGCCTGCGCACCTACTACACCGCCCCGATCAAAGCGCTGGTCAGCGAGAAGTTCTTCGCCCTGTGCGAGGTTTTCGGCGCGGACCGGGTCGGCATGGTGACCGGTGACGCGGCGGTGAATCCGGAGGCGCCGATCATCTGCGCCACCGCCGAGATCCTGGCGAATATGGCGCTGCGCGAGGGCGCGGCCGCCGATGTCGGCCAGGTCGTGATGGACGAATTCCACTTCTACGCCGATCCGGACCGCGGCTGGGCCTGGCAGGTACCGCTGCTGGAACTTCCGCGCGCCCAATTCCTGCTCATGTCGGCAACTCTCGGCGAGGTCGACTTCTTCGCCGCCGATCTGAAACGCCGCACCGGTAATCCGACCGCTATCGTCGCGGGCACCGAACGTCCTGTCCCGCTGAGCTTTTCCTACGCGCGCACCCCCATCACCGAAACCCTGGAAGATCTCGTCACGACCAACCAGTCACCGGTGTACGTCGTGCATTTCACCCAGGCCGCCGCATTGGAACGCGCACAGGCGCTGACCAGCGTCAACTTCGCCACGCGCGCCGAAAAGGACGCCATCGCAACGGCACTGGGCGATTTCCGCTTCTCCTCCGGGTTCGGCAAGACCCTGTCCCGGCTGATCCGCCACGGTATCGGCGTACATCACGCGGGCATGCTGCCCAAGTACCGCCGCCTGGTGGAGCGCCTGGCCCAGGATGGTCTGCTGAAGGTGGTGTGCGGCACCGACACTCTCGGCGTCGGGATCAACGTGCCGATCCGCACGGTACTGCTCACCGGTCTCACCAAATTCGACGGTGTGCGCACCCGCAGGCTCAAGGCCCGCGAATTCCATCAGATCGCCGGGCGCGCGGGCCGGGCGGGCTACGACACCATGGGCACCGTGGTCGTGCAGGCGCCCGACCACGAAGTGGAGAACACCCGGCTGCTGGCCAAGGCGGGCGACGATCCGAAGAAACAGCGTAAGGTGGTGCGCCGCAAACCGCCGGAGGGCTTCGTCTCCTGGAGCGAGGAGACCTTCGACCGGCTCGTCGCCGCCAGCCCCGAACCGATGGTGTCGCGCTTCAACGTGACGAACTCCATGCTGCTCAATGTGATCGCCCGCCCGGGCAATTGCTTCGACGCCATGCGCCACCTGCTGGAGGACAATCACGAGCCCCGCCCCGCGCAACGCCGCCACATCCTGCGCGCCATCCGCCTGTATCGCGCCCTGCGCGATGCCGGTGTGGTGCAACAGCTTCCCGAACCCGACGCACAGGGCCGCCGCGCCAGGCTCACCGTCGACCTGCAGCGCGATTTCGCCCTCGACCAGCCCCTGTCCCCCTTCGCTCTCGCCGCGCTCGAGCTGCTCGACAAGGACGCCCCCGGCTACACCCTCGACGTCATATCCCTCATCGAGTCGACGCTCGAGGATCCGCGCCAGCTGCTGATGGCCCAGCAGCACAAGGCCCGCGGCCAGGCGATCAACGAGATGAAGGCCGACGGCATCGAATACGACGAACGCATGGAGCTGCTGGAAGAGGTCACCTGGCCCAAACCGCTGGCCGAGCTGATCGAACCCGCCTTCGAGACCTACCGGGCCGGGCACCCCTGGATGTCGGAATTCGCCCCGTCCCCCAAATCGGTCGTCCGCGACATGATCGAACGCTCGATGACCTTCGCCGAGCTGATCTCGCATTACGAGCTGGCCCGCTCCGAGGGGGTGGTGCTGCGCTATCTCGCCGACGCCTACCGCGCGCTGCGACGCACCGTCCCGGAATCCGCGCGCACCGAGGATCTCGACGATATGACCGAATGGCTGGGCGAGCTTGTGCGCCAAGTGGATTCGAGTCTGCTCGACGAATGGGAGCAGCTCACAAATCCGGGCGCGGAGACCGATGCCGATCAGCTCGCCTTCGGCGCGGAAACGGTGCGGCCGATCTCGGCCAACGAGCGCGCGTTCAAGGTGATGATCCGCAATGCCATGTTCCGTCGCGTCGAACTCGCCGCGCTGCGCCGCTGGGCGGCCCTCGCCGAGCTGGGCACCGGACCGGACTGGGCGGCCGAGCTGACCCCCTACTTCGACGAGTACGAAAGCATCGGCACCGGCCCGGACGCTCGCGGTCCGCAACTGTTCCAGGTGGAACAACGCCCCGGCTTCTGGCAGGTGCGCCAGGTGCTCGACGATCCCGCCGGGGACCACGGCTGGGCGCTGGCGGCCGTGGTCGATCTCGCCGAGTCCGATGCCGCGGGCGAGGTCGTATTCGACGAGGTCACGGTAGTCGCAGGGTGATCATGATCAAGGTGTCGTCAACGAGTTGGTTACCAGAGGCATCGCGCTGATACTCTCTCGCGCGGTGCCCGAACGACGGCCGACCCCCAAACGACGGAGAGTTCCCTTAGATTGACCGGTTCAAACCTGCCCGAATCGCCCTATCTGGCCATCCATCCAGAGCGGGTGCGCGAGAACTACCGCGCACTCCAGGCCGCGGTACCCGGAGCCCGAATACGCTTCGCGGTCAAGGCGAGTCCGGTCCCGGAACTCATCCGTCTGCTCGACCGTCACGGCGCGGAGTTCGACGTCGCCAGTGTCGGTGAGATCGAACTGTGCCTGCACGAAGGCGTCGACCCGGCACGCATGTGCTACGGGAACCCGATCAAGAAGGCCGCCCACATCGCGGCCGCCTACGCCGCGGGTGTGCGCCGCTACGCCTTCGACACCGAGGACGATCTGCTGCGCATCGTCGAGCACGCGCCGGGTTCGGAAGTCGAGTGCCGGTTCCTGTCCTCGGCGCCGCAGTCGACGACGCCCTTCGGCACCAAATTCGGCTGCTCCCCCACCGAGGCGCTACGTCTGCTGGTGCGCGCCCGCGATCTCGGACTGATCGTGGGGGGTCCGTACTTCCACGTCGGCTCCCAGCAGACCGACCCGCGGGCCTGGCGCATCGGTATCGAACAGGCGGGCCGCATCGCGGCAGCGCTGGCGGATAAGGATATTCCGGTGCGCTCGGTGAATATCGGTGGCGGCCTGCCCATTTCGTACGTCGAGGCGGCGCCCGCACTCGACGATATCGGCGCCGTCATCGCGGCCGCCACCGCCGAATTCCTGCCCGAGACCGCCGGACTCGTCATCGAGCCCGGCCGCGCACTCGTAGGTTCGGCGGGCACCATTCACGCCGAGGTCATCGGCGTGCGCATCGCGCCGGACGGACGGCGCTGGGTGTATCTCGACATCGGCCGCTACAACGGCATGGCCGAGACCGAGAACGAGTACATCGCATACCGCTTCGTCACCGAACGTGACGGAGATCCCGTGGACGAGGCGGTGGTGGCCGGACCGACCTGCGATGGCGACGATGTACTGTATCAACGCACGAAGGTCCTTCTTCCGACCTCGTTGCGAGCCGGTGATCGCATCCAGATCCTCGATACCGGCGCCTATACCGCGAGCTATTCGTCGGTGTCCTTCAATGGTTTTCCGCCCTTGACCGTTCATGTCTCGGGCGCTGAGCGAGAGTGAGTTTGCCTATGACGGCGGAATTCACCGGCTGGCATGTGCTGGCCGAGTTCGGTGGTGTCGACGCAGATCTCTGCGACGATCTCGAACGACTCGAATCGGCGTTGCGTGAGTCTCTGATCGCGGCGGGCGTCACCATCTGCGATGTCGTACACAAGAAGTTCGATCCGCAGGGGGTGACCGTCCTCGCGCTGTTGTCGGAGTCCCACGCCTCGATTCACACTTATCCGGAGTCCGGCGACATCTTTGTCGACGTATTCACCTGCGGAAGTATCGGCGCCGGCGCGTCGAAGGCCGTCGAACTGCTGCGAGATAAGTTGTCTCCCAGGGATGTTCGCATGCAGGTCATTCAGCGCGGGCATGGCTCGACGCGGATCGAAGAGCCGGTGGGCAATGGCCTGACCCGCATCTGGGATCTGCACGAGGTCATCGTCGACACCCATACTCCGTTCCAGCACATGGTGATCGCGCGCACCGAACAGGGCATCAGCCTGTTCTCCGACGACGATCGCCAGTCCACGGAGTTCTCCCAGCTGACCTATCACGAGGCGATGATGGTCCCCGCCTTCGCGCTGGCCGCGAAGCTGGACAAGGTGCTGATCATCGGGTCGGGTGAGGGTGTGGCCAGCCAGATGTCGGTCGCCGCGGGCGCGACGCTGGTGGATCACGTCGATATCGACCAGCGCGAGGTCGAGTTGTGCGCCGAGCACCTGCCCTACGGCTACACCAGCGAGGAGCTGGCCGCCGCGGTGCAGGGTGCGGGCCCGGTCAAAGTGCACTATGCCGACGGCTGGGACTTCCTTGCCAACGCGAACGAGGCGGGCACCCGCTACGACGTCATCGTCATCGATCTGCCCGATGAGCGGGTCGAGGACGCGCAGCACAACCGGCTCTACGAGTCGGAGTTCCTGTCGCGATGTCGGGCGCTGCTCGCACCCGGCGGCGTGCTCACGGCACAGGCCGGATGCGCGACCATGTGGCGCAACGAGACGCTGAAGCGGTCCTGGAAGCGCTTCCACGAGCAGTTCGGCACTGTGGTGCAGTACGGCAGCGATGAGCACGAGTGGACATTCCTGTTCGGGTTGAACGAGCGAATCGATGAACCGGTGCAGGCGATGACCGATCGGCTGGGCACGCTGCCCTACCACGCCGAGACGATCGATGCGCGGGCACTGGTGCGCGGCGCGATCGAACCGCACGCGCTGCGCGTCTAGCAGCACTCTCGAATCGCACCGGCTCCCAAGGGTTTCCGTGGAGCCGGTGCGATTCGGCTTGCGGAATCCTTAACGGTTGCGACCGGAGTGTCCGCTCGTGGCCGAGAACTGAATGGTTATCGCGTGAAATGGATCTCGCTGTGTCGTGGCGGGGCGGTGGTCGCGTAGCGGATCTGCTGGTTGCCCGGCCGCGTGCGCTGCCATCGGCCGAACCGCTGTACGAGTACTGCGATGGACAGTGCGCCGGTGAGTAGCGCCATCGGTTCGCCGATGCATTTTCGTTTGCCGATGCCGAACGGCAGGCGGGCGGGTCCGAGCGCGATGAACAGCTGGTCGCCCCGATGCAGCGAGCAACCGGACAGTTCGGTATCGACCGCGACGTGGCGGAAGATGAGCGGGAACGACGGTCGCTGTGCCACAACATCGCCGAAAAACGATGTGAGCAGCGGCAACCGGGCGAGATCGGCTGCGGCCGGTACGCGACTCGCCAACACTTGTTCGACTTCGGTCCGCAATTCGACCAGCTCGGCGGGATGGTCGGCCAGCCGCACACATGCCCACGCCTGAGCGCATGCCGTGCTGTCGAAACCTGCCATCAAGTGGCTTATCACCTGATCGCGTATCCGCTGGCCCGGGAGTTCCGGACGCACCTGCAGTAGGTGTCCGAGCAGGTCGGCGGCGCAATCGTCCATTGTGCGCCGCCGGTCGATGATGGCGTGGACCTCGGCGTCCATGGCCGCGATGGCGCGCCGGTACTTGCCGCCACCGATCCGGAACCACTGCTTGCGCTGGCTGTCGAAGATCGGCTGGGCCAGCCGCACCAATGTCGCGCAATCGACGGTCTGACCGAAAAGATGCCGTGCCAGCAGTTCTACGTTGAGCAGTTTGAATTCGGTGAACACGTCGACGGCTCGGTCCGGATGCCAGCTGTCGATCCGGTCGTTCAATCGCTGGACACTCTCGTGCGCGAGCGGCACGAGCTCGGCAGCCGCGAACGCGGGATTCGTGTGTTCACGCAATGTCCGCCACAGTTGCGGATCGTTGACCACGAACAAACCCTCGTCGCCGGTTGCGTTACGGATGATCCGGTAGATCGGACCACCTTTGTCGAATTCGCCCGCACCGGTACGCAGCACACGGTCGATGAGATCGCTGTCGGTGATCAGCCAAGACCGGCCCGGCAATGGCACCCTGACCCGCATGATCCCGCCGTTGCGCTGCGCCCGCGCGATCAGTGCGGACGCAACGTCACGGTTGACAATCGCCTGTCGCCAACCGATCTCGGCTCGAACCTCACCGGGCATAGCCATGCTGCTCCTACACCGGATACATCGGATCTCAGGTCAATAGCTGGCCGACAAGTCTGCCATTTCTGTATGCGGCGCGTGCACCTATTCCGCTGAATCCGAGCATAAATGGGCGCACGGGCCAACGCCCGGACCTATCACCGCTTGCGCCAGTCTTCGACGTTCATGCCACCGATGCCCCAGTCGGTCAGCTCGACCTCGTCGATCACCACGAACGTCGTCGCCGGGTCCTTGCCGAGCACATCCTGCAGCAGGTCGGTGACGCCCTTGATCAGCTGGGTCTTCTGCTCCCGCGTCACGCCCTCGTTGGTGACCTTGATATTGACGTAAGGCATTATGCGGCCCTTCCCGAGATGAACCCGCCGTCGACGGGGAAGATGTGGCCGGTGGTGAAGGCGGCGTCGGCGAGATACAGCGCCGCTGCGGTGGTTTCGCTCACTTCGCCGATTCGGTTGAGCAAAGCCAGTCGGCCCGAGGCGCTTTCGTCGCCGTCACCGAACAGTGGTGTGCGAATGATGCCGGGAGCGACGGCATTGACCCGGATGCCGTCCGCGGCGAGTTCCGCGGCAAGGCTCGTGGTCAACGCGTGGACGCCGCCCTTGCTGACCAGTGCGGCCGATGCGGGCAGCCCCGCGAGCGCGTGGTTGATCAGCACCGTCCCGATATTCACAATGCTGCCACCGCTTTTCTGCGCTTGTAGCTGACGCACGACGGCCTGTGTGGTGAAGTAGGTCCCTTTCAGGTTGCCATTCAGGTAGCTGTCCAGATCCGCCTCGGTGACATCGACGAACGACTTGGCCCCGAAGATCCCGGCATTGTTCACCAGCACATCGACGCGACCGAAACGTTCCACCGCAAGGCGCACGAGCTCGGAACCCGTTGTGGGCGTACCGATATCACCGGCGAATACCGCCAACCTCGATGGCGCGCCCAACGAGTCCGCCACCGCCGCGAGCTTGTCCGCATCCCGCCCGTTGAGCACGACATTGTCACCACGCTCCACGAAGGCCCGAGCGATATCGCGCCCGATCCCACTGGAGGATCCGGTGACGATGACCGTCTTGACCATATTCTTCTCTCTTTCTCGTGACACTTACTGATACGACCGGTCGTCTTGGAATAGATACATGGCCACCCAAAGCGGCAATACCTACAGGTCAGGGCCGAAAGTAGTCATCCAGCAGTCGGCGCAAACACTTGTGCAGCGGTTCGAGCGAGCGCTGGATCTTCATCCTGATCACCGCGCCCTCCCACGATTCCAACAGCAGATCAGCCAATTCCGTGGCGTCGATATCGTCGCGAATCGTCCCGAGCTCCTGCGCCCGCCGTAGCGCCACCGCCACCCCGTCACGCCAGGAATTCCACGCCCCCGCCAAGGATGCCCGCAGCACCTCACTGCCCTCGAGTTCCCCGCCGAGGTTCGCGATCAGGCATCCACCGGTGAACTCCGCCCGCACGAAATCATCCATGAGCCGCCCGAAGAACGCCCGCAACCCGGCGACCGGATCCGGCGAAGTCCCGAGCGCCTCGGCCAAATTCCGCTGCACACACAGCGAATGGTGGTCGATGATGGCCTGCCCGAAACTCTCCTTGCTATCGAAGTAGTTGTAGAACGAACCCTTCGGCACGCCGACCGCATCCAGGATCTGCTTGATACCGGTCCCGTGATAGCCGTTCGTCAGGAACCCGGCAGCGCCCTGCTCCACCAGAAGCTGCCGAGTGTCATCACTGCGTCGGGGTCGTGCCATGAGGTTAATATATGACCGGTCGTCTTGGAATGGCAAATCCGGCGTGATTCAGAGCAACCGTCGCCACTCGGCGCACCGAGCCACGAAGGCACTCAGATGATCGGCAGCGAAACGTTCAGCATACCAATCTTCCTGCGCGACAACGGAAGTCCACACGTACGCCCACGCCGACATGGCCGAACCGGGGCGAACCCGCCGCAACTCGTACTCGTGATCCTCGAACGCATCCAGCACCGCCCACTCCCCCGCGTCGAGCCCCGACAACACCACACCCCGGGCAACCCCGCCCACGGCGGGCACCAGCCCGGGATAAACCCGCCCTGGCAGTGCCGCCACCCGCCACCCGGTCAACTCCGCCGCCACCGATTCCGGACACCTCCCGATCAATTCGACCAGCACCTCCGGAAACTGCAACGTTCCGTAGGCGAACAGCTGATCGCCGTTCGCGATCGAGCGACCGAGCCGCTGTCCCGGCTCGGTCGACACATTGGCACCCGACTCATCCACCGTGCACCCTTTCCAACTGCCTACCAGCGGAGATTACGCCCAACGATCCGATAGACCCGCGTTGGAACTGGGGGCAGCTACTCGTCCGACAAACAACTCACCGGACAGCGTCTTCACACGAACGCATCGGCGTTGCGTACGCACCAGTCGGCGAACGTGCGCGGACTTCTGCCGAGCAGCTCACGCACCGTGTCGGTGCGGAACCCCACCGTATCGGCGCGCATCAACTCGAACCCCTCGATGATCGCCGCCGCCAGCGCCGGTGGCGCACCGCCTGGGTAGCGGGATGCCAAAGCCTCCTGCGGTGTGGCCGCCTCGTGCACCTCGATGGCGCGACCGATCGTGCCGGCGATGGTCGCGACTTGTTCTGTGACAGTATAGGTTTCCGTGCCGGTGAGGGTGTATGTCATGCCATGGTGGCCGTCGCCGGTGAGGACCTCGACCGCCACCGCGGCGATATCGGCGGGGTCGATCGGGGCGTAACGACCGGGCCCAGTGGGATCGAGGACCGCGCTGCCGGAGCGGATCGTCTGCGCCCACGCGAGCGCATTCGTCATGAATCCACCGGGTCGCAGCACGGTCACCGGTATGCCGGATTCGGCGACCACCCGCTCACGCTCGAGATGCCAACGCCCCATCGCGGGTACCGGATCGCCCATCGCATTGAACGACGACAACTGCACGATATGCCGCACTCCGGCCGTTCGCGCCGCGTTCACCGCATCGACGGTGTGCTCCAGGCCGATGCCGGGCACCAGCAGGAACAGCGTGTCGGCACCGTCGAATGCGGGCGCGAGGGTCGCTGGATCGTCCAGATCGCCGACGATCAACTCACCCCCGCCCGGATCCGCGACACGAGCCGGATCGCGCACGAGAACACGGAATTCCGCACCTCTTGCGGCGAGTTCGCCGACGAGTTCACGACCGATATTTCCGGTGCCACCGGTGACCACTATCATCAGATCTCCATATCACTAGCCGTCTAACGAATCAGAACGCTAGACGGCTAATGATCTATTCGTCAATAGCCAAGGAGATCCGACAGATGCCCGAATTCCTCGACCTACACGGCCGCAGCTCGAAGGTGCTACGCGCACTCGCGGACCGCGAAATGCGTACGCATGGATTGCATCTGGGCCAGAATTACGTCCTGGCACTGCTGTGGGAGCAGGACGGACGCACCCCGGGCGAGGTCGCGACCGCGCTGAATGTCACCACCCCGACCGTGGTCAAAATGGCCACCCGGATGACCTCCGCGGACCTGCTCGAGCGCCGTCGCGACGACCACGACAACCGCTTGGTCCGCCTCTGGCTCACCGACAAGGGCCGCGCCCTCCAACAGCCGATCGAGGCACAGCGACAAGCCTTGGAGGACAAGGTGACCGCCGACCTCACCCCCACCGAACGCCGTCACCTCATGAGCGCGCTGCGCAAAATCCACCGCACCGCAACCGAACTCCTCGGCGACGCGGCACCCTGATCCCGCGGATTCAGCTCACTCCGGGCCGCTGGGACCGAATGATCTCCGCCAGCCGTTCGTAATCATCCGCGCGCGCCGTCGATGCGCGAAACGCCAGACCGAGCGTGCGTCCCGGAGCGGGGGCGGCGAATTGCGCGGTTTCCAATGTGCCGCGCGCGGTTTCGGCCGCCACCGCCATCTCCGGAATCAACGTCACCCCGAGACCGCCTGCGACACACTGGACCACGGTTGCCAGCGACGCGGCACGAGTATCGCCGACCGCACCCGGATGGGCGTCGGCGGAGCGGCAGAATTCCAGGGTCTGATCGCGCAGGCAGTGCCCCTCGTCGAGCAGCAGCAGCGGCAGCGCGTCCAAGGTGGCAGGTGTGATATCGGTGCGACCGCCCAGCTCGTGTCCGCGCGGGGTCACCAGGACGAATTCCTCGGTGTACAACGGGATCTCGACGAGGCCGGGCGCTTCGGTCGGCAGCGCGAGCAACGCCACATCCAGGACGCCGGTGCGCAATCCCTCCAGCAGCCGGGCGGTTTGGTCCTCGACCACCTGAGGATTCAAAGCGGGCAATACCCTGCGCAATTCGGGCAGCAGATCCGGCAGCACATACGGGGCAACCGTCGGAATGATGCCGATCCGCAGGGCGCCGCCCAGACTGTCACCGGTCGCCGAGGCGACGAATCGGTCGGCCGCCTCGAGGGTCGCCGTAGCCTGCGGCAGCAGCCGCATACCCGCGGCGGTGACGAGCACCCGCCGGGTGCTGCGCTCGATCAGCTGCAGCCCGAGCCCGTGTTCCAATGCGGCCAGTGCCTGCGATAACGTGGGCTGGCTCACACTCAGCCGCGCGGCCGCGGTGCCGAAGTGGCGGTACTCCGCGACCGCTACGAACGCACGCAGCTGCGACAGGGTCGGCTGATAAGTCTGATCAGTCACGCCTATCAGTGTAGTGCGACTGATCACGTTTACCTTTCACCGGCCTTTGGGCAAGATCACCAGTGAGCTTTCGATCCACTCGCTCTAGCAAACCGACTGACGAGGAGACAAGCATGGCTTTGCTGACCATCGGCGACCAGTTCCCGGCATACAACCTCACCGCGGTGATCGGCGGTGACCTGTCGAAGGTCGACGCTCAGCAGCCTGACGACTACTTCACCCGCATCACCTCCGACGACCACGCCGGCAAGTGGCGCATCGTCTTCTTCTGGCCCAAGGACTTCACCTTCGTATGCCCGACCGAGATCGCCGCCTTCGGCAAGCTCAACGAGGAGTTCGAGGACCGCGACGCGCAGGTGCTCGGCGCCTCGGTCGACAACGAGTTCGTGCACTTCCAGTGGCGCGCCCAGCACGAGGATCTCAAGACCCTCCCGTTCCCGATGCTGAGCGACCTCAAGCGCGAATTGGCCTCCGCCACCGGCGTTCTCAATGCCGACGGCGTCGCCGACCGCGCCACCTTCATCATCGACCCGAACAACGAGATCCAGTTCGTCTCGGTGACCGCGGGTTCGGTCGGCCGCAATGTCGACGAGGTGCTGCGCGTGCTGGACGCACTGCAGTCCGATGAACTGTGCGCCTGCAACTGGAAGAAGGGCGATCCGACCATCAACGCGGGCGAACTGCTCGCCGCGAGCGTCTGAGCGTTATCCGAACCACCTGAAAAACCCCGAACGAGAAGAGGATTCGCCGAATGAGCATTGAGACCCTGAAGAACTCCCTTCCCGAGTACGCAAAGGACCTCAAGCTCAATCTGTCGTCCATCGCACGCACCACTGTGCTGAACGAACAGCAGCTGTGGGGCACGCTGCTCGCGTCGGCGGCCGCGACCCGGTCGGCGACGACGCTGCGGGAAATCGCCGAGGAAGCCGCGGACAATCTGTCCGCGGAGGCCTACAACGCCGCACTCGGCGCCGCCTCGATCATGGGCATGAACAATGTGTTCTACCGGGGCAAAGCGTTTCTGGAGGGCCGCTACGACGATCTGCGTGCCGGTCTGCGGATGAACATCATCGGCAACCCGGGTGTCGACAAGGCCGATTTCGAGCTGTGGTCGTTCGCGGTCTCCTCGATCAACGGCTGTGCGCACTGTCTGGAGGCGCACGAGAAGACCCTGCGCGAGGCAGGCGTCTCGCGTGAGGTGATCTTCGAATCGCTGCGCGCCGCCGCGATCGTCGCCGGGGTCGGCCAGGCGGTGCAATCCACGGAGACGCTGGCCACCGCCGCGGTCTGATATCTCACCGGAAACACGCAGCGGCCCCGTCCGAGTGGACGGGGCCGTTGCCTTTTCCGCGCCGACCGGCACGTGTCGGAGCGGCTCGCTAGCCTGTCCGCGATACGCACCTCGTGAACAAGGGAGCAGGCCGATGGCTGTCCGCACGCCGCCGACCGATGAGGACATCTGGGTGGTACCCGCTGCCTGGTGGTCGAAAACCGATCCGTTCCGCGGCCGATGGCCCGCACGGAAGGTTGCCGTGAATACGGCTGCGGCACAGACCATCTCCGACAAGTTGGCGCAGTCCGCGGATCGGATCCGCGCCATCATGGGCCATTCCGGCTCGCACAAGGTGCTCGCCGAGCGGGGTGCGCGATACCTGGAAGATCGACGTGCCGACCCGCTCGGCGCGGCCGTGTGCGCCGCGATCGGTATGGACGCGAAGCTTTGGGATGCCGATGCCCTCGGCCGCTACTACGACGACCACGCGGATCTGGCCGATTATCTGGTCGCGACCCACGGTCTCGGCTGTGCCGTGGCGACCGTGGCCGCACTGACCGGCATCCATGCGGAAGCATCCAATACCTGGGGCGGGCAATCGAATCGTGTTCTGGTGTCGAGTTCTTGCGATCCGCCCGCCACCCTGGTCCGGCGACTGCGCACCCTGCTGGCCGCCACCGCGGAGATGGACTACGCCGATGCCCTCGACCAGGCGCGGCAGCTGCGCCGCGGGCCGCTCGCGATCCGGTTGCTCACCTCATACCTGTTCCCCACCGAACAGGACTGGGTCGCAACCGATCTCGCCGACCCGAAACTCACCGACAGCTTCGGATCGATATTCCTGCTCGCCTCGGTGACCGATGCGGCGCACGCGCACCGCATACTCGATCTGCTCGGCTGGCACTGGCATCTCCTGCGCGACAACAAATCGCTGATCTACAGTGTCGCAGCACATCTCGGCCCCGACGCCACTTCGGTCCTCACACGACTGTGGGAGGCCGGTCAGGGCAACAGCTCCGCTCCTGGACCGGAGACCCTGTCGCGCATGCTAGCCCGCCTCCCCACTGACGAAGCTATGGACTTCCTGGCCAGGCATTCGTGGCGCAATGTGACCGCCGCGGCGCTGCTCGCCTCGACCGAACGGTTTCCGTCTCGCGCCATGCGTGTGCTCGGCGCACGGACCACCCGGCGAGAGAACGCCGACGACTTCTGCCAGCACGTCCGCCGCCATCCCGAACTCGCCGTCGCCATGCGCGAGGAACTGCCCGAATCCGCACAGCAGTTGATCACCGAGAGTCTGCCCGGAGAGCAGACGGCCGATACGACTCCCGCCCAACTCGTTCCCGCGATCCTGAGCACACCGCCATGGCAACGACCGCGTCGCAGGCCTGCTGCCGCAGTAGCTCTCGAAGTACCCGCAGGCGTTGCTATTTCGTGGCGCGATGGCGAACGGGAGAAATGGCTCGACAGCGTCGGCACGCTGTCCGTGGACGAGATACGCGAGCGGCTCGAGCGCATTCCGCCGGGCAATGACTTTGTCAACGACTGGACACTGCACGCACTCGCCCAGGTCGATTTCGCGATCGCGGAACCGTACCTGCGCACCAGCACCGTGGGCTGGGGACTCTGGTCCGCCACTCCCCTGCTCGCACTCACGGCAAAACACGGCGCCGCTACGCACGATCTGGTCATCGACACCGTCACGAAGCGACCACGCGACCACGCTGCGGCGATCGCCCCTTTCGAAAGTCCGGCCGTCGCCGGACTGGTCGTGGACTGGCTGCGCATGCGCTCGCGCCGCCGCATCGCGCTGGACTGGTTGCGCCGCCATCCCGCCTACGCCGCGACCGCGTTCATTCCGGGAGCGATCGGCAAGGCGCGCAAGGCAAGACGCACGCATGCGGCGGCTCTGCGCACCCTCGTCACACTCGGTCACACCGATGCCGTCATCGCCGCCGCGACCGCATATGACGCCACTGCGGCGGTACGCGAATTGCTCGATACCGATCCCGCCGAGGTCGTGCCCGCGCGGATTCCGGTTCTCCCGCAATGGTTGTCGATCTCGGAGCTGCCCACGATCGGGCTGACCGGCGCCCACGCGCTGCCGCCCGAGGCGGTCGCCAATCTCGTTACGTTGATGATGCTGTCGGACCCCGGAGCGCCGCATGCCGCGCTGGCACGGGTTCGCGAAGATTGCGATGCGGCGAGTCTTGCCGCCGCGGCCGGTGCGATCCACAGCCAGTGGACCAGGGCGGGTGCGCCGTCGAAGGACACTTGGGTCTGGGAAGTGCTGGCTGCCTTCGGAAATGACGAGACGGTCGAGGAGCTGCTGCCGAATATCCTGTGGAGCGGGGCCAAGGACAATGCGCTCGACACCCTCGCCGCCATCGGTACCGACCACGCCTTGTCGGCGCTGATCACCTTGAACGAAAAGGGCCGAAACGCGGCGGTCCGGGATGCGGCGCAGATCCGGGTCACCGATGTCGCGGACGAATTGGGTTTGAGCGAGGATCAACTCGCCGACCGCCTGGTTCCCGATCTCGGGCTGCGCCCCGACGGTACGGCGCTGCTGGACTTCGGGCCGCGCCAATTCGTGCTCGGCTTCGATGAACAGCTGCGCCCCACCATTACCGGTACCGACGGCACCCGCTACAAGGCACTGCCCAAGGCCGGAGTGCGCGACGACGAATACTCGGCCGCCGACGCGACCGCGACCTATCGCTCGATCCGCAAGTCGGTCAAGAAGTTCGCCGCCGATCAGATTCGGCGGCTCGAACGCGCCATGGTCACCGAACGCCGCTTCACCCTCGATGAACTACACACCCTGTTCATCGCACATCCGGTGCGCATCAACGTGACCCGCCGCCTGATCTGGGCGACCTATCGCGACGGCCAGGTGCTCGACTCGTTCCGCATCGCCGAGGACGACACCTTCGCCGACGCCGACGACGCCACACTCGAAGTCGCCGAGGATGCCGTCATCGGTATCGCCCATCCCCTCCACCTGGGCGCCGAACTGACCGCCGCCTGGGCCGATGTGCTCGCCGATTACGAACTCCTGCAACCATTTCCACAGATCGGCCGGGAGGTGCACCAGCCGGATCCGGAACTGCTCGCCGATTCCTGGGTACCGATCCCGGCGAATGCCACTGTTCCCCTCGGCCGTATCCACGGCCTGACCAACCGCGGCTGGAATCCACCCGAACGCGGCGACGGCGGTCGCATCGATACCTTCGACAAGCGGCTCCCCGACGATCGGGTTTTCAGTATCGGGATCGATCCGGGCATGGAGCCGTTCGAACCGGTCGCGCCCGTGCACGAGCTCAGGTACGCCGCGCTCGCAGGCCGCAATGGCCCCACCTTCGCCGACCTCGGCCCGGTGACCGTGTCGGAGATCCTGCGTGATCTCGCCTGGCTCTGCGGCCCGCGTTGACAGCACTGGACCTTTTGGAGGCCGGTAGGCTCGCGAACATGGGCACACAGGGTGAACCAGAGGCCATCGGTACGCGGGTCGAGGTCGTGCGCGTTTTCACGGACCCGACCGGGCGAGGCGGCAACGAGCTCGGCATCGCTCGCGCCGCCGATGTCGCCGAGATCGACCACCAGGCGCTGGCGGCGAAGGCCGGGTACAGCGAGACCGTCGTTGTCGAGGATCCCGTCGACGAGGTAGCCAGGGTGCGGATCTACACCCCCGCGGTGGAGCTGCCCTTCGCCGGGCATCCGTCGGTGGGCACCGCTTGGTGGTTCGCCGAGCAGGGCCGGCCGGTGCGGATTCTGCAGGTGTCGGCGGGTCCCGTCACCGTTGAACTCTCCGACGGCATGGTCTGGATCAAGGCACGCGGCGAATGGGCCCCTGACTTCACCTTTCACCAGCTCGACGACCTCGACGAGCTGGCGAATCTGCGCCCCGACGATTTCGACAGCGGCTCGCACTACCTCTGGACCTGGACCGACGAGCACCGCGGTGCTCTGCGCTCGCGCATGTTCGCCCCCGCCATGGGCGTACCCGAGGACGAAGCCACCGGAGCCGCCGCCGTCGCCCTCACCGCCCTGCTGCGCCGCGGCCTGATCATCACCCAGGGCAAGGGCTCGCAGATCTTCACCGAATGGGACTCCGACGGTTGGGTCCGACTCGGCGGCCGCGTGGTCGCCGACTCGGTCGTCAACCTGTAGACCGCGAGTATCCAACGACCTGATCCGGCGGCCGCGGGTGGCGGTCGGAATCGGAGACGAGTTCGGCGAGGCGGCGCAGCAGCGTGACGAGCTGGACCCGCTCGCCGGGCATGAACGCCTCGTAGGCGCGCAGCTGGCGCTCGCGCAGTCGGGTCCGGAGCAAAGCGAGCCGCTCGGCGCCGTCGTCGGTGAGGCTCACCAGGACTCGCCGCGCGTCCTCCGCGGATCGGCGGCGCACGACGACACCCTTCGCCTCCAGTTGCTGCAACATGCGGGTGGCGGTGGGCACGCTGACGTCCGCGTTGCTCGCCAGCCGTCCCACCGGGATGTCCGCCTCCCCGGCCAGCGGTTCCAAGAGTGCGACCTGGGCCAGGGAGAGTCCACCGATCTGCTCGGCGCCCGCCGAACGGGCCCGCCGCATGGCGACGAACAACGCGTCGGCCGCCTGCGCGATCTCCTCCCCGGTTACGTCGGCATCCATCGAGATCTGCTGGACATTGCCCGTATTTGCCACGCCTGCTAGCCTAGCATCACAATAATTAGCAAGCTAAATATTAGTAAGCGAGTGAAAAATGGCCTCTCCATCCCGGATCGACGTCCACCAGCACCTCATCCCGCCTGCCTACCGGGAAGCAATGGACCGTCATGGAGAGACGGCCGGGGGTTGGCCCACACCCGCCTGGGATGCCGAGAGTGCGATCGCGATGATGGACCGCCGGTCGATCGCTACCGGCATCCTCTCGATCAGCTCACCGGGCACCCACTTCGGCGACGACGCGGAGGCCCGCGCGATCACCCGCGACATCAACGAGTACAGCGCGGAGCTGACCAAGGACCGGCCCGACCGCTTCGGCTTCTTCGCGAGTCTCCCGCTACCGGACGTCGAGGGCGCGATCGCCGAAACCTCCTACGCGCTGAACGAACTGCACGCCGACGGTGTGGTGCTGCTATCCAACTACTACGGCCGCTACCTCGGCCACAAGGAGTTCGAGCCGCTCTGGGCCGAGCTCGACGCTCGCGCCGCGGTGGTTTTCATCCACCCCACCGCCCCGCCGATGCCGATGCTGGAGGGTATGCCGAGTCCCCTGCTGGACTTCCCTTTCGACACCACCCGCACCGCCGTGCATATGACGCTCAACGGCGTGATGAGCCGGCACACCCGGATGAAGGTGATCCTCTCGCACGCGGGCGGCTTCCTGCCTTACGCAGCCTGGCGGTTCACCGGCGGCGCACAGTTCAACCCCGGCATAACGCCCATGGGCGTTCTGACGGACCTGCAGCGCTTCTACTTCGACACCGCACTGTCCACCACGCCGTCGGCCTTACCCTCCCTGCTGGCCTTCGCCGCGCCGGGACACATCTGCTACGGCAGCGACTTTCCCTTCGCCCCGGAGGGAAGCGGCGATCTCCTCGACTCTCTGCTGGACAGCTACGAGGGCTTCGAACCCGGCCAGCTCGACGCGATCAATCGCGGTAGCGCCGAGGCCCTGTTTCCACGTCTCTCAGCAGCCTGATCGGACAACAACGCGGGCTTATCCGGAGGCAGCGGCGATCAACATGTAGGCCGTGCCCAGGTCCATGACGAGGTGGGGCACGAGTGCCGATGTCAATGCCCGGCCGATGAAAGAAGTCGACTGCTGCGGGTCGGCTCGGATGCCGATCGGGTGGCCGAGCCAGCGCCGGCAACGGCCGGTACTCGCCGCGACGATCAGGCCGAGCGCATCGGCGGTGAAGAGCACGGTCAGTGTCAGCGCCGGTCCGAGTGCCGGCCCGTCGGCGTGCATGCCCGCACCGTGTCCCGCGATCGAGTACAGCATGGCGGCCGCGACGGCGATGTGATATCCGAGGGCGACCATTCGATCATCGGGCAGCACACGAGTTATATTGCGCCACTGCATAATTCGATCTACCAGCAAGGCCGCGAAGACAATGATGAGCGCGATCAGCACACCGCGCAGCACGACCGGATCCGCTCCCATCGGAAAGACCAGCATCGCAAGCATGACCATGCACATGATCAGATGGGCGGCATCGGACTCATGACATGCCGCCGCATTCATGCTGAGCGAATCTGCTTGCAGGCGAACGGGTTCGGCCCCACCGACGCCGGCCGATGCCGTCAACCGCCCGAGCACCACCGCGGCCGCGAACAGAAACGCCACCACCACCGACCACCGCAATGCCGCATAGTCCTGCGCGAACTCCACCACACCCACCTCCCGACCCAGATCCTCCCCTCCATGCTCGCACCCCAACACCCCACCCACCGCCATTTCCTCACTCCCACACCCCCTCCTCTCCCTGCACACTCCTTACGACGCGGGCCCCGAGGCACCCGCTGGACGAATGATCACGTGGAAACCACGGCGGCAAAACGCGAGGACCTTACGCCACCAGTTCCACCTGATCTTGGTCGCCCGCGACGAAATGGCGTGGCAGCCAAGGAATGCGGGCTAGTGTGCGACGCTGGGGCGGAGGCGCTCGTTGGCGGCTCGGGCGAAGCGGCCGGGTGAAATGCCGCGCCATTGTTTGAAAGCGTTGGAGAAGCTCGGGGCGCCGGAGTAGCCCATGCGGTACGCGACGTCTTCGACGGTGAGACCGGTGGCGAGCAGTTCCTCGGCGAGGGTGCCGTAGGTTTCGACGCACAGTCGCCGGTAGGAGGTGCCCTCGTCGGCTAGTCGGCGTCGCATTGTGCGCAGGCTCATGTGCAGACGTTCGGCCACATTCTCCTGAGTGATGCGCCCGTTCATCTGATGCAGCAGCACCTCGCGCACCGAACCGGCAAGGCCCTGCCGCAAACCTCGGCGCTGCAGCAGATCGGCGCACTGCTCCTCGAACATCAGCGCGGTGAGCGGGCTGGCATTGGGCATCGGTCGGTCGATATCGGTGGCGTCGAAAACCGCGAGCTGGAGCTCCGCGGATTCGATGCTGGGAATCTCGAATTGCTCCAGTATCGGCCGCATTCGGGACAGCAGCCCACCGGCAACCTCGGCCCGAACCACCGGCGGCGGCACCCCGAACACCAGATACCAGTTATAGAGCAGGGCCGCCACATCGCGTTCGGCCAGGAAGGCGCGCAAATCTTCGGGCAGATCCCGATCGTCGCCGTAGAGCCAGATCTCGTCGCCGTGATAAACGTGCCAGGCCCGCGCGAACGAGGTCATCATGCTGAAATAGCGCATCGCGACATCGATGGCCGAACGCATGGTCGGACTGCTCAGCACCGCCATACCGAGTACGCCGTGGGTGGTGATGCGCGTGCGCATACCCGCCTCGAAGCCAAGTCCCGGTTGGTCGTCGAGCAAAGTGACGAGATTGCGGACGAGTAGAAGTTCCTGCGCCGCAGTGATCTCCGCGCCGGGCGTTTTCAACACCACCGGATCGATACCGGTGCCGCACAGGAGGTCCGGGCGCGTCAGATTGTGATCATCGGCGAGCTCGGCAAGGATCGCCGCATTCGCCACCGACCGCCGCCACTCCCATGAGGCCACGAATACATCGTGAGCGCTGCTGGCCGATACTCGCCAGGTTTTGGCCGAACATCGTATATACCAAGCGAGTTCGGCTCGAGCTGACCGGTATGCGCAATCTCATGACCCGATATCGCATGGCAAAGGCACTATCGCATACCTACCGTCATAGCTATCGTCGAGCGAAGACCAAGGTAGGCGAGAACAACATGCCGAGAAAGACCCTTATCGGCACGCGCGTCGCGATTACGGGCGGCACCTACGGTATCGGCAAGGAGGCCGCACTGGCCTTCCTGGCCGTCGGTGCCGATGTGGCGATCGGTGACGCGGACATCGGCAAAGTGCGTGCAATCACCGCCCAGTTCAACCGGATTCATGTTGCCGACGCCGTCGGCCTTCCTGTCGAGGTCACCGACGGCGTGAGCTTCGCCGAATTCCTGGCGACCGCCGAACGCAGGCTGGGCGGTCTCGATGTCGTGGTGAATGCCGCCGATGTCGAACCAACCGGTTCGTTTCTAGCCGAATCCGTTCACGAATCGGATCGGCAGATAGATATCAATCTCCGTGCGGTGATCACCGGATCCCGGCTCGCCGGAATGCGTTTCGTCGAACAGGGCCACGGACATATCGTCAATATCGGTTCCGCCATCGGCGTCACGGCCGCACTCGGCGCCGCGGTGTACTGCGCGACCAAGCACGCGGTGGTCGGACTCGGTACCGCACTGCATCGCGGACTCGCCGAACAGGGCGTACTGGTCAGCACCATCGCGCCCGGTTACGCACCCGATCCGGAGGCGGTGGCGGACGCGATCGTCGACTGTGTCGAACACCGGCGCGGCGGACTGGTGGTGGTGCCGCCGACCGGGTGGTTCCGTACCGCGATGCCGGATCCGGCGCAGTTGCGTCATACGATGCGGCGGATGCTCGGCAGTATGTGAGCCGTCAGGCCGGGAGCTCCCGCAGGACCCGTTTGAGTACCTTTCCAGTGGGGTTGCGCGGGAGTTCGTCGACGAACAGCACGTCACGCGGGACCTTGAAGCGGGCCAGATGCGTCTTCACGTGCTCGCGCACCTCGTCCCCGGTGAGCGAATACCCTTCGCGGACAACGACTACCGCGCGCAGGCGCTGACCGTATCGATCGTCCGATACGCCGAATGCGCTGACCTCGGCCACGGCCGGATGCGCGGCGAGCAGCTCCTCCACCTCACCAGGAAAGACGTTCTCGCCGCCGGAGACGATCATGTCGTCATCGCGTCCATCGATGAAGAGTCTTCCAGCACTGTCGAAATGGCCGACATCCCCGGTGGACATCAACCGTCCGATGCGCGCCTTGTCACCACCGCCGGTGTAACCCTCGAATTGGTAGTTGTTGCCGACGAAGATGCGTCCGGTAGTGCCGGGGCTCACCTCTCGGTCGTCGTCGTCGAAGATCTTCACGGTCGTGCTCGGCACCGGAGAGCCGACGCAGCCGGGCTCGACCGCCAGATCCGCAGGTGTCGCAATAGTCGCGTAGGCCACCTCGGTGGAGCCGTAAACGTTGTACACCACCGGCCCGAATGCGTCGGTCACCCGGATGCACAGGTCCGCACCCAGCTGCGAGCCCGCGACGAAGATGATCCGCAACCGCGAAAGATCCCGCCCGGCAAAAGCTTTCGGTCCGGTGTCGACGAGTCGCTGCAGCATTACCGGCACCGCGACCATGGCCGTGGCACCGTGGCGGTCCAGGCTGTCCAGCACCTCCCGGGGATCGAAGCGCCGCCGGATCACCAGCGTGGAACCGAAGCCGACCGCGAGGACGGCGTGCGCGAATCCGAGCGTATGGAATAGCGGCGCAGGGCATTCGGTGATTTCGCGGGCACGGAACGGCACCTTGCCGAGGATGGCGCCCAGCGGCGACAGTGAGGCCGGCTCGCTGCTGCGCGGCGCACCTTTCGGGGTGCCGGTCGTCCCGCTGGTCAGCAGGATGATGCGCGGGGCGGTGCGCGGCCTACGCGGTGGTGTGCGCGCCGCACCCGCGATCAGATTGTCGATGGTGTCGACGCCCGGTTTATCGGCCCAGGCGCGGTAGCGTCCCCGGCGCGGCGTGAAATCGCCGAGCATACTCGCGTATTCGTCGTCGAAGATCAGCAGATCGGCGCCCTCGCGGGTCACCACCTCGCGCAGTTGCGGCGCCGCGAAATCGGTATTGAGCAAGATGATTCGCGCACCGCATTTCGCGGCGGCGAAGACCGCGTAGTGGAAGCCGCGGTGGTTGCGCGCCAGGATGGCGACACCCTCGCCGTCACGTAGTCCGCGCGCCCGCCAGGCATTAGCGAGCGCGGTGCTGCGCTCGTCGAGTTCACGAAAACTGACGCGACCGAGTTCATCGATGATGGCGGCGCGATCGCGATAGCGCAGGGCGGCAACCGTTGTCAGCCCGCCGAGCAGTCCGGAGCGCAGCACCGCGGCACCCATGAGGGCGAGTCGATCCGGGCGTTCGGGAGTCGCGAGTCCGGCACGCACCGTCAACGCGGCGTAATAGGTCTCATCGGCGGCCCGACGTGCCGCAGCCGCGGCCAGCGCCCCGACCTTGTTCGCAAACTTCATGATTCGATCCTGACGCGAATCTCGTCGAACCGCTCGCCGACCCGAATCCCTTCGGCCGCAGCCGATTCTGACACCGCCGCCGTGCGGCCCGATTCGTCTGAACGCGGCGGTGCGCCCCGCTCGGCTGACGACGGCGCCCAGGGGTGCCGGCAGTCGGCGCGGCCCAGTCGATGCACTATCCGTGCGCGGCGCGTACTTCTCGAGTATCGGCATCGTGGTCCACCTGGGTGAGGGCGAGTGCCCTCACAGTAAAGGGTCTCCGGCGGATTCGTCGAGCACCGACCCAGACAGCAGGTCCGATGCAGGCACAATCCATGATGGACGGATGTCCAGCGATATCGGCGACCGCCTACCGACCCCAACCGCACCCGCCGCCGCGCTGCGGATCGTCGTCGATGATCTGTCCGGTCCCGAAGTCGCTACCCTGCTCACCCAGCATCTGGCCGAGATGCACGACAACTCGCCCGAAGACAGCGTGCACGCACTGGACCTGGATGCGCTCCGCCGCCCGGACGTCACTTTGTGGAGCGCCTGGGAGGACGACGAACTCGCTGGTTGCGGCGCACTCAAACAACTCGACCCCACCCACGGCGAGATCAAGTCGATGCGTACCGCCACCGATCGCACCGGCCGCGGCATCGCCTCAGCCCTGCTGCACCATCTCATCGCCGAGGCCCGCGCACGCAACTACCAGCGACTCAGCCTGGAGACCGGAGCCTCCGACTACTTCGCCCCCGCACAGCGGCTCTACGCCCGCCACGCATTCGAGATCTGCGCACCCTTCGCCGATTACGTCGAGGATCCGCACAGCGTCTTCATGACGCGCACCCTCTGATTCCACGCGTCGGAGCGCAGGCCCTCAGCGCCCATCGAAGCCTGGTGGATCGGACCGTCAGCCCGCGTTGATCGCGGTGATCAGCGTGCGATTGCCCGCCGTTCGCGTCGTGATGATCTGCGTGAAGGTCTGCGGCTGCTCGCTCGGACGCTGCTGGGTCAGCCGGACCTCCCAGTGCGCCTCCCCCGCATCGCTGCCCGCGCGGGTGATCTGCACACAGTAGAGGGTGCCGATCGGTACCTGGTTGATTCCGCGCTGAATCTGGTCGGCGGCGGGCACATTCGCATCATTGGCGACTACGCCGCGCGCGGCGAATCCGGAACGCTGCACATAGTAGGCACGTTCGAACGCGAGGATCGCCGACGGCCCATCGCTGGTGCCGCCGGGATCGGTGCCGGAGATGACATCACCGGTGCGCCGCTGTTCGCAGCCCGGGGTGGCGACCGCGGACGGTTGGTCACCGGGTGCCGTGGTCGCTGGGGCGCGCCCACCAGTCCCCTGGGCGGCCGCTCGTGTTGTCGCCGCGGCCGGTCGCTTGTGATCGCCCGAGCCGCCGAAGACGAACATCAGCACCGAGACCACCGCCAACACCACGCCGAGCACGATCAGCACCGCGACGACTCGGTTGCCGCCACCGGTCGGTTGCGGATCGCGACGGCGTGGCGGATGACGCAGTGCCGGACCGGGATTGCCACCGGACCGATCGATGATCGTCGGTACGACCGAACTCGTCTCCGCCGGTAGCTCGGACTCGGCTTCGACCGCGCGCGTCGGAGGCCGACTGCGATCCGCCTCCGGTGGGGCCGCCGCGGGGCGCTGGGGTTCGAGCCACTCCTGCCAATCCCCGGCCGGCCGAGGACGGCGCGGCCGCTCGGGTGGATCGAGCGCATCGGCCAGCGGTGTCCGGGGCTGGCCCGAACCGCGGCGTGCGTTCGGACGGCGGCGCCGTTTCGGGGCCGGAGCGGCGGGCCGGACCATGGGCAGCCCGGTGTCGAACGGATTGCCCTGGTTCTGGCTCGAGGAGCCGGAATCAGAGCTCGTCATCGTCGAATTCGCCGATCACCGCTGGCGGGACGGTCGCCAATACGGTCGGCACGGTGACGCCGAGTTGACCGTCGCGCGGGCGGCGGTCCTCATCCGACTGCGACGACGGCGGCATCGCGAGACCACCGGTGGTGCCGGGCTGATTCGTCGGCTCCGGCCCGGACGGGCGCGACGGCGGCGTGTCCGCGCTCGCGGCCGGTGCCTGCGGCGCGGGTGCGGGCGCGGGTCTCGTCGCGGTCGGGCCGTCCAGGCTCGGCGGGATCACCGAGTTGGTTCCGATATTCGGCGCGGGCTTGGACGACTGCCCCGATCCACCACCGAAGTCGATCACATTCGTTGGCTTGCTCGCGCTGTCACCGCCCGTGGGCGAATTCGTGGTGCTGCCCGGGTGGATGAGTTCGGGAATCGCCTTATCGATGACCTTATCCGCGGACGCGGCCACGGTATCCATGGCGTGCGTGCCGACTTCGGCGATCTTATCGATCAGGTGGGTGCCGATATTGACCCCGGCATCGATGGCCGCGGTGCCGACCGAAACGCCCGCGTTGATCAGGTACTGCTGCAACTGGAGTTGGGCCGCCTGCACCGGATCCAGTGGCGTCGTTGTGGTCACCCCCGCCGTGGTCACGCCGTTCGTCGTACCCGGCACGACCGTCTGCTGGGTGGTACCGACACCCTGCGGTGTGGTCACCGTGAGCGGTCCCATCGCATCCAACCGCGCAGTGTGATCATCCATTTCCGACTGCGCCGTGCTGACCGCGGTAACCGCGTCGCGCAGCGCCTGGGTCGCTCGCGCGATCACCGCGTCGGAATCCGAGGACGCGCTCGCGGTGCTCATGATCTGCTTGGCGTCGCGACGAAAGTCCGCGATGATCTGATCCACCTTCTGCGCGGCACGGGCGCTGGTGGCATGGGCATCGCCGAGCACCGACAGGTACTCGGGTCCGCGATCGGTGATATCACCGATCTGAGTTTGCGTGGTGCGCAATGCCGGAACGGCATCGTCGGCGGCGCGGGAAGTCCATGTCGATTCAAGGGCGTGCAGGCCCTCGCGGTGCGGGCCCTCGGCATCGGCGGCCTGGGTGGACGCGGTGGACAGCGCGTTGACGACGGACTGGTCCGGAGTCGCGACGCCGCTGCCGAGCGACGCGCGCAATTGCAGCAGCGGCTCGACCAGCGCCGCAACGATCGGCGGATCCACATTCGGATCGATGGGCGTGCTGGCAGGAGTATCGGCCGCGTTGTTCGTTGGCCGCCGTCGAAGCAGTCGTCTCATGCCTGCGCCTCGCTGACGCTCGGCTCCGCCATGTGCCGTGCACGCTGGCACCTGATTCGCGCCCAGCCGTGGCCCGACCACCGCCCCTCATCGAATCGCTGCGCGACGCCGTATTCAGTTGGTTCGCTCATGGCAGCGCCTCTCCTTGCCGGGCAAGGGCGCCCGCGGAATCGACATCGATACCCTGCATGTCCGCGCTGTAGTCGCGCAGCACCTGCCCGTAGGCGGCGACCAGTTGCCCTGCGGTCGAGAGCGCCTGCACGTGTTCGTTCACCTTCTCGGTGAACCGGGCCACGAATCCGGCACCGACCTGACCGAGGTCGGCGACCAGTCGCTCGGGATTCACCGCGCCACCCGCGACCGCCGACGCGGAGGCCAGCTGTTGCGACACCGTATTCGCGATCGTGGTGTAGGCGGCCATCGCCGCCGGGTCGAGCTTCAGCGCGTCCACTGTTCCCCCTTAATACGGAAACCAATCTGTCGCGTCACATTTCGACACTTCGAGCGTACTTGGGACCCGGGCAATGCGCGCGCGGATCCTTTCGTTCCGCTGGAGTCTATGTCGTCGGATCGGTCGCTTATGCCGACACCGGTCCACTTCCGCAGAGACCGAGGTCGAATGCGGAAATGATCACTTTCACCTCGCGCCGGTTCTATGCTTGTAGCGACGGAGTTGGTCCCATCATCACCCTGGCGATCCCCGCGCAGGGTGCCGGCAAGGGTTAGAGGGGTCATAAGCGTGAAGAACAGCAAACGTTTTCGAAAATGGTCGGTCAGATCCGCTTTACTCGTCGGTGCCGTTTCCGCAGGTCTCCTGATGGCGGGGACGGCACAGGCCGAACCGTTGTGGCCCGGTGGACCGGATATCGGCTCACCGGCGATCATCCCGCCGGTTCCGATCGTCGCACCGTGTGGCACCACCGCACGCATGTGCATGCGGCTCTCGACGAACGAGGCCTGGCTGATGGACAACGGCAAGGTCACCTACGGTCCGACGCCGATCTCGCACGGTCGGCCCGGATATGAGACGCCGCCCGGCGTCTTCAAGGTCGCGTTCAAGCGGGAAGACTTCTGGAGCACCATGCACAACGCTCCGATGAAGTGGGCGGTCTTCTTCAACGGCGATATCGCCACCCATATCGGCCCCATCGAGGAGCAGTCGCACGGCTGCATCCGGATGACTCCCGAGGGCGCCGAAGCGACATACCGCTATCTCAACCCCGGCGACGTGGTCGAAGTCGTACCATGACAACGGATTTGCGCATGGAAGGGCCCGGGCGGATTCCGCCCGGGCCCTTCTCATGTCCTCCTCGCCTGCCTCAGTGTTCGCCGACGAGCTGTGGATCCGCGTCTTCTTCCATGACCGCCTCGCCGCGGGCGACCATGCCCGCTTCATCGGAGAGCTTCATATGGGGAATGAACAGCGCGAGCACGAAGGCGATTACCGCGCCCGGGATCAGGTACCAGAAGCCGGGGACCAAGGCGTCCACGTAGGCGCCGACGATAGCGTCGTGTAGGCCGTCGGGTAGATGCTTGACCACCGAGGGCACCAGCGCGCTCGGATCCAGCTTCGCCGCTGCGGCTTCGGGCCCGTGCGATACGAATACATCGGTGAGGCCCTCGGTCAAACGGTTGGTGAAGATGGAGCCGAAAATCGCCACGCCCAGTGCGCCGCCCATTTCGCGGAAATAGTTGTTGGCGCTGGTGGCGGTGCCGATTTGGTCGGGGGCCACGGCGTTCTGCACGACCAGGACGATGATCTGCATGATCAGGCCGAGGCCCGCGCCCATGACGAACAGCATGGCGGAGACGACCCACATCGCGGTGTCCGCGTCCAGGCGGGTCAACCAGAGCATGTCCGCGAACATCAAAACCGCGCCGAGGGGCGGATAGAGCTTGTAGCGGCCGGTTTTGGTGATCATCGTCATCGAGGCGATCAATGCGATCATCAGACCGACCATCATCGGAATCAGCAGTAGACCGGATACCGAAGCCGAAGCGCCCGTTGCCATTTGGAGATAGGTCGGGATGAAGGCGAGGGCGGCGAACATCACAAGGCCGACCACGAAGCCGATCGCGGAGGTCAGCACGAAGGTGCGATTGCGGAACAACCACAGCGGCAGCATCGGCTCCTCCGCACGCGCCTCCACGAGCACGAAGGCAGCGACCACCACGACAAACGCCGCGATCATGCTGACCATAACCGTTGAGCCCCAAGCGTATTGCTTGCCGCCCCAGTCGGTGATCAGTATCAGCAGCGTGGTCGCGGCCGACATCAACACCACACCGAGATAGTCGGGCCGGGTCTTGGGCCGGTGGCTGGGGATGCTCAGGTAGCGGAAGGCGATGAACAGTGCGGCAATTCCGATCGGCACATTGATCCAGAAGCACCAGCGCCAGCCGAGATGGTCGGCGAAGAAGCCGCCGAGCAGCGGACCCGCGACCGAGGTGATGCCGAAGACCGCGCCCATCGGGGCCATGTATTTGCCGCGATCCTTGGCGGGCACCACATCGGCGATGATGGCCTGCGCCAGAATCATCAGACCACCACCGCCGACGCCCTGGAGGCCGCGGAAGGTGATGAACTCCCAGAAGCTCGTCGAGGCGGCGGCGCCGATGGAGGCCACGGTGAAAATCGTGATGGCGAACAGGAACGGCCAGCGCCGCCCGAACAGATCGCCGAATTTGCCGTAGATCGGCATCATGATGGTGGTCGCGAGCAGATATGACGTTGCGGTCCAAGCCATATGGGAGATGCCGCCCAGATCGCCGACGATGGTCGGCATCGCGGTGCCGACGATGGTCTGGTCCAGGCTGGCCAGGAACATCCCCGCGATCAGTGCGCCGAAGATGAGCCAGATCCGCTTCTGGGTCAGGACAATCGGCTCGGGTGGCGATTCAGCCGTGATGGTCATCTCTTGCGTCTCTCCTTCTTCCCGTCATGCTGTTCGAACAGCCGCGCGGCCATTGCGCAGTGTTCGCGTACTGCCGCCGCCAGCGACACGGTCGGATCTCCGACCGTGGTCATCGCTGCCCGCGTGGTGATATTCGTCATGAATCCGGCTGCCAGACCTGCGAATTCGGGCGATACGACACTGCCGAGCCGAGCCGAGAGCAGGTCGGTCATCACGCTCTGCAAGCGGGCACCCGAGGCGACGAAGGCCGCGAGCACCCGCGGCTCGGTCTTGATGATCTCGGTAACCAGCGCGATGCCCTCGCGCACCTCGGTTTCGGATTCGAAGCCGTGCACGAACAACCAGGTGAGATCGTCCATCAGCACGCCACTCGGCCCGCCCGCGATGAACTGCTCGCGCAACTCCGGTGTGCCGATCTCGCCGACCGGCCCAACTACCGCGTCCATTTTCGTCTCGTAGTAATTGAAGAACGTGCGAGGCGAGACCCCGACCGCTCTCGCGATGTCCTCGACGGTCGTCGCGTCCAGCCCGCGCTCGACCGCGAGCCGACGCGCGGCAAGGCAGAGATCGAGCTCGGTCTGGCGTTTCTTCTGCTCCCGCAACCCGATCGGGCGCTCGATCTTGGACATGTCCGCCAAAGTAGCACAAACTGCAATTTTTCAGAAACTGCAAGTTCGGGGCATGCTGTAGCGCCGCGAGGCCGGACGACTCCGGCCCGACCGGCCGCAAAATGACCCACTGCCATCCGAAAGCGAATAACCAGCTACGCGCAACCCGAGCGAGTGCCGTCCCACGAACCAGCCCGATGCGCGAATCTCCTTGGCGGGGAGGAGAATTAGCATGCCCTCCGGGGTCGAGTTAACTCCGATATAACTCAAGATTCATCGACTTGATACTGGGTTTTCGATAGTGTGGATATTGCCTACAGCGAGGTGGGATTCGAGAACTCACGTCGGTCGGGGGGAATAACGCCCGTAGGAGAACTCCAGGTGAAGTATCCAGTGTGCGCTCGCGTGTTAGGTCCGTTGACGCTTGCTCTCAATAACCACAACGCAACTCCGACAGCACAGAAACAACGCCAACTACTCGCCTTACTACTCGTCAGACGCGACACCGTCGTTCCGGTAACCACACTCGTCGAAGAGTTGTGGAACGACGATCCGCCGCGCAGCGCCGTCACCGTCGTGCAGACCTATGTGCTGGGAATTCGAAAGAAGATGGCCGAGCAACTCGGCATCGGACAGGCCGAGGTGGCCGAACGTTTTCTCCGCACCCGCAGTAAAGGGTATTCGTTCGACGTCAAGGACTGCGTCTTCGACTTGCGCGACTATCAGAGCATGTCCGAGGCCGCGCGTTGCGCCGCCAAGGCCGGCGACGACTATCGCGCGGTCGATCTGTTCACCGCCGCGGAGGCGCTGTGGAGCGGTCCGGCACTGGTCGATGTGGAGGGCGGCATCCCGCTCGCCGCGGAGATCTCGCATCTGGATCACCTACGCCTGACAAATACCGAGCTGCGCGTCGAGGCCGAGCTGCGACTCGGTCGATATCGAGAAGCATGCCCTGACCTGGCCCGACTCACCATGCAGCACCCGCTGCACGAGCGGCTGCAGGCGTATTACATGTTCGCTCTCAGCCGGGCGGGCCAGCGCGCCCGCGCATTGGAGTCCTACCAGCAGTTCAGCAGGTCGATGCAGCGCGAACTCGGCCTGGATCCCTGCCAGAAGCTGCAGAAATTGCATCAGGATATCCTCGCCGCCTCCGACGTATCGGTCAGTGCCATGCTCAACAGCCGCCACGCGGGATACCTCATCGGCTGGCACTCCCCCGAAATCCGCTCGGCTCGCGCAGAACCGGCCTAATCCGCCCGCAACATCTCGTCCACCAGCGCGGTCGAATGCGTCGCCGATCGCATCGCCGGGTGGTCGAGTACTTCCCGCAGAAAATCCCGGGTCGTCGCGACGTGCGCACCCGAAATCCGGAATTCGGCCAGGGCTCGTCGCATGCGCGCGAGCGCCTGGTCCCGGTCCGGCGCCCAGACGATCAGTTTGGCAAGTAGCGAATCGTAGTGCGGTGGGATCGAATATCCGGCGTGCACGTGTGTATCGACGCGCACGAACGGACCACCGGGCGGTGTGAATTCGGACACGATTCCGGGCGCCGGTGCGAATTCAGCAGACGGGTCCTCGGCATTGATGCGGCATTCAATTGCCGCACCGCGCAGGAAAATATCACACTGTGCGATGCTGAGCGATTGCCCGGCCGCGATATATATCTGCTCGGCGATCAAATCGATACCGGTGACCATTTCGGTGACCGGATGTTCGACTTGGATTCGACAGTTCACCTCCATAAAATAATAATTCCCCAGCCGGTCCACCAGAAATTCCACGGTTCCGGCGCCGACGTACCCGGCTTCCAGCACCCCGTCCACCGCGGATTTGCCCATCCGCGTCGCGAGCCCCGCCGGCAGCCGCGGCGCGGGCGACTCCTCGATGAGCTTCTGGTGCCTGCGCTGCACCGAGCAGTCGCGTTCACCGAGGTGCACACCGTTGCCGTAACCATCGCACAGCACTTGGATCTCGACATGCCGGGCGCCCTCGAGGTATTTCTCCAGATAGACTCGACTGTCCCCGAACAACATTCGCGCGGTCGCCCGCGTCTCCAGATAGGCGCGTGGGAACGCCGCACTGTCGCGCACGACCTGCATCCCGCGCCCGCCGCCACCCGCGGCGGCCTTGATGATCACCGGGTATCCGATCGAGTCGGCAAGCGTGTGCGCCTCCTCGGGCTCGAGCGGATCCATACTCCCCGGCAACAGCGGTAGCCCCGCCTTGGCCATCAGAGTGCGCGCCGACTGCTTGTCACCGAGTTGGGCCATCACATCGGCGGGCGGACCGATCAGGGTGATACCCGCCGCACGGCAAGCATCCGCGAAATCCGGTGACTCCGAGAGGAATCCGTAGCCGGGATGGATCGCATCGGCGCCGGTCGTCTCGGCCGCGGCAAGGACGGCAGCAGCATTGAGATAGCTGCGTTTGGCCGCGGCAGGCCCGATCTGCACCGATTCGTCGGCGAACCGCACGACGGCCGACTCCGCGTCGGCGACCGAATGCACCGCGACGGTGCGCACCCCGAGTTCCCGGCAGGTGCGCGCGACCCGCAGCGCGATCTCGCCACGATTGGCGATAAGAATCTTCTCGAACATGGTGTCCCGCACTCTCTTACGCCACCGACCGAACCGTAACCTGCTGCCGCGCACCGAACCGGCGGAACCGGGCACGCCGCTCGACGGCGAGGTCTTCGCCGCTGTGACCGGTCAACTCGCGCAGGCTCGCGGTCAGCGCACGGCGCAGTTGGTTCGCCGCCGCCAGCGGTGCGGTACCGACGTCGTCACCCGGTTCGGGCAGCACCGCATCGACGACACCGAGCCGCAGCAGGTCAGCGGCCGTAAGTGACAGCGCGGCAGCGGCTTTCGGTGCCGCCGCCGGATCGTTCCACACGATGGCCGCGCACCCTTCCGGGCTGATCACCGAGTATGTCCCGTTGGCGAACATCAGCACCCGGTTGGCAACGCCGAGCGCCAACGCGCCACCGCTGCCGCCCTCCCCGATCACCACACTGATCACCGGCACCCGCAACGCGGACATCAGCCGGATATTCTCCGCGATCACCACCGCCTGCCCCTGCTCCTCGGCGGTCGCGCCGGGATAAGCGCCAGGGGTGTCGATCAACGTGATGACGGGCAGCCCGAGCTTTTCCGCGAAACGCATGAGACGTGCGGACTTTCGGTATCCCGCCGGCGTCGGCATGCCGAAGTTGCGGGCCATCAGCTCCTTCGGCGCATGTCCCTTCTGATGTCCGATCACCACGACCGGCTGGTCACCGAGCCAGGCGGTACCGCCGACGATGGCCGGACAGTCGCCCGAGATGCGGTCGCCGCGCAACTCCCGGAAGCCGTCGAAGGCCAGGGCGAAATAGTCGAGCGCGGTGGGCCTGCTCGGCGTGCGCGCCCGCCGAACCTGTACCCAGGGATCGCTTTCGGGAACCCGAGCCGGGTCGGTAATGGTCCCCGCGTCCAGTTCGGTCACCGCATCGCTGGTCGGATCGACCGGACCGGCCACTCGCAGTAGCGAACCGAGTGCCTGTCGCAATCCGGAGCGTGGCACGATCATATCGATCAGGCCTCGCTCCAACAGGAATTCGGCGGTCTGGAACTTCGGGGGAAGCTCCTGCCGGATCGTCTGCTCGATCACTCGGCGACCAGCGAAGCCCAGGCGGGCCCCCGGTTCGGCGATCAGCACGTCCGACAGCGTGGCGAACGATGCGGCCACCCCACCATAGGTCGGGTCGGTGATCAGCGTGATGGTGAGGATGCCGGCGCGGTCCAGCTGTTCCAGCGCCGCACTGGTTTTCGCCATCTGCATCAGCGACAGCGGTCCCTCTTGCATCCGTGCACCACCCGAGGCGGTGACGATGAGCAGCGGAATCCGTTCGGCGAGCGCGGTTTCCGCAGCTCGGGTGATCATTTCACCCACCGCGGTACCCAAACTGCCACCGAGGAACCGGAAATCCATTGCCGCGATGATCACCGGATTGCCCTCGATCGCCGCGAGCGCGCACAGCACGGCATCGTGCATGCCGGTGCGAGCCCGTGCGGCGGCGAGCCGGTCCGGATAGGGCTTGGTATCGGTGAAGGTCAGCGGATCGTCGTCGGTGCGGACGACGGCGAGCGGCTCGAACCGGCCCTCGTCGGCGAGCTGGGTGAGGCGCTGCTCGGCGGTGATCGGGGCATGCCTGCCGCATTCACCGCAGACACCGAGGTCACGGGCGAATCGCTTGCCGTACAGCGGAATCAGACAGGCCGGGCAGAGCACCCAGTCCGCGGCACTGTCCAGGCCGTGTGCTGACTTCATCACGCTTGTCTCCTGTGCTCGGGGAAGGTGCGACCCAGCCTGCGCGCACCCGCTAGAGAACAGCTCGACTCCGGCGCTCGAGTCAGGTTCGAGGTACGCCTTCGATGCTTGACCCCACGATCGAAGGGAGATAACGCCATGAACCCCAACGCATCCGGTGGTGCTGTATGACCCGCCGCGTTGTCGTCACCGGACTCGGTGTCCGCGCGCCCGGCGGTTCGGGTAAGGACGAGTTCTGGAAACTGCTGTCCGAGGGCCGCACCGCGACGCGCCGGATTTCATTCTTCGACCCCACGCCCTACCGGTCCCAGGTGGCGGGCGAAGCCGATTTCGACCCGATTCAGGAAGGGCTGTCGCCCAGGGAAATTCGCCGCATGGACCGAGCGGTGCAGTTCGCCGTGGTGTGTGGACGGGAGGCGGTGGCCGATAGCGGCATCGATATCGGATCGCTGGATCCGCACCGGCTCGGCGTCAGTCTCGGCAGCGCGGTCGCCGCGGCAACCAGCCTGGAGCAGGAATATCTGGTGCTGTCGGATTCCGGTAAGAACTGGCTGGTCGACCAGACCTACCTGTCCCCGCACATGTTCGACTACATGGTGCCCAGCGTGATGCCCGCCGAGGTGGCCTGGAGTGTGGGCGCGGAGGGGCCGGTCGCCATGGTTTCCAACGGCTGCACCTCCGGGTTGGATTCGGTCGGCCACGCCGTGCAGTTGATCCGTGAGGGTTCGGCCGATGTGATGCTCGCCGGGGCGGCGGATACCCCGATCACGCCCATCGTGGTGGCCTGCTTCGATGCGATCAAGGCCACCACCTCCCGCAATGACGATGCCGAACACGCCTCCCGGCCGTTCGACAACTCGCGCAACGGCTTCGTGCTCGCGGAGGGCGCGGCGATGTTCGTGCTGGAGGAGTACGAGAGCGCGCGCAAGCGGGGCGCACGTATCTACGCCGAGATCACCGGCTATGCCACGCGATGCAATGCGTACCACATGACCGGGCTCAAGGCCGACGGCCGGGAGTTGGCCGAGGCGATCCGGGTCGCACTGGACGAGTCGCGCATCGACCCCACCGGCGTGGATTACATCAACGCGCACGGCTCGGGCACCCGGCAGAACGACCGGCACGAAACCGCCGCCGTGAAGCGCAGTCTCGGCAGGCACGCCTACGCCACACCGATGAGCTCCATCAAATCGATGGTCGGCCACTCGCTGGGCGCCATCGGCTCGGTCGAGATCGCCGCCTCCCTGCTTGCGCTGGAATACCAGGTGGTGCCGCCGACGGCGAATCTGCACGAGGCCGATCCGGAATGCGATCTGGACTATGTGCCGCTCACCGCGCGCGGGCACCGGATGGACACCGTGCTCACCGTCGGCAGTGGATTCGGTGGCTTCCAGAGCGCGATGGTGTTACGTAAGCCCGAGGCGGTGGCGGCATGATCCTGGTAACCGGTATGGGCGTGGTCGCGCCGAACGGCCTCGGCGTCGAACGCTTCTGGGATGCGGTATTGGACGGCCGCACTGGTATCGCACCGCTGACCCGGTTCGACACCGGTCGCGGCACCGCGCGATCGGCCGGACAGGTCGCCGATTTCGATGCGGCCGAACATCTGCCGAGCCGACTGCTGCCACAGACCGATATTTCTACGCGGATGGCATTGGTGGCGGCGCAGTGGGCACTGGACGACGCCAAGGTCGATACCGCGGCGTTGACCGACTACGACATGGGTGTGGTAACCGGAAATGCCTCCGGCGGTTTCGAATTCACCCATCGCGAGTTCAATAAGCTGTGGTCGCGCGGTTCCGAGCATGTCAGCGTCTACGAATCGTTCGCCTGGTTCTACGCGGTCAATACCGGGCAGATCTCGATCCGGCACGGTATGCGCGGACCGAGCAGCGCGCTGGTCGCCGAACAGGCGGGCGGTTTGGACGCGGTCGGGCATGCCCGGCGGACCGTCGAACGCGGCACCCCGCTGGTGGTCACCGGCGGGGTGGATTCCGCGCTCGATCCCTGGGGCTGGGCCTCGCATCTGGCGAGCGGCGAGGTCAGCACGTCGGCTACCCCGGAGCGCGCCTATCTGCCGTTCGACATCGCGGCCGCCGGATATGTGCCAGGTGAGGGCGGTGCGATGCTGGTGGTCGAGGACGCCACGGCGGCCCGCGCCCGCGGCGTGCCGAAGGTGCACGGCGAAATCGCCGGGTACGCCTCGACATTCGATCCCGCACCGGAGACGGGAAGGCCATCGGGTCTACGCCGCGCCGCGGAACTGGCACTCGCCGACGCCGGTATGGGGCCGGGCGACATCGATATCGTCTTCGCCGACGCGGCGGGCGTACCCGACCGCGACCGGGACGAGGCGGCGGCCATCGAGGCCGTCTTCGGTGCCGACGGTGTGCCGGTCACGGCGTCGAAACCGCTGACCGGGCGGCTGTTCTCGGGTGCGGGCCCGCTCGACATCGTGACCGCGCTGCTGTCCATTCGCGATTCGGTGATTCCGCCGACCGCCTACACCACCACCCTCGCCGAGGACTATCGGATCGATCTGGTGCTCGGCGCACCACGGCCCGCCACCGTCGGCGGCGCCCTCGTCCTGGCCCGTGGCCGTTGGGGATTCAACTCCGCGGTCGTCGTGCGCGCTGTCGACCAAACCTAAGGGAGCCGATCATGACCATGACCATCACCGAATTGCGCCGGATCCTCGTGGAGTGCGCCGGCGGCGACGATATCGCCGAAGATATCGCCGGACTCGATTTCGAACAGCTCGGCTACGACTCGCTGGCGCTCATCGAAACGGCCGCACGGATCCAACGCGATTTCGGCGTGCTGATCCCGGAGGAGCAGCTCGTCGATGTCAAGACACCGCAGGAGCTGATCGATATCGTCAACAGCCAATTGCGCGGTGCGGCATGAACGTTCAGGTGATGAGCCACACCAAGGTGGTGCAGGCGCCGCCAGAGGTGGTCTACGACCTGGTGGCCGATGTGACCAAATGGCCGGTGATCTTCGCGCCGAGCGTGCTGGTTCGCCATCTGCACCGTGGACCCGATGAGGAGCGGTTCCGGTTGTGGGCCACCGTCAACGGTGAGGTGAAGAACTGGACCTCGCGGCGAGTACTGGATGCGGCGCAGCGGCGCATCGTCTTCGAACAGGAGCGTAGTCAGGCGCCGATCGCGTCCATGGGCGGCGGCTGGTCATTCCGCGAAATCGATTCCGGCACGACGAAGGTCACCCTCGACCACCGCTTCACCGTGGTGGACGGGGCGGATCCGGATCTGGTCGCGGGCGCGGTGGATCGCAATAGCGAGACCGAGTTGGCGGCGCTGGCTCGCATCGCAGAGCTTGGACATCCGGTGGACGATGTGGTGCACACCTTCGAAGACGCTGTTCCGCTGGATATTTCGGCGGCCGAAGCATACGACTTCATCTACCACAGTGAGCGCTGGCCCGAACACGTCCCGCACGTCGGCCGCATCGAACTCGACGAGGATGCCGATGGCGTGCAGCTGATGGAGATGGATACCGTTACCGCGGGCGGCATTGCGCACACCACCAAATCCGTGCGCGTCTGTGTCACCGACGAACGCATCGATTACAAGCAGCTGCTGCCGCCTGACATGCTCTTCGGGCACAGCGGCGCATGGGAATTCGCGGACGCTCCGGACGGCGCGGTGGTGACGGCGCGGCATACCGTTGCGATCAATCCGGTCGCCGCCCGCGAAATCCTCGGGGCCGATACCGATCTCGCCGATGCGCGTGCATATCTCACCGACGCGCTGTCGACCAACAGTCGCAACACCCTGCTGTGCGCGGTGCGGTACGCCGAATCCGTGAAGTCACCGACATGACCGCCACCGAACTACCACACGTGGCCGGGGGCCCGGTAGTGCACGAAATCGCCGACCGGGTCTATGCGTACACGCACAGTCGAGGCGGCTGGTGTGTCAGCAATGCGGGCGTGCTGGCGGGTCCGGACGGCGCGGTCGTGATCGACACTCTGGCGACCGAGGGACGCACCCGCGCGCTGGTCGAATTCGTCGACGGGCTCGGTATCGGTCCGGCCAGAACGATTGTCAACACCCACCACCACGGCGACCACAATTTCGGCAATCATCTCTTCGGACCCACCGCCGTCGTCATCGGCCACGATCGGATCCGGCCGGAAATGATCGAGACCGGACTCGCGTTGACCGAACTGTGGCCGCAGGTGCAGTGGGGCGATGTGCGAGTCACCCTGCCCAGCATCACCTTCAGCAGCCGCATGACCCTGCACATCGGTGACCGGCGTGTCGAACTCATCCACCTCGGACCGGCCGCGCACACCACCAATGATGTGGTGGCGTGGCTTCCCGAGGAGAAGGTGCTCTTCGCCGGAGACCTGGTGATGTCGGGGGCCGCGCCGTTCTGCCTGATGGGATCGGTGAGCGGGTCGATAACCGCGATCAAAAGGCTCGCCGAGCTGGGCGCGGAAACCGTGGTTTCCGGGCACGGTCCGGTGACCGGGCCCGAGATCTTCGAGCAGACGCTGCGGTATCTGCGGTGGGTGCAGGAGTTGGCCGCCGAGGGCCGCGCCCTCGGACTCACCCCGCTGGCCATCGCGCTCGAGGCCGATCACGGTGAATTCGCCGATCTGGTCGACGAGGAGCGCATAGTCGGCAATCTGTACCGCGCCGATGCGGAGTCGGCGGGCGGTCCGATCGGCGAACCGCTGGATGTGCTGTCAATTTTCGGCGAGATGATCGTGTACAACCACGGGCAGGTGCCGACATGTCTGGCGTGACAACCGTATCGGTGCCGGTCTGTGTGGTCGGCGGCGGTCCCGCAGGGCTGATGACCGGTCTACTGCTGGCCCGATCGGGCGTGGAAGTGCTTGTGCTGGAGAAGCATCCGGACTTCCTGCGGGACTTTCGCGGTGACACCGTGCACCCATCCACTCTCCGGGCGATGGACGAACTCGGGCTCGCCACCGAATTCCTCGCGCTGCCCCACGTCGAACTGCCGCAGCTGCCGATGGCCACTGCGAGCGGGCCGGTGATCTTCGCCGACTTCCGCACTCTCCCAGGCGGTTTTCCGTTCGTGGCATTCATGCCGCAGTGGGATGTGCTGAACTTCCTGGCCGCGGCGGGTGGGCGGTATCCGGGCTTCCGACTGATCCAGCGGGCCGAGGTCACCGAACTCATCCAGGAGCACGACACCGTGGTCGGCGCACGGGTACGCACGCCCGAGGGACCTCTGGAGGTCCGGTCCCAGCTGGTGATCGCCGCGGATGGACGCAATTCGATGGTGCGCGGCGGCCTGCTCGAGGTCGCGGCCAGCGCGGCGCCGATGGACGTGCTGTGGTTCCGGGTCGGCAAACCCGACGGCGAACGGCTGCCTACCGTGCGCAGCGGCAATGGTTTCTTCATCGTCTGCATCGACCGCGGCGACTACCTGCAGGTCGCCTACATGATCCCGAAGGGCGGATTCGCGACCGTGCGCGCCGCCGGACTCGCCGACTTCCGCGCCGACCTCGCCGCGATCTATCCCAGCCTCACCGAGCATCTTGCCGCCGAGATCCGCACCTGGGATGACGTGAAACCCCTTGATGTGCGCGTGGACCGGCTGCGCCGCTGGTACCGACCCGGTCTGCTCGCGATCGGCGATGCGGCCCATGCCATGTCACCAGCGGGCGGAGTCGGCATCAATCTCGCGGTGCAGGACGCGATCGCGGCCGCCCGGCTGCTCGCGCCCATCCTCGGCACGGGTGCTCGACCGAGCGTCGCGCAATTGCGCGCCGTACAGGCCAGGCGTGAATTCCCCATGCGGGTAGTGCAATTCGCGCAGCTGCGGCTGCTGTCGGATCTCTATCCGAATGCCGGGCGGCCGGGCACCGATAAGCCACTGCTGGTGCGTCTGCTGCGGCGCTTTCCCCGCCTCCCCCGTTTGGTGGCCCGGGTGATCGGGCTCGGCATCCGGCCCGAACACGTGCCACCGGCGGCCGATATCGCCGGAACCGTCACTGCCCTAACGAAATTCAGGGAGAACTGATCGTGTCGACATATCTGCTCGTCCATGGCGCATTCCACGGCGGCTGGGCCTGGCAGCGAGTGGCGCCCCTGCTCGCGGACGCCGGACACCGCGTGCTGGCACCGTCCCTGGTCGGCCTGGGCGACCGAGCCGACCTACTGACTCCAGCGGTCGGCCTGGATACCCATGTCGAGGATCTGGTCGACCTGCTCACCTCCGCGGATCTCACGGACGTCGTCCTGGTCGGGCACAGCTACGCGAGCATCGTGGTGACCGCGCTCGCCGACGCCGTCCCCGACCGTATCGCCGAACTCGTCTATATCGACACCTTCGTCCCGCGCGACGGCGAGGCGGTCGCCGACATCATGCCCGGCATGGTCGATGCCTTCGCCGCCGCGGCGGCCGAATACGGTGACGGCTGGCGCGTACCGCCGCAGACCGAGCCGATGGGCGACGGCGGCCTGTACGGCATTACCGAGGAGTCCGATCTGAGCTGGGCCGCCTCACTGATGACCGCCCAGTCCCTCGAGACGTTCCAGCAGCGCATGCTGCTCACGAATCCCGTTGCACTGGCCGATATTCCGGTGACACATGTGTATTGCAGCGAGGGCGGCGAAGCCTACAAGGCCATGCGCGCCGCCATGCCGCGCACCCTGCCGCCGGCCGATCTGCCGCCCGGCCGCCTGCACGTGCTGCCGACCGGACACGACTGCATGATCACCATGCCACGCGAATTGGCCGGGCACCTCCTGACATTGGCGCCACGGACCAGTCTTGCTTGATGCCGACCAGCCGGATCGGGTCAGGATTCGGCCGCGTCGTAGGCGGCGCGGGCGGCGAGTACTTCGCTGAGATGCACGCTCGACCAGTCGACGATGCTCGCGAAGACCGGGGTCAGGGTGACCGCGAGCGGGGTTGCTTCGTACTCGACGCGGGGCGGCACCTCGGCGTGGTAGGTGCGCGACACCAGTCCGTCGCGTTCCAACTGACGCAGGCGCTGGGTCAGCACTTTGGGGGTGAGGCCCGGAATGCGCTGATCGAGTTCGGTGAAGCGCAGGCGGCCGTCATGGGTCAGCACCCAGAGCACCTGGGTGGACCAGCGGCCGAAAACCAGGTCGATCACCGGCGTGATCGGACACGGATCGACAGTGGCCGGCCCACCCCTCGTCGAATCGCCACGCGATGTCGGCCTCATTAGCCCTCACTTTCCACTTGGTAAGTACTATACTTTGGAAAGTACTGTGAGACCAGTGGTCGTGAGCGAGCATCACCGCGAACGAAAGCCGAAGGGAACACAGTCATGACATCGACATCCGTGGACGGACGCATCGATCTGCCACGCCGCTCCGGCGACCGGCCGCACACCCGGGCAGTCAATCCACATCAGCAGCTCAGTCAGCTCGCGCCACCGGATCTGCAGGAAGCCCTGTGGTCGCGAATGACCACGCTGAACGGCGTGCTGCTCGGCCGGAGCGGCGTTTCGCTACCCGATACCCGGGCGCTGCACCTGCGCCCGACCATCGCCAAGGGACCGGGCGAGGCATATCTGGTCGGCACCGAGTTCGCCCATCTACACGGATACGACGACGGCAGCCTGCACATATGCCTACCGAAAGATATTGCGGCCGAGGCGATCGCGCAGGGGTGGGCGGAGTTGCACCCGATGGCGCGTCAGCGTTTCCTGCCGCAGACGCTGGTAATGGTCTACGGGCCACGCGATCTCGACGAACTCGAGGTTGTCTGGCGGCTGGTACGGGTCAGCCACGGCTTCGCACGCGGGGCGGCTACAGCGTGATTAGAGCGGCGGCCGCCATCGTGGGAGCTATGAACGCGACCGATCTCGTCGGAACCTGGGAATTGCTGTCCTACTTCGATATCGACGAACACGATGCGACCAGCACCGGGCCACTGGGTGCCGCACCGCGCGGCCTGCTGATCTACGGCGCACACGGCTACATGTCGGTCAGCATGATGCGTACCGACGCGGCCACGGACGCACCGCCCTTCATGGGTTATGCGGGAACCTGGCGCAGGCGCGGCACGGAGATCGTGCACGCGATCACCGTGTGCTCGAACCCGGCCTGGGCCGATACCGAACAGGTTCGCCAGATGTCGCTCAGCGGCGACATTCTCACGCTGATCGGGGCCGCCGAGGTCGGCGGGCGGATGCAGCGCCGGGTGCTGACCTGGCGCCGCTCCTGCCCGCCCGCCTGAAATACCTTGTCATTCCGGAGAATACGAAAATAGAGACTGATCGAATTGGACCGGTTCGTTGTCTTCCACGAGTATGCCGGTGATCACACCGCTGGTCTGCGCGGTCACCGGGATCATCAACTTCATCGCCTCCACTATGGCGATCTGCTGTCCGGCCGTGACGCGGTCGCCCACTTGGACGAACGGGTCCGTGCCAGGTTCCGGGCTGCGGTAGAAGACCCCGACACTGGGCGCGCGGAATACCGCACCGACCGGCGGGTCATCCTGTGCTCCAACGGTTTCCACTGTCGCTGGCGCTGGGGCCACCGGCGCCCCCGAGACCTGCCATTCGGCTTCGATCGTCACCTCGCCCACCTGGACACGCAGCGCGCTGGGCTGCTGCGGGAAGCCCGCGAGCAGTTGCAGCGCGCCGGTCTGGATGGCTTCGAGTACCCGCAGATACTCGTCATGCCCGGTTATGTTCTCCTCCACTGCGGTCATTGCTCAGGCCTCTCAGTAATTACCCAGTCCGCCACAGACATTCAGCGCCTGTGCGGTGACAGCACCCGCGCCGGGGCCGATCAGATAGTCGACCATCGCCGCGACCTCGAACGGCTGCACGTAACGTCCGATCGGGACGCGCGCGCTGACCCTGGCGTGCACCTCGTCGGTGTCCACGCCCCACAGACCGGAGTAGACCTCCCGAACGCGTTCTGCCATCGGAGTTTCCACGAAGCCGGGGCACACCGCGTTCACCGTGATCCCCGTCTTGGCCAGTTCCAGTCCGAGCGCTTTGGTGAAGCCGACGACACCGTGTTTGGAGGCCGAATACGGCGCACCGTGTACGACACCCTGTTTACCGCCGGTGGAGGCGATATTCACGATACGACCGCTGCCGCGCTCGAGCATGCCGCCTGCGGTCAGTACCGCCTTGGTCATCAGGAAGACGCTGTTGAGGTTGGTATTGATGACGTCGAACCACAGGTCGTCGGTGACCTGCGCGGTGACACCGCCGCCGCTGCGGCCCGCATTGTTGACCAGGATGTCGATCGGGCCGTAGCGCCGCACGCCCGCGTCGACGTATTCACGGATCTGCGCGGCATCGACGACATCGCAGACCGTGCCGTCGACCTCGTGACCGTCGTCCTGCAGGCTCTTGACCGTATCGGTCACCCGCTGCTGATCGCGGGCGCAAATGAAAACCGCGATCCCCTGTGCTGCAAGGCTTTTGGTGATCTCGAGGCCCATACCGCTGGTCGCTCCGGTGACCAGCGCGACGCGCTGAGTTTCCGCCATGACTCCTCCATCGGTCTTTCCGTACTCGCCGGGCATATCGACCTCCAGACTCGTCGCGGGTCCTATAGCCCCGGTCAACCCGCGCACGGCTCGAGCCAGCCTCTAGCGGCATCGGCGACCGTTGCGTGCAGCCGCGCCCCGCCGCAACCAAGGAGCCACCATGACCACCGTCGCCAGCCGCACCGAGTTGTACGCCGAGGTCCAGCAGTTCTACGCCGATCAGATGCAGCGGCTGGACAACCGCGACATCCCGGGTTACGCCGAAACCTTCACCGATGACGCGGAATTCGAACACACACCGGGCCGGCCACCGGCCCGGACCAGAGCGGGCATCGTCTCGGACCTGGTCGAATTCCACAAGCGCTTCGAGGCCGATCCGATGCAGCGCAGGCACTGGTTCAACATGATCAACCTGCAGCCGCAGGACGATGGAACCATCGTCTCCATCGCCTACTGTCTCGTGGTCAAGATCCGGCCGAACAGCCAGCCGGAAATCGCGCCGAGCTGCGTCGTGCACGACGTGCTCGTCCGCGTCGACGGCAATCTGCTGACCCGGTCCCGGCGTGTCGCCCATGACTGAATCCGCTGTCCCCGACCATATTTCGAGGAGAACCACGTGAACACCGTGCAGCCGGCAACCCTGTTGCCCCTTGCCGCCGAATCCCAGGACCTGTTGTTCCGGGAGGCGCGCACCGCGAACACCTTCACCGACACACCGGTCACCGACGACCAGATCCGCGATATCTACGAACTGATCAAATACGGCCCGACATCGATGAACCAGCAACCGCTGCGCATCGTCCTGGTCCGCAGCCCCGAGGCGCGGGCCCGCTTGGTCACCCACATGATCGACAACAACAAGCCCAAGACCGCGGCCGCGCCCCTGACCGCAATCCTGGCCGCCGACTTGAACTTCCACGAAAATCTGCCGAAGGTCTTCCCGCATGCCCCCGATGCCAAGGAATACTTCGCCGACCGGGACTACCGCGCCGAATCGGCCCGCTTCAACGCCCTCATCCAAACCGGCTACTTCATTCTCGGCATCCGCGCCGCAGGCCTGGCCGCCGGCCCGATGAACGGATTCGACGCCGAGGGCTTGGACAAGGACTTCTTCCCCGATGGCACCCACAATTCACTCGTCGTGGTCAATATCGGCACCCCGGGAGCAGACGCCTGGTTCCCCCGCTCACCCCGCCTGACCTACGACGAGGTCGTGACGACGGTGTAAGCAGCGGGCATGGCCGACGAGTGGCACACGGATGCGGCAAGTGTCCGAGTAGGCGCGACCATTGTGTGCCACTCGTCGATGCGGTGCGAGTGGAACCTGCGATCGAGCGGCTCTGCGCCGCAAAAACCTGTTTTCGAGACGCTTTCCACCGACACCGATGTGACGGCGGAACATGGGCTCGTACCTGAATTGCCGAAAACCCGGACACAGGGGCAATGACGCACCGATTTTCCGGGAACTCGAATGACAATATTGCAGCGCAGCCGAAAGTCGTTGCAAAGCAAGGAGAAACAATGCTGTGCAATACAAATGAATAGGGCTTCGACTTTGTCGTCCTCGACAGCAACAAAAGGCGTAAGCTCGATCCATTCGGTGTCGTTGACATCGAAATATTCATGATCGACAAGTAGGCGACGGCACCGGATGCCAAGTCGACCGAACGTCCCACGCCAGAGATTTGTCGACTCAACAGAGCAACCGAGGAGGCAGCATGACAGTGGTCCAGAACTTCATCGACGGCAAGCTCGTCGACTCGGTCGATGGTGCGACGATGGCACTGGTCGACCCTGCCACCGGTGACCGGTACGGCACCGCCCCGGCGTCCAACGAACAGGACATCGACAACGCGTACGCAGCTGCGGCGAGGGCGTTCGAGGACTGGAAGCGCACGACGCCGTCGCACCGGCAGAAGGCGCTGTTGGATTTCGCCGACGAGTTGGAGAACGCCGCTGCCGCGCTTGTCGCGGCCGAGGGTCGCAACACCGGCAAGCCGAACCACATCACCTCGGCCGTGGAGATCCCGCAGATGCTGGACCAGACCCGATTCTTCGCGGGCGCGGCACGGGTACTCGAGGGCAAGTCGGCCTGCGAATACCTGGCGGACTATACATCGTGGATCCGCCGGGAGCCGGTCGGTGTCATCGGGCAGGTGACGCCATGGAATTACCCGATGATGATGGCAATCTGGAAATTTGTTCCCGCGATCGCGGCAGGCAACACCGTGGTGATCAAGCCGAGCGACACCACCCCGGTGACCACGGTGATGCTGGCCGAGCTGGCTTCCGAGCACCTGCCGCCAGGCGTGCTCAACGTGGTCACCGGTGACCGGGTGACCGGTGCCGCGGTGGTGGCGCATCCGACCCCGCAGATGGTGTCGATCACCGGTTCGGTGGCAGCGGGCCGTGCTGTCGCGGAGTCGGCCGGAGCCCGCCTGAAGCGCACACATCTGGAGTTGGGCGGCAAAGCGCCGGTAATCGTGTTTCCCGACGCCGATATCGCCGCTACCGCCCAGGGCATCGCGGCCTCGGGTTATTTCAACGCCGGGCAGGATTGCACGGCGGCCACCCGGGTGCTCGGTCACGCGTCGGTGGCCGATGATTTGACTGCGGCGCTGGCCGAGCAGGCAGGCAGTGCCACAACGACATTCGGCAAGGCCGTCGATGACGAAGACGCCTGGGTACCACCTGTCAATAACGCCGACCAACTAGAGCGGGTGCTCGGCTTCCTCGATGATGTGCCCGATCACGCTTCGGTCGTGGTCGGCGGGCACCGACAGGGCGACCGCGGGTATTACGTCGAGCCGACGGTCATCGGCGGGCTGCTCCAGCATGATCGGCTGAGCCGGCACGAGATCTTCGGCCCGGTGATCACCGTGCAGTCGTTCACCGACGAAGACGACGCGATCCGGTGGGCCAATGGTGTCGAATACGGGCTGGCGTCCTCGTTGTGGACCAAGGATGTGTCGAGGGCGCTGCGCGTATCGGCCGCGCTCGACTTCGGCTGCGTGTGGATCAACACCCACACCGCGCTGATCGCCGAGATGCCGCACGGCGGGTTCAAGTCGTCCGGACACGGTAAGGACCTGTCGATGTACGGGCTCGAGGACTACACCCGCGTCAAGCATGTGATGGCCAAGATCTACTAAGTGTCGCGAGGGCTCAGCCCAGCGCGCGGGTGAATCCCTCGACGAGTTCGTCGACCTGGTCGTCGGTCATCACGAACGACGGCGAGATCTGCATTGCGCCCTGGCCCGCCGCACGTCCTGAGATGCCGTGCTCCCGTAGGGTTTTCACGAAGGGTAGGCCCTCGGCGGGATCGGCGAGCTGGATCGCGGCGACCGCTCCGAGACCGCTGCGTACCTCGGCTACGCGCGGGTGCTCCGCGAGCGGAGCGAGTTTGGCGTGCAAAGTGGATTCCAGGCGCTTCGCCTCGCCGAGTAGACCCTCGCGTTCGACGATGGCGAGGTTGGCGAGGGCCGCGGCGGCGGCTCCGGCGTGGCCGCCGTAGGTGTAGCCGTGGCGCCACCAGACGCCACCGCGGAAGAAGGGATCGGCGATATGGGGTGCGATGAAGACCGCGCCCATGGGGACATAGCCGGAGGTGAGGCCCTTGGCGGTGGTCATGAGGTCGGGTTCGAGCGCGAAACGGGTTGCGGCGAACCAGGATCCGCCGATGCGGCCGAAGCCGGTGACGACCTCGTCGACGACGAAGAGGATGTCGTGATCGCGGCAGATGCGGCGGACCTCGGTGAGGTAGCCGTCCGGCGGCAGGTAGATCCCGCCCGCGCCGATGATGGGTTCGCAGAAGAAGGCCGCGATGCGCTCCGCGCCGATCTCCTCGATGAGCGCGAGCAGCGCCTTCGCATCGTCCCATTCGACGGTGCGGGCATCGGCCATCAGTTCGCCGTAGCCCTCGCGGTTGACCGGGATCCCCGCCAAAGCCGTTCCCGCGATATGCATTCCGTGATAGGCGCGCTGTCTGCCGACCACAATGGTCTTGTCCGGCCGCCCCAGCTCGTGCCAGTAGCGGCGAGCGAGCTTGGCCGCGGTGTCCACCGAATCCGAGCCGCCGGAGGTGAAGAAGATCTTGCTGCCCGGCACCGGTGCGATGCTCGCCAACTTCTCCGCCAACTCCTGGGTCGCGGGTTCGGCGAAATCACCGAAGTTCGAATAGTGCGCGACCGTGCGCAGCTGTGCGGCGACCGCATCCGCGATCTCGGCGCGTCCGTGCCCGACATTGGTGAACCACAGCCCGGCCGTCGCGTCCAGATACCTGGCGCCCGCCTGGTCGTAGATGTAGGCACCCTCACCACGTGCCACGACGAACGCGCCATCGCGTTCGACAGCACCCATATCGGCGAATCCATGCCATAGCGCGCCCATGTCAACCACCTCTACTCGACAACCACGTCACTTCGCTCCCCGGCTGGTCCGCACCGCGCCGATGGCCGCACGGCGCACCGAGGCCGGCCACCGCGACGGCGAGCAGCGCGAATCCGATGACCAGGACCACCAGGCCCATCGTCATCGACACATAGCCCTGATGCCGTGGATCGAGGAACGGGTACGGATACCAGTCGACGATCGGCCCACGAATGAGGGTGTACGCGCCGTAGCCGAGCGGGTAGACCAGCCAGCCCGCGACCAGCCGCCCGGAAATACCCAGCGCGACCGGCGCCAGCACCCAGTCCACGATCATCACGATAGGCATGATGCGCTGCAGTACGTCATCCACCCACCCCTGTCCGTCTCGCACGGAGATGTACGCCAGCAGCACCGCGTAGACGATGCCGGTGACGAGCAGATACAGCGTGGCCGCACCGCGCACCAACTGCCAGCGCCGATCGGGCGGATCGAACAGCGCCCCGACCAACAGGACGAGCACACCGAGAATATTCGCCTGATCGGTGAAGAAGTTCATATCACCGGCCTGGACCGAGCCGCATTGCAGCGGTCCGACGATCAGCGCCACCAGGCCGAGCACCGCGAACGCGAGCCGAAGCCACCGGATCCACCGAGGAGAAACAGCGACGGCGCGCACGCTGCCGATTGTTGCACACGCTTTCTGTGCGGGCCATGACCTTGCAATAGCGCCGGACTATCGCTGCGGCACTAATGTCGATGTGGTGGAACAGTTTCCGAGTCGCGTGTCGGTACCGGGAGCGGGAGGTGTGGTCGGCACCGCGTGGATGGCCGGTCTGCTCGACTCCCGAAGTCCGCCGGCGGACGAAGACGCCGGAGTTCAGAAGGTAGGCCGGTGGTGGCGGCGCGGATCACGTGTCGGCGTTGGTCACGGGGTCGCGGATCGCGCCGATCAGCAGCACTATGACGCCGAACACATTGGATTCGATGGGCGCACGTCAGCACAGTGTCGGCGCCCGGACCACCGGTGCGCTCACCCTGATGCCGATGCCCGAGTCCGATTCGACGCGCCAGTTTCGCTACCCTGGTGAGCGCAATGACCAGGACAGCCGACGCGAATCTCCGCGAGCTTCGGACCCGCCTGGCCGCCGTAACCCTCCGCGATGAACACCGGTTGCGCCGCAACCTGGACCGGGCCCGCGGCGGCGATCTCACCGGCATCACGGCCGAGATCGCGGCGGCCGAGCAGCGCGTCGAGGCCCGCCGCGCCGCTGTACCCGAAATCCGCTATCCGGAGCAGCTACCGGTCTCCGCGCGCCGCGACGATATCGCCAAGACGATCCTGGACAACCAGGTCGTCATCGTCGCCGGTGAGACCGGATCGGGTAAGACCACCCAGATTCCGAAGATCTGCCTGGAACTCGGCCGCGGCATCCGCGGCACCATCGGCCACACCCAGCCGCGCCGTCTGGCCGCGCGCACGGTTGCCGAGCGCATCGCCGAGGAGTTGGGCACCGAACTGGGCGATGTCGTCGGCTACACCGTGCGTTTCACCGACCAGGCCTCGGATCGCACACTCGTCAAGCTGATGACCGACGGCATCCTGCTCGCCGAAATCCAGCGCGACCGGCTGCTGCGCCGCTACGACACGATCATCATCGACGAGGCGCACGAACGCAGCCTCAATATCGACTTCCTGCTCGGCTACCTGAAGCAATTGCTGCCGCGCCGACCGGATCTCAAGGTGATCATCACCTCGGCGACCATCGATCCGGAATTGTTCGCCAGGCACTTCGCCGACGAATCAGGTACTCCCGCACCGATTGTCGAAGTATCCGGCCGTTCCTATCCGGTCGAAATCCGGTACCGGCCGCTATCGCTGGAGCTACCCGTCGCCACCGATGACGACGACGAGGACACCCGGATCGTGGACCGCGACCCGGTCGACGCCATCGGTGACGCGGTGCGCGAACTTTTCGCCGAGGGCGACGGTGACGTGCTGGTCTTCCTATCCGGCGAACGCGAGATCCGCGACGCCGCCGATGCGTTGCGCGACTTGCGGATTCCGCGCACCGAGATACTGCCGCTCTACGCGCGCCTGTCCACGGCCGAACAGCATCGCGTCTTCGCCCCGCATCCGGGGCGAAGAGTTGTGCTGGCCACCAATGTCGCCGAGACCTCGCTGACCGTCCCCGGCATCCGCTACGTCGTCGATCCCGGCACCGCGCGCATCTCGCGCTATTCGATGCGCACCAAGGTGCAGCGCCTGCCCATCGAAGAGGTCTCGCAGGCCTCGGCACGCCAGCGCGCGGGACGCTGCGGCCGCGTCGCCGACGGCATCTGCATCCGCCTGTACTCCGAGGAAGATTTCGAATCCCGGCCCGCCTTCACCGAACCGGAGATCCTGCGGACGAATCTGGCCGCAGTCATCCTGCAGATGACCGCGCTCGGACTCGGCGATATCGAGAAGTTCCCCTTCGTGGAGGCGCCCGACCGCAGGGCTATTCGCGACGGTGTCGCACTCCTCGAGGAATTGGGCGCGCTTGCACCGCGCGCCACCGCGAAACCCGCTCGGCAGCAGGCTGATTCGACGCAAGAAGTTACCGCCACCGAGGGGCGAGCGGACCAGGTGTCGGACGCGACACTGACGCTTACGCCTACCGGCCGCGAAATGGCACAGATACCGGTGGATCCGCGAATGGCGCGCATGCTGGTCGAAGCCCACCGCAATGGCGTGCTCGCCGATGTGCTGATCATCGTTGCCGCACTGTCCATTCAGGATGTGCGCGAACGTCCCGCGGACCATCAGCAGGCCGCGGACACCAAACACGCCCGCTTCGTGGTCGAAGGCTCGGATTTCCTGGCCTACCTGCGGTTGTGGGAGTACCTGACCGAGCAACGGAAGTCGCTGTCGTCCAATCAGTTCCGGCGCATGTGTCGTGACGAGTTCCTGCACTATCTACGGATCCGGGAGTGGCAGGATCTGCACGGGCAACTGCGGACGATCACTCGAGGGCTCGGGTGGTCGGCGAACGGCGACGGTTCGGACGGCACCGAAAGCGGTTCGCGCCGTGGGCGATCCGCGGCGGATGGTCGCGATTCGGAACGTGGACAACGCAAGTCCGATTCATCTCGCGCGAAAGCGAACCGCGGTCGCGACAGCACCGCCGCTTCGAAGCCACAGCCCGCCGAAGACGATGGCACACCATGGGATTCGACCGCCATCCACCAGGCCCTACTGGCGGGCATGCTGTCCCACATCGGCGTCCGCGAGGCCGAGACCCGCGAATTCCTCGGTGCCCGCAACGCCAAATTCATGATCTTCCCCGGATCCTCGCTGGCGAAGAAGCCACCCCGGTGGGTGATGGCGGCCGAACTGGTCGAGACCTCCCGGCTCTGGGGCCGGATGGCGGCCAGGGTGGAGCCGGAGTGGGCCGAGAGCCTGGCCGGGGATCTGGTGAAACGCACCTACTCCGAACCGCATTGGTCGTCCAAGCGCGGCGCGGCGCGCGCCTACGAGCGGGTCACGCTGTACGGCGTACCACTGGTGGTCAGCCGCGCCGTCGATTACGGCCGGATCGATCCGGAACTGTCGCGTGAGCTGTTCATCCGGCATGCCCTCGTACAGGGTGAGTGGCAGACCCGGCACGAATTCTTCAACCGCAACCGCGAACTCCTCGACGATGTCGCCGATTTGGAGCACCGCGCCCGTCGCCGCGACATCCTCGTCGACGATGAGGTGCTGTTCGAGTTCTACGACAAGCGTGTCCCGGCCGACATCGTTTCGGTGCGCCACTTCGACAGCTGGTGGCGCACCGCGAAGCGCAAAGATCCCGCGCTGCTGGACTTCTCGACCGATACCGTGGTCAATGACGCCGCGGCCACGCTCGACCCGACCGATTTCCCGGACGCCTGGCGCCAGGGCGAGTTGAGCTTCCCACTCACCTATCAATTCGAGCCCGGCAATGACGATGACGGTGTCACCGTGCGGATCCCGGTCGAGCAGTTGGCGCATGTGCGTGCCGTCGGCTTCGACTGGCTGGTGCCCGGTATGCGCGACGAGTTGGCCACCGCGCTGATCAAAACGCTGCCGAAGGCTCTGCGCCGCACCGTCGTTCCCGCACCGGACTTCGCCGCGGCGGCGCTCGCCGTGCTCACGCCGCGCGCCGAACCCCTGCGCATCGGCCTGGCCAGGGAGCTGTCGCGGCTCGGTTCGGTCACCATCGCACCGAGCGATCTCGACCCCGCCGCGCTTCCGGACCATCTGCGCATGACCTTCGCCGCGATCGCTGCCAGCGGTCAGGTGCTGGCGCGCGAGAAGAATCTCGCTCAGTTGAAAACCCAGCTGTCCGAACAGGTTTCGTCCTCGGTCGCCCGTGCGACCGCAGGCGCGGAACGTGCTCCCGCTACCGTGTGGACGTCGGAATCGCTGGGGACGGTCGAGCCGACGGTGCGCAGCGAAGTGGCCGGACAGACCGTCACGGGCTACCCCGCGCTGGTCCCCGAGGGCGAGGGCGTCGCGGTGCGCGTCCTGAGCTCCCCCGCCGAGCAGGCCGTCGCCATGCGGGCGGGCACGCGCGCACTGGTGTTGAGCGCCATTCCCACCTCGGTCCGCACCGTCACGGCCAGTCTGCCACCGCGGGATCGGCTTGCGCTGAGCCAGAATCCGTACGGCTCGCTGGACGCGCTCATCGAGGACTGCCGAGCCGCCGCCGCGGACGAACTGATCGCCGCCGCCGGTGGGCCGGTGCGCAGTCCGAAGCAGTTCGACACTTTGGTCACGAAGATCCGCCCCGACTTCGTGTCCGCCGTGGCCCACATCGTGCGCCTGGTGGTGCCGGTGCTGGCTGGGGCACACCAGGTTTCGTCCGCCCTCGCCGATACCACCGAACGCGATATCGCCGACGATGTCCGCCACCAACTCGACGACCTGATCTTCCCCGGGTTCATCTCGGAGTGGGGCAGCGCTCGGCTGCGCGAGCTCCCCCGCTACCTGGCGGCTGCCCGCACCCGCCTGGAGGCGCTACCCGGCTCCGCGGTCCGCGACCGACAGGGCATGGTCGAAATCGACCGCGCACTCGCCGCCTACGACCGCCTCGTCAATGCCCTGCCCGAAACCCGCAAGCACGCCCCGGGTGTCACCGAAATCTGGTGGATGATCGAGGAATTCCGCGTCAGCCTTTTCGCCCAGAAACTCGGCACGCCGTACCCGATCTCCACCAAACGCATCGAAAAAGCCATCGCCGCCATCCGCCGCTGACCCATCAGCCGTGCGGCTGCCGCGATCGCGTCCGACCCAGTACAACCGAAGCGCTGACCGAGCTCGCAACGGTAGTTCTAGGGGCGCGACCGGAGCCGCGGTACGGCGATACAGTCGCCGAAGCATGGTGGCGCGCAAGAGTATTGCGGCCGCTCACAGTATCCGCACCGCGCGTCGTTCAGCAGTTCGGCGCGAATTCTCGAAAGAGGTGCTCCCTATGCGGAAATCCCTCACGCCGATTCTCGCCGCCTGCGCCGTCGCACTCGCCCCGATGCCGATGGCAACCGCTTCAGCAACCGTGCCACCACAGCCCGCGCCGGTGCGCACCGACACCGATCTGCTCCGGCAGCTGGTTCGGCTGCTCGACACCGGATCGGTCACCATCTGCCCCGGGCAGGCGATGGGCAGCTTCGGCTGCTCCTGCCCGCCGGGGATCTGCCTCTGACCGCCGGATCAGTCGGCGGAGGCGGCGACCGTCGCTTCCTCGCGATGCTTGCGCAGGTCGGCGATTTCGCGTTCGAAATCGCCGGCGGAGGTGAAGGAGCGGTATACCGATGCGAAACGCAGGTAGGCCACCTCGTCCAGATCGCGCAGCGGGCCGAGGATGGCCAGGCCGACCTCGTGGCTGGGCACCTCGGGCGACCCCTTGGCGCGCACCGCGTCCTCCACCTGCTGGGCCAGCAGGTTCAGGGCGTCTTCGGCGACCTCGCGGCCCTGGCAGGCGCGCCGAACACCGCGGATCACCTTCTCCCGGGAGAACGGTTCGGTGACGCCGCTGCGTTTGACCACGGATAGGATCGCGGTCTCGACGGTGGTGAATCGTCTCCCACACTGCGGGCAGGAACGCCGGCGGCGGATGGCCGCGCCTTCCTCGGCCTCACGCGAGTCGACGACCCGCGAGTCGGGGTGTCGGCAGTAGGGGCAATGCATCCGAGAGATCCTTCGTCGATGCGCGCGCCCGCGGCCGAATCGGCTCCGGTTCGCCAGTCCCGATCCGGCGAGCACGTGTACAGGGGTCTAGACCGATACGTCCATATCAGGTCCAGGATACCCGGGAGGGGTCACCAACCGTCTCACACGTCCCAACTACCCCGTCGACCGACGCTCAGCCGAGTTGCCACTGCGTGGTCAGATCGGCGATCAGATCCGGAATGCGCGCGATCATCCGTCCGTGCGCGAGCTTGCTCCAGAACGACTCACCGAGCACCACCTCGGCGAATGGCCGGTTGCTCTCCATATCGATGTGGCGCAGCACCAGATCGCCGGTGATGTAGGCCCAGCGGGTATCGCGGTCGGCCCAGTTGAAGCCCGGCAGCGGGGTGCGCAGTGAGACGGTGTGGCCTGCGATATCCGCGCTGACGGTGGCGGGCGCGAAAACACCGGGTGCGCGCACGCCGGGGACGGCGGGCTTGCCGGCCACCGTGCTCACATAGGTCATGACCCGGCCCATCGCGCCACGGCCCGCCGAGGTGGCATCCCATTGGTCGGCGATGACACGGTTCTGCTCACGATCGGTCATCCGGATGAGCGCGTCCACATATCCGTCGCGGGTATGCGAATCGATCGACTGCCAGGCGGTGCGGATATCGGCATCGATCACCCCGGCCGCATACATTTCGTCGATTCCGGCCATACCCAGTGCGGCATACGCCTCGTGCATCGGGACCAGATCGGTGAAGATGTGCTTCTGCATGATCATCAGTCGGGTCTGGTACCAGGCGACATCCTCGGCGCTCAACCGCGAGCCCTCGGTGGCGAGCAGCCGGATATCGGAGGGCAACTCGGCCACCAATTCCGGTGGAGTGCCGCGCAACAGGTCGGCGACCGTGTCCCCGAGTTGATGGATGCCCGGTACGTCGAGCACCAGCCCGACGTCGCTGAGGTCGAAGAACCCCGAGGCGAAGGAGCCGCCCGCGATTCCAGCAAGGCCCGCCCACCAGTACTCCTGATGCTGATTCGCCAGCCGGAAGTAGTTGACGTACACCTGGCTGAAGGTGCGCTGGTTGGCACGCACGCCGAGCGCCGGATCCCAGGCCGCGAGGTCGATATCGGCATTGCGGGTCGAGACCACCAGCCAATACTGGTGCAGCAGTGTGGCATAGCGGCTCGGCGCCACCCCGTCGGCCCTGGCCTGGTCGAGCGCCACACGCAACGTCGACTCGTCCAGTGGCAGTGCTGGATTCAGACCTCCGCCGCCTGCTCCGTCTCCGTTGAGCGCGGGTAAATCCAGGTACGCCTCGTATGCGGGTTCTGCCTGTGCGGCCGGAATCATGGTGAGCCCGAAGATAAGACAGGCCAGCAGCCCGGCGATCCGGGCGAGCAGACGGGCGGCGAGTGCAGCGGTGGAGCGATGCGTCATTGCGTGGTGTCCCGAAATCGTTCGTCGGCAAGAGTTGCCTAGGTCACGTTTTTAGGCACAGTAACAACATGTTCTAGTTTGCAATCGACAATTTCGGCCACGCTTCGTGGCGGATCGACCGGTCGCCATCCGCCGCACCGGCTTTCGACGAGCTACCGCGGCACACCGACTCCCACACCGTCCAGAACCGGCTGCTGCTCGACGACGGCGGGCACGGTCGTCGGGGTCTCGCCGCCGAAAGTTCCTGCGCGCCAATGCGCCAACCCGATCAAAGCCGTCACCGCCAGCGCGCTCAGCAGCGCGGACACCGCGAGCACCGCGAAACCGACCTGCGCCTGTTCGACCCGCTCCATCGGATGCGGTCCCCGCGCCTGACGTAGTGCGGGCGTTCGAACGGGACCGCGGTCGTACAGCACCACCGCACCGCCGGGCCGACTGTCGCGCGGACGCCGATCCGCCACGACGCGCGCGGACTCCAGGGCGCGCACGCCACCGCGATGCGGGAGCTGCACGCGCGGAACGGATTCGAAGCCGAGATCGACGTCGGCCTCGTCCTCGAGGTCGGTGCTCAGGGCGCTGATCGCTGTGCTCATCGGACAAACCTCCGTGAAGGGGTGTTGGTGGGTGCTCAGGTATGTCGCGAGACGATGGGGGTAGCTATTCGATCAAGTGTTCGAAAGATTTCTACCACGCCCCACCGACAAAGTCAGCAGAAAACGCCGACATGCCTCGAACAGATGTTTGATACATCGGCGGTACCGGACTAGATTCGTTAAACGAAATCAATGGACAGGCGACGAGAGCGACGGGCACGGAGGCGGCAGCTTGCGTAACCACGAAGGGCCCCGCGAACGGCGCAAGTTGAACACAGAAGGGCGGTTGCGGTGAGCCACACAGACGACACGGGCGACGAGAGCGGAGTCGGCACCGGCCCGTCCGGTACCGGGGCGGATCTCACCGTGCGTCAGCGCAGAGTCCTGGAGGTCATCCGCACCTCGGTGAGCGAGCGCGGCTACCCGCCGAGCATCCGCGAGATCGGCGATGCGGTCGGACTGACCTCCACCTCGTCGGTCGCCCATCAGCTGCGCACCCTCGAGCGCAAGGGCTATCTGCGCCGCGACCCGAATCGCCCACGCGCCGTTGACGTTCGCGGTCTCGACGAGGCGGTGCGCGCGGTGACCAGCCTGCCCACCACCGAGGATGCCGAGACCGGCAGGCCGGTCCCGACCTTCGTGCCCGTCCTGGGCCGGATCGCCGCCGGTGGCCCGATCCTGGCCGAGCAGGCGGTGGAGGATGTCTTCCCGCTGCCGCGCGAACTGGTCGGCGACGGATCGCTGTTCCTGCTCAAGGTCGTCGGTGAATCGATGATCGACGCCGCGATCTGCGATGGCGACTGGGTGGTCGTGCGCCAGCAGAACGTCGCCGATAACGGCGATATCGTGGCCGCGATGATCGAGGGTGAGGCGACGGTGAAGACGTTCAAGCGCACCGGCAAGGATGTCTGGCTCATGCCGCACAATCCGCTGTTCGAACCGATTCTGGGTAATGACGCGCAGATCCTCGGCAAGGTCGTCACGGTCATCCGCAAGATCTGACCCGAGTTCAGCGCGGAAGCATAGGTTTCCAGAAGTCGGCTCGGTGGTCGGTGGCGTAAGAGTCGATGAGCCGGTTTCCGCTGGGCCGGAAGGACATGACCAGCGGTGCGGCCGGGTCATAGGCCGGGATCGGTTCGAGACCGGCCGGATCCGGGTCGGCTTCGATGGTGAATCGGGTCCAGTACCTTCGCATTTCGGCGGCGAGGCGCTGTTGGTCCGGCGTCTGGACGGCGCCGTAGAGCCAGCCGAGGTCACGCAGGCTCCACAGCGACGCCAATTCGCTGGCGTGATACGCGCCCAGCGGGAAGGTATTCGGTGGGCCGAGCGGCGCCGGGTCGTCGAAGGAGTAGGTGTAGGTGGGCGTGCGCGGGCTGAGCCCGTCGTATTCGACAACCAGCATGGCGAGAATGCGATCGGTCCAGGCGCGCGACAGTGCGAGCGCGGGCTGCGGGTAGGCGGCGACCGGATAAGTCTGTTCGACGCGGTCGAGTTGCTCCGGCGTCAGGTCGGGCATGGCGGCGGCCAGTGCGTCGCGGTATCCGGCGGCGGTCAGCGGCCTGCCAAGGGGCACACCGTATTTCATGTACACCCACAGCGACATCTCGTCATTGTTCGCACCGACGAGCGTGGGCACATCGGCGAAGGCGCCGTTGCGCACGGCCGCCTGTGGCCCGGACGGCAGGAACCGGCCCCCGAACACCGTTGCGGTGATGGGATCGTTCACCAGCGTATCGACCGGCAGTGCGCGCAGGCACGCCGCGGTCTCGGGTCCGGCGCACCCGAGACGTGCGGCGTACGCGTCACCATCGGCCACCGCCGTCGCGGTGGGCACACCCGGACTGCACGGTCCGCTCTCCATGATCGCGGCACGGAACAGCCCACGCGAGCTCGGCGCGACCATCTGAGTGCATACCGACGTCGCACCGGCCGACTCGCCCGCCAGCGTCACGCGCTCCGGATCACCGCCGAATGCCGCGATATTGCGCTGCACCCAGCGCAATGCTGCCTGCTGATCCAGATAGCCGTAATTACCGGGGCCGGAACCGTCGTCGAGCGCCGAGGCGGCGAGGTAGCCGAGCGTGCCGAGCCGGTAATTGATCGTGACCACGATCAGGTCGCCGTCACCGTGCGCGATCAGCGGCTCGGCCCCGTAGATATCGCCGGAGCCGGTGACGAAACTGCCGCCGTGGATCCAGACCAGCACCGGTAGACCACCGCCGTCGGCGGGCAGGTTGTGCGGCGTCGAAACATTCAGATACAGACAGTCTTCCGACTTCGTCGGGTTCGCAGCGAATACCCCGTAGAAGTCGTTTTCCTGCGGGCAGCTCGGCCCGGCCACCGTGGCATCCCGAATACCGGGCCAAGGTGCGGCCGGAGCAGGGGGCCGCCACCGCGATTCACCGACCGGGGGGTCCGCATAGGGAATGCCCTCGAACAGTCGATGCTCCGGGGCCACGAGGCCGCGCAACTCACCGGTCTCGACGGTGACGAGATCGGCGGCGACCGGCTCGGCGGGCGCCGGTCCGGCCACACCGATCAGCACGATGACGGCCGTGAGGATGGCGAACCAACCCGGATCCGTGCCGCGAAACCAGCCTCCCGTTGTCACCCAACGATGCTTGCGCACGCGCCCACGCTAACTACCTGCACCGCCGCCGCGGGCGGCAATTCCGAAAGTGACCCTTGCCACACGCGGTACGTGAGCGTACCGTGCTGTTGGTACATAGATGTACCACGCTGGGAGGTGCCGCATGACCACGGTGAAATTGCCCGACGGGCCGACGAGTCCGGCCTTCTTACAGGCCATCGAGGTGATGGCGAGCCGCACCCGCGCATGGCGCAGATTGCACCAGCGGTACGGCTCGGCATTCACGGTCTACCTACCGCGCTTCGGGCGGATCGTGGTGCTGTCCGAGCCGGCCGAGGTGAAGGCGCTGTTCACCGCGAGCTCCGATGTGGCCGATAACGTCGACGTCAATCTCGGGCAGTTCCTCGGTCCCGGCTCGCTGTTCTCGCTGCGCGGCGCCGAACATCGTAAGCAGCGAAAATTGCTCACTCCGCCGTTCCACGGTCGTCGTCTCGCGGTGTACGAGACGCTGATCGAGGAGGAGACGGTGCGCGAGTTGGCCACCTGGCCGCAGGGCCGGGAGTTCGCGACGATGGACTCGATGATGCGGATCACCCTGAATGTGATCCTGCGCGCCGTATTCGGCGCCGAGGGCAAGGAATTCGACGAACTGCGCGAACTGCTGCCCAAACTGGTGCTGGTCGGATCGGCGCTCGCGGCACTGCCGGTCCCGCAAAAGTTCTTGGGCCGGTACGGTCCATGGGCCCGCTTCGCCGCACACCGCCACAACTACGACGAGATCGTCGGCAGGCTCATCGACCGCGCCGCCGCCGATGAGCACCTCGCCGACCGCGACGATGTGCTGGCGATGATGCTGCAGGCCCGCTACGACGACGGTACCGCGATGACCCGCAGCGAGATCGCCGACGAACTGCTCACCCTGCTCACGGCCGGCCACGAGACCACGGCGACCACCCTGTCGTGGACCGTCGAGCGGCTGCGCAGACATCCGGAAGTGTTGCGGCGCTTGGTCGCCGAGGTCGACGACGGAGGTTCGGCACTGCGCGAGGCCACCCTGCTGGAGGTGCAGCGGGTGCGTCCGGTCATCGACTCGACGGTCCGCAATATCCGCGCGGAGTCGATGCAGCTGGGTCGGTGGACGCTGCCCAAGGGGCAGAATGTGCTGGTCAGCATTCGGCTCATGCACGACAACGAGGAACTGTTCCCGAAGGCCCGCGCCTTCGATCCGGATCGTTTCGTCGGAGTCCGGCCGGGCACCTTCAGCTGGATTCCGTTCGGCGGCGGCGCTCGGCGCTGCATCGGTGCGGCCTTCGCCACCATGGAAATGAATGTCGTATTGCGCACGCTGCTACGAGATTTCACGCTCGAGCCGACCGCCGCGCCGGATGAGCGCACGCACTTCCGTGGTGTCGCGCTGGTGCCCGCCGAGAAGGGCCGCGCCGTGGTGTACCGCCGCGCGCCCCGGCCCAGCACGGCCGAGGCCAGGGCCGAACAGGTGACGGCATGAGTGAGCAATTCGCCGATGTGGGCCACGGCGTCGCCCTCGCCTACGAGCGCCTCGGTGAGGGCGGAACTCCGCTGCTGCTGGTCGCCGGACTCGGTCAGCAACTGCACGACTGGCCCGACGGTCTCTGTGAACTGCTCGTCGCGCGCGGCTACGACGTCATCCGCTTCGACAATCGCGATGTCGGCAAGTCGACGCACTTCGGCTTCCCGCCACCTGGCCCGCTCGATTTCCTGCGAAAGCGTTGGCACACAGCGCAATACGACCTCTCTGATATGGCCGCCGACACGGTTGGCCTGCTCGACGCGCTGGAGCTGAGCTCCGCGCATGTGGTCGGGATGTCGCTCGGCGGGATGATCGCACAGACGGTCGCCGCCCGCTATCCGGCCCGGGTCGCCTCGCTGACCTCGATCATGTCGACCACGGGCGCGGCGCGGGTCGGGCGTCCGGCCCTGTCGACCTGGCGGCTGTTGTTCGCCCGACCGGCCCGCACCCGGACCGAACACATCGACCGCTCGGTGCGCATGTACCGCCACATCTGCTCGCACGGCTATCCGTTCGACGAGCAGGCGGTGCGTGCCGCCGCGGGGGCGACCTGGGACCGCGATCCCCATCCGGCACCGGGCGTCGGCCGTCAACTCGCAGGCATCCTCAAATCCGGTGACCGCACCGCGGAACTCGCCGCCGTCGTCGCCCCGACGCTGATCCTGCACGGTGACCGCGACCTGATGGTGAATCCGACCGGCGGCACCGTCACGGCGAGCGCCATCACGGGCGCGCGCCTGCACACCCTGCCCGGCATGGGCCACGACCTGCCCGTCGGCGTCCGGCCGACGCTCACCGACCTCATCGACACCCACATCCGCACCTCCAGGAGCACCGATGCCCCGCACCGCTAGGCCGCTGTCCGGCCGTCCCGCCATGATCACCGGCGCCGCCTCCGGCATCGGTCGCAGTCTCGCCCAATTGCTTTCGCGCCGTGGGTCGCCCGTGGCGATCGCCGATATCGACGAGGTCGGTTTGAAGCAGACGGCCGCCACCCTGACCGGTCCGGTGCTCATGCGCGTGCTCGACGTCCGCGATGCCGCCGACCAACTCGCCTTCGCCGCCGAGGTCGGGGATTGGCTGACCGAGCCGTTGGCTGCGGTATTCAACAATGCCGGTGTGGCGGTGAGCTCGTCGGTGCTGGACGCGGTTCCGGAAGACGATGAATGGCTGCGGCAGATCAACTTCGACGGCGTGGTCAATGGCACCCGCGCGTTTCTGCCCATCCTGGTCGAACAGGGCCAGGGCGTCATCGTGAATACCTCCAGCGTATTCGGACTGCTCGGTATGCCGAATCAAAGTGCCTACTGCGCGGCGAAATTCGCGGTGCGCGGCTTCACCGACTCACTGCGCCAGGAACTTCGGGGCACCGGCGTATCCGCTGTGAATGTGCACCCGGGTGGTATCACCACCAACATCGCGCGCAATGCCCGGGTGCGCAAGGATCCCGAGGGGCGCGGCCGTTCGCATGAGCAGATGGCGGCGGAGTTCGAGGCGGTCACGTTGACCTCACCGGATAAGGCGGCCGAAATCATCTGTCGCGGAGTCGAACGCGGGAAGTCCCGCATTCTGGTCGGGCCGGATGCCTACGTGTTCGACGCACTCGCACGCATCGCGCCGACTCACTACTACGACATATTCGCGGTGCTGGAACGGCAGCTGCGGGCTCGCGCCAAGGCGGGAGTGACGGTATGAGTGAGCATTTCGATGTGCTGATCGTCGGTGCCGGTCTCTCCGGCATCGGCGCGGCACACCACCTGCAGACTGCCTTCCCGAAGCGCACCTACGCAATTCTGGAGGCACGCACGGCAATCGGCGGCACCTGGGATCTGTTCCGCTATCCGGGGGTGCGTTCGGATTCCGATATGCACACCCTCGGGTATCGTTTCCGACCGTGGACGCAGGCCGCGGCCATCGCCGACGGACCGTCGATCCTCGACTACATCCGTGATACCGCGTCCGAAGCCGGTATCGACCGCCGAATCCGGTTCGGGCACAAGGTCATCGGCGCATCCTGGTCGACCGAAGCGGCGCAGTGGACGGTGACGGCCGAACACGACGGCACCACCTCGACATACACCTGCGGCTTCCTGTACGTGTGCAGCGGCTACTACCGCTACGACCACGGCTACACCCCCGAGTTCGCCGGAATCGAGGATTTCCGTGGGCAGCTCGTACATCCGCAGCAGTGGCCCGCCGACCTGGACTATGCGGGTAAGCGAGTCGTCGTGATCGGCAGCGGGGCCACCGCGGTGACCCTGGTTCCGGCCATGGCCGAGGCGGCGGCGCAGGTGACCATGCTGCAGCGCTCCCCCACCTACATCATGTCCGTGCCCACCGAGGACGCGGTGGCGATCCGCCTGCGCGAACGGCTCGGCCCCCGCCGGGCCTACACGATCACCCGCTGGAAGAACGTGCTGATCGGCACGCTCATCTACCAACTCAGCCAGCGTCGTCCTCGCATGATGCGCAACTTCATCCGCAAGCAGACGGCCGCGCTACTGCCGACCGGATACGAGGTGGACGTCCACTTCAAACCGACCTACAACCCGTGGGATCAACGGCTCTGCCTGGTGCCGGACGGGGATCTTTTCCAGGCGATCCGGGCCGGGCGCGCCGCCGTGGTCACCGACCGCATCGAGAAGTTCACCGGCGAGGGCCTGCGCCTGGCCTCGGGCGCCGACCTTCCCGCCGATATCGTGGTGACGGCCACCGGTTTGCAATTGCTCGCCTTCGGCGGGATCGAATTCAGCGTCGACGGTCGGGCCATCCCACTGCCCGACACCATGGCCTACAAGGGGATGATGCTGAGTGGTGTCCCGAACTTCGCCTTCACCATCGGCTACACCAATGCGTCCTGGACGTTGAAGGCGGATCTGGTGGGTGAATTCGTGTGCCGGTTGCTGCGGCATATGGACGACAACGGCTATGACCAGTGCACACCGTGGCCGGATCCGAGTATCGCCCCGGAGCCCCTGCTGAACTTCCAGTCGGGCTATGTCCAGCGTTCCATCGACCACTTTCCCAGTGCCGGATCGCGTCGGCCGTGGCGATTGGGTATGAACTACGCCCACGACGTGCTCGCACTGCGCCACGGGCGGATCGAGGACGGCACCATCCGGTTCGCGAGCCGGGCCGCCGCACCCGGCCGTATTCCGGTGCGTGTGAGGTCATGATCGCCGTGGCGGTGGGGCGAACTAACCTGATTCTTGTGACCCGTGCCGAGCCCGCCACCAGTATCGCCACCGAGGGCACGCCGGAATCCGCATTCCGGCGTCGGCTCCTCGATGCGATGGCCGAGGCCGTGCGCGATCGTGGTTATCGCGAAACGACCGTGGCCGATGTGGTCCGCAACGCGCGCACGTCCCGTCGTACCTTCTACGAACATTTCGACAGCAAACAGGACTGTTTCATCGCGCTGCTCGCCGAGCGCAACAACGACACGATCCAGCAGATCTACGATGCCGTCGATCCGGCCGCGCCCTGGCGCACCCAGGTCCGGCAGGCCATCGAGGCCTGGATCCGCGCATCCGATCAGGACACGTCGATCACCCTCGCCTGGATTCGGGACATCCCCGCGCTCGGCGACGCCGCCCGCCAGGTTCAGCACGACGCGGGCGAGGCCTTCATCAATCTGATCCAAAGCCTCACCGCCACACCGGGATTCGAGGCTCCAGGACTGCATCCGCCGACGCGTCAGATGGCGACCATCCTCTACGGCGGTTATCGCGAACTCATCGCCTCCACAGTCGAGGCGGGCAAGGACATCCGTGACATCATCGACGTCGCGGTCGATACGGCCATCGCCCTGGTCGGCCCGCGCTACGAGCCGCCGGGCTAGTCCTTGACGGCCGTGAACTGCGCCAGCGCGCCGTTGCACACCAGCTCGACCTCGCGCAGGCCCGCCGCGGCGATCCAGCCCGACAGCTCGGCCGCGGTTCCGGACGGACCGAATACGCCCATCGTGCGCATCACCCGCATGTGCAAGTCGAAGCGTGGCCGGACCCCGCGCACCACACAACTGCCGACCAGCCGTCCACCCGGCGCGAGCACCCGGGCGAGCGAGGCGACCGCAGCGGCCGGATCCGGCATACAGTGCAGGCCCGCGAAACTCACCACCAGATCGAATTCGCCGGTGGCGAAGGGCAGGTCGACCACATCCGCGCGTACATAGTCGATATCGGACAGCCCGGCGCGCTCGGCCGTGCGACGCGCCGCCGCCAACTGGTCATCGGAAATGTCCGCGGCCACATAGCGGAGCTTGCGATCGGGCGCGAGTCGACGCAGGGTCACGCCACCGCCGACCGGCAGATCAAGCACCGCGGCACCCTCCGGCAGTTGATCGACGACATCCATCGCCGCATACATCCGGCGGGTGTCGCAGCCCCACATCACATGTCCGGCGGGCCGGGCCACCTGTGGATGGTCGAGCACGAAGTCGTAGACCGGAGCCCCGAGATTTCCCCAGACTCGGCTCTGCCACACTTCACGAACGTCGGGCACTGTCGTCTCCTCTTCGCGCGCTGGGAATCAAGGCTAGGCCGGAGGTCATCGGCGCGCCAAAGCTTTCGCCGATACGCTCTGCTTCGTCAGCGCGGCAGGTATCAGAAATCCATGACCCGCCCTGGTCGTCGCGACGCCGCAAGACGATACGCATGCATTACCATCGGCTAGCTGTGCGTGCGGAAATCGAGATGGTCGCGCTGCCCGAGGGGCGGGTGACGCTGTCGGATCGGCGGACCCAGCGGAGTTGGGCGGTCGAGGTGGCGGAGTTTCGGCTCGCGGCGTTTTCGATTACCCAGTCGCAGTATGAGCAGGTCACCGGTGGTGTGCCGAGTGCGGCTCAGGGCGATCGGCTGCCGGTCGAGGGAGTTTCGTGGTTCGATGCGATCCGGTTCTGCAATAGCTTGTCATCGGGGGCGGGTTTGCCGCCCGCGTATCGCGTGCACGACGACGAGGTCGAGTGGGACGCCGACAGCGACGGGTACCGGCTGCCGACCGAGGCCGAGTGGGAATATGCGTGCCGGGCGGGCACTTCGGGGCCGCGATATGGCGAACTCGACCAAATCGCCTGGTATCGAGGGAATTCCGGCGAGCACGTGCACCGGGTAGGCGGCAAGCTGCCCAACGCCTGGGGCTTGTACGACATGCTCGGCAATGTATGGGATTGGTGCTGGGACATTTACGACGCCGAAGTGTACGACTCGTATCGGGTGCTGCGCGGCGGCGGCTGGTCCGACGAGAAGTGGAGTTGCCGGGCCTCGGTGCGACGGCGCAGCCATCCGACCTACCGGATCGACGATGTCGGATTCCGGGTCGCGCGTTCGATATTCGCCTGATCCGGCACCTTATCGCCTGCCGCTCGAGAACTTCGGCAGCTTGCGCCTGCCACGCCCGTCGAGCGCGCGCATCAATCCTGCCACCACGCGCAAACGCCCACGCGAGGCCGGATACCACATCAGCTCACGCTTCATCGCCGGTACGCGCGGCACCGTAATCGCTTGCTGGCGACAGTATTTCCGGATTCCGGCGGCCCCGCCCCACCGCGCGCCGATCCCGGAATCCTTCCACCCGCCCATCGGCAGCGCGAAGCTGAACAGATTCGCGAAAGCGTCGTTGATATTGACCGCACCGGCCTCCAGCCGCCGCGCCACCCGCTCGCCGCGCTTGCGGTCTCTTGTCCAGACCGTGGCCGAGAGCCCGTAGACCGAATCATTGGCCAGGCGCACCGCCTCGTCCTCGTCGGCGACCTTCAGCACCGGAATGGTCGGGCCGAATGTCTCCTCGCTGATGCACGCCATCGAATGGTCCACATCCACCAGCACGGTCGGTTCGAAGAAGGTGCCGACCCCGGTCGCTTTGCCACCGGTGGTGATCCGCGCGCCCGCGGCCACCGCCTGCTCGACATGGCGTGCCACGATATCGCGCTGCGCCTCGGTCGCCATCGCGCCGATATCGAAAGCGAACCCGCGCCCGTCGTGTCCCTGCCGCAGCTTGCGCACCTGTTCGGTCAGGCTGGTCACGAACTCGTCGTAGACCGGCGCCTCGACATACACCCGCTCGATCGAGATACAGACCTGACCGGAATTGAACAGTCCGCCATAGGCGATGCCCGCCGCGGCCCGCTCGATATCGGCATCCGCCAGGACGATCGCCGGATCCTTGCCGCCGAGTTCCAGGCTGTACGGAGTCAGGCTCGCCCCGCAGGCGGCGGCGATCGCCCTGCCGGTCTTGGTGGATCCGGTGAACTGGACATAATCGACCGCCTCGACAACCGCGCGTCCGGTATCTCCGCGCCCGGTCGACACCGCGAAGACCGGCGGCGCACCGATCTCTGCCCACCCGCGCGCCAGCGCGACCGCACTCAACGGCGTGACCTCCGACGGCTTGACCAGCACCGCGGCACCGGCCATCAGCGCGGGCAGCGCATCGAAGCACACATTGAGCAGCGGAAAGTTCCACGGCGTGATGATCCCGACCACCGGATGCGGCCGATAGGTCTTGACCAGCCGCTTGGTCCGGCCGAGTGGGCTGTGCGGAGCCGGATGCTCGTCGAGCAGGAATTTCGCGGCATTGCGCGCCCAGTATTTGATCAGATTGACCGCAGCGGGCACCTCGATCTCCGCGTCGTAGCGGGTCTTACCGGTTTCGGACTGGACCACATCGGTGAGCTCGTCGGAATTATCGAGCAGCCAATCCTGCAGCCGAAACAGCCATTCGGCGCGCTCATCCGGACCGATCGCCTCCCATTCCGGCTGGAACAGGCGCAATTCGCGCACCGTCGCGGCCACCGCCGCACTCGATTCGTCGGGCACCCGGCCGGTGACGCTGCCGTCGGCGGGATTGTGTACCTCGATCTCGACCTGCTGTTCCGCCGTACTCATCCGGCTCACCTCCTGTGCTGTGCCCCACCCTCCAGCGTGGCATTTCCGCCGGCGCGGCACCGGGTGTTCCGATTTTCCTGCGATGGAGAAGAAAGGATTGATATCTTCCGCCAAGAGCAAGACGCGACCGGCTTCGACGAGGATGCAGTTCAGTGTTCGATTGGGATCTCCTGCGTAGTACATCCAGCGTGCATGTGCTGATGCAATTGGCACAGGAACGCGGCATGTCGCCGGAACTCTGTCTCGAGGGCACGAAGCTGTCTCCGGAGGCGGTGAGCCATCCCGATGCCGAGGTGACGGCGCGGCAAGAGGTGCGCGTCGTGCGGAATCTGCTCGCGCGATGCGGCACCGAACCCGGATTGGGCGTCGAGGCCGGGAACCGCTATCACTTATCGCTGTACGGACCGTGGGGGCTGGCGCTGCTCAGCAGTCGCACGGTGCGCGAGGTGATCGAGGTCTCGCTGCGCTATGTTGATTCGGCCTTCGTGTTCGGCCGGCTGACCTTCGAGGAGGGACCGGCCGAGTCGCGGCTCATCTTCGACGATTCGGAGATTCCGGAGGATGTGCGCGCCTTCCTGACCGAGCGCGTCATCACCGGTATCCAGTCCATCGGCCGGGAGCGGTTCTCCGCGGGTGTGCCCGCCACCCGGATCAGCTTCCGCCATCCCGCTCCGGCGGATACCACCCACTACCGCGCCGTCTTCGGTGTCGAGCCGCAATTCGACGCGGCGGTCAACGAATTGGCTTTCGACAGTTCGTATCTCGATGTCGCGCTGCCGCAGGCCAACGAATGGGCGCGCGGGACATGCGAACAACTCTGCCGCGATCTGCTCACCGCCCGCCGCGCCCGCACCGGTGTCGCCGGTTCGGTGCGTGACCTGCTGGTCCGCAATCCGGGTGAGATTCCGGACCAAATCGCCGTCGCCGCAGCGCTTTTCATGAGCCCGCGCACACTGTCTCGCCGCCTGCGCGACGAAGGCACCTCCTTCCGCAACCTCCTCGACGAGGTACGCCAGATGATGTCCGAGGAACTGCTCAGCCACACCGATATGACCACCGAACAGGTGGCCGCCCGCCTGGGCTACGCCGAGGCCGCCTCCTTCATCCGCGCCTTCCGCCGCTGGCAAGGCTGTCCGCCACAGGAATTCCGAGCCCGCGGGACGCTCGTCACCACCAGGTGAATCCTTGACGCAAACGTCGAGAGGACACTTTTATCAGTCCATTCTCGATTGACCCGCGTTGGCGTGGATGATGGCGGATAGCCAGGGGGTCAGGCCGGGGGCGAGGGTGTCGAAGAAGGCGGTGTAGTTCGGGTCGGTGAGATAGGTGCGGGCGATGCAGATGTGCATGGCGGGGGTGCAGTCGAAGTAGGTGTCGATGGAGGCGCGGTGGCGTTCGGCCAGGGCGTTGGCTTCGTCGCTGCCGGGGAGCACTCCGGCACGGTAGGCGGCGGCGAGGTCGGCGTTGAGTGCGTCGACGATGTCGGCGATCTGTTGCCAGTCCGCGGCGGTTCGGTCCGCGGCGCGTTCGGCGTACTGGGCCCACTCGGCAGTGTCACCCCAGCGGTCGTGAGCCTCGGCGGTCCAGATGGGTTGCCAGTGCTCGCCGAAGATCTCGACCTGCTCCTCGGCGGAGAGCAGGATTCCGGATTCTCTGGCCTCGATCAAGCGGTCCATGCCATCGGCCATCTGTTGCAGGCGGGTGCCGCGTTCGCGGAGTTCGTCGCGCTGCCGACGCAGCGACGACGTCGCATCGGCGGCAGGCGCATCCAGGACCGTCTTGATCTCATCGAGGGGTACGCCCAGCTCACGGTAGATGAGCACGCGATGGATCCGGGCGAGGTCCGCGCTCGTGTAGAGTCGGTACCCGGCGTCGGTGCGCTCGGTCGGGCACACGAGCCCGATCGCATCCCAATGGTGCAGCGTCCGGATCGTGACGCCCGTGCACGCGGCGGTCGCACCGACGGTGCGACCGGCATCGGCCTGATCAGTCACATCGCCCAGTCTGACAGGCGCGCTCATGCCGGCGGCTCCCCGATCCCGATGGACTGCAACAGCTCGGCTTCGGCACTGTTCGCATCGTACGGTCGCGCCGCGGTCATGATCACCCGCATGTTGTCCGGCGTTCGGATCTCGAGATCCACCGTATTCCACGGCATCGGCCGGGGACCGGACGTGCAATCGGGCAGCAGTTGCTCACACGCGACCGCGATCTCGTCGAGCTGGCTCAGCACGCAGGCGAAGCTCACGCTCAGTTCGGTTGCCGCCGCGGCCTGGTCGGCGGATACGAGCAGGACATCCTGGAATGCCCAGCGCCGCAGGTGGGTGAGTCGGCCGGGAATGGAGAACAGGTCGAAGAAGCCGAGTCCGCGGGTCCAGAAGTCCACCGACGCGACCAGATCAGCCGTCGGCACCGTGACGAACATCGGCATCCCGTAGAGGCCGCGGAAAAGTTCCGGCGCCACGGCGTCGAGCGCGGGTACGGGAACCGGACTGATATCGAATGCTGGATAGGTTTCGCTCACCGCCACATCGTCGAGCCTGACGCTACGTCAGGGTCAAATCACGGCCCACTGGACCGAGATGGGCGAACCGTTCGGCGGCGAAAGTCGCTATGCCGCACGGAAGAACAGGTAGTCGAACAGGGCCAGAATTCGGTCGATGCCGAATTCATCGGGATGGTCGAGCACCAGGCGCGCCGCGGTTTGGATGGTGCCCTGTACGACCTGGGCCAAGACATCCGGATCGACGCCATCGGCATCGGGCTGCTCCGCCAGCCACAGTCCGAGTTCATGCCGCAGTGGGGCGCGCAATTCGTCGCGAGCCGCGGCGACCCGTTCCCGCAATACCGGCGGCACACCATCGATCGGGAAGTACACCAGCCGCCAGGTGTCGGGCATCGAGCAGACCTCGGCCATGAAGTGGCCGAGCATCCTGGGCAGCTGTTCCGGTGCGGCGGTGCCGAATTCGGGTGTCGCGGCGGTCTCGGCGACCGAGCGGGCCACCGCCGCCGCCATGCGCGCGGTCTCGCGTTCGATGAGCGCCTCGAGCAGTTCGTCACGGCTGCCGAAGGAGTCGTAGACGACCGGCCTGGTCACCCCGCCGCGCTCGGCGACGGCGGCAATGCTCACGCTGGTGAACCCCGCCTCCGCCACAATGCGCAACGCCGCGTCGAGTAGTTGCTCACGCCGGTCGGCTGGCTGAAGTCGCTTGGCGTACTTGCGTTTAGCCGATTGCTTATGGGGCGCTGCTTGTTTCGCGTCGGCCATCGCTAGTTCTCCCCGATTCCGGCAGCGGCGACCGCCCGGCGCGCCACCCAGCGCAATGTCTCGGATACCGCCTCGCGCCGTTGCGCGCCGTCCTCGGCGAGCACCAGCCTCGCACCGGTCTCGCTCGCACTGATCACCGCGTGGCTCAACAACTCTTCGTCCATATCTCGCTCGGTGAGCGCGGCGATCAGCGCGAGCACCGCTCGACTGCGCTCCCGCAGCGCCTCGCGGCCGCGATCCACCCGTTCGTGCGCGGTTTCGGGTAGGCCGTCGCCGGGCATCAGCACGAATCGCCAGCTCTGCGGCGCGGCCGCGACGAGGTCGAGAAAGATATCGACGGCATCGGCCGAGACGTCCGCCGCGATCGCGGCCAGATCCGCGCCCTCCTGGAATACCGGGGTCGCCTCGGCGGCCATGGCCAGCACCCGTTCTTCCTCGCGATCGAGCAGTGCCTCGAATAGGTCGTCCCTGTCACCGAATTCGGCGTACAGCGCGGGGCGGGTAACACCTGTCGCTCGCGCGATCGCATGCATACTGGCGCCGGCGTAGCCCTCGCGCACGATCAGGTCCCGTGCCGCGTCCAGAATGTCGTCGCGTCGTGTTGACAATTACCCTCCAACGTCGGCTGACGGACACCTGTTTCAGATTTGCTGCCGGCTGGGCCAGTGTACGCATTTCGCTCGCGCCCGCCGCGGATTCGACTTCCCAGCGCGCGAATAACGCACCGGCGCAGAGGGTGTGGCGCTCAACGCCACCACCCCCGACGGCACGCTGAACTTCCAGATCACCGCCGAATAGCCTCCTGAGACAGCACGGCTTGGCGGACTGATGCATCACTCTTTACGGAAATCTGCATCTCCACGAGTCAGCCATACACCGTCAGCAGCGCACAGACCCGGGGGTGCCGATTCCGTCCCAGACAACTTAGGCTGTGGTGACACCTTCGAAGGGACAGCGATGTCTGCCATATCGGAATCGCCGAGGCGCGCACTCAACGGATTGGTGACCCACGGCTGGAACCGGGCCGCGCAGCTCTACAACTTCCCGATGCTGCAGCGGGTGGCCTATCGCCCACCGCAGGACGAGATCATCGCGCAATTGCGGATCGGCGGGCGCGTCGGATCGCCGATATCGGCTGCGGCACCGGTATTCTCGCCGCCCGCATAGAACGCGAGCTGCACCCGGATGTGGTGTACGGCTGCGATGCGTCGGTTGGGGATGTTGATGCGGGCGCGGTCGCGGTCGGATCGGGTGAACTGGCGCAATCGTCAAGCCGAGGATCTCGGCCTGCCCGACGCTGCGGTGGAGGCGGTGGTGTCCACACACGCCTTCCATTTCTTCGATCATGCGGCAGCACTCGCGGAGTTCCATCGGGTGCTGGGGCCCGGCGGGTTGCTCGCAATCGTGATCAACAATCCGCGCAGCCGGTGGGCAATGGCTCTACAGCCGCCTGCGGTGCGGGGGCTCGCCTACTTTCCGCCGCCGGAGGAGATGCGTTCGCTGGTGGAGGCGGCCGGATTCACCGTTGTCGAACAGCGGCCGGTGCATCGCCCACTGCCGAACTCACTGGTACCGGACGTGCTCACGGTCGCAAGGCGCTGATACCGCCACCCGTGGCATGCTCGTGTCATAGGTGATTTCCGAACGAAAGGCGGGTGCGATGCCCGAATCAGCGCCATGACCGAGACCGTGTGGTACGCGTCGTACGGCTCGAATATGCATCTGAGCCGCCTGCGCTGCTACCTCGCCGGCGGCACACCCGACGGCGGCGCGATCACGCTCCCCGGCTGCCGCCACGGGGCCGAACCGCTGCGCTCGGTACCGCTGACGCTGCCCGGCGTGCAATATTTCGCCACCGAATCGCTGACCTGGACCGGCGGCCGAGCCTTCTACGACCCCGACGCCTCCGGTGAAACCGCCGCCCGCGCCCATCTGGTCACCATCGACCAGTTCTGCGATATCGCCGCCCAGGAGATGTACCGAACCCCCGGAACCGACTTGGACCTGTGCGAAGCAATCACCCACGGCCGCTCGACACTCGGTCCCGGTCGCTACGAAACCCTGGTCTGCACCGGCACTTTCGAGGGACATCCGGTCCTCACCATCACCGCCCCGTGGCGCTACACCGACCTGCCCGGCAACCCGCCGTCGGCGGCCTACATACGCCACCTCGCCGCGGGCCTGACCGAATCCCATGCCTGGACGGTCGAAGAGATCGCCGACTACATCGCCACCCGCCCCGGCGCGGAACTCGGCTGGACCGCCGCGACCATCGTCACCCTGCTGGGTCAGGCCACGCGAATGGATGCGGAGACGATCGCGCCGTCCCGAACGACGTAGTAGCCCGCGAAAGTGCGGTAGGTGCCATCGGATTGCCGGGCGGACAGCCGGATGTGGACGGTATCGCCCTCTTCCGAGGTGATCGTCACCGCATCGCGGTCCGTGGTGGCCAGGCCTTCCACGAAATCGTCGTAGCTGGAGTCGAGGTTGCGGCCGCCGAGCGCCCACGCCTGCGGATAGTCGCGCCGGTTGATCGCGTCGAAATAGGCGTAAACGACTGCGGCGGAGGCGGATACCACTGCCGCGACGGTGGCCGGCGGTGCACTGGTCGTGGTCGTCACCGGGGCACGAGCGCCGAGCGCTTCCAGCACCGGGACGGTGGCAGCGCTCGGCGTCGCGGACGGCCCCGACCGGCCGTCGGACGAGATGAGTACCAGTACCACCGAGACGGTGGTGGCGAGTGCCGCCGACAACAGCACCGGCGCACTCACGAAAGACGTTCTCGGAGTGGGCCGTTCAGGTTGCCCAGGCGCGAGGTCGGTGCCGCAGCCGGTGCAGAACCGGCGTGCGGTATCGGCCGGTTCGCGTCCACAGTTCCAGCACACCTGCGCACCGCATGAGGTGCAGTGCCGCTGCCAGGTCCCGGGGAGCGGGCCCCGGCATTTCCAGCATGTCGCCATGAGAACCGCCGGACACCGTCGTCGCTCAGCCGCCGAGGATCGAGGTGGCGGCGGCCTCCAGGGCCGTGACCACCCCGGCCAGCGAGCCGATGCCGACCACCGCCCTGGCGACGGCATGCAAGAGTCCGACGAGCAGATGCCGGTTCGGGCGGTCCTTGTCGGCCTCGGCGCGGGCCTGTTCGACGGCGGCGACGATATCGTCGCGATCACCCAGGCCCTCGGTGGCCGTGCCGATGACGCTCAGCAGTTCGGTCAGCGCGTCGCGGAGTTCGGGCAGATTCGTCGGGGCCGCCGCATGGCGCGGACCATTGGTGTTGGTGACCGTCGCATCGTGCCCGCCGATCGCCGATCGGGACAGCCGCGCATCGCCGCCGATGGTGACTCCGGTGTTCTTGTCCATGGGTGCCTTCCTGTGCCACTGGGTCGTGGGTCTCATCGCTCGGCCGCGTCGCCGGCCGCCGCGTTCACCGTCGTCGCGGTCGAACCGCCGATCGACGAATTGAGCAGCGTCGCATCGCCACTGATGGTCACGCTGTTATTGGTGATCTGTTCGCCGCGCCGCAGCAGTTCGTCGGGATCGATGTTCTTCTCCACCAGGAAGGCGGCCAGCGTCTCGAAGACCCGCTTCTCCAGGATCTTGGTGTACATCTCCTGGTCGAGCAGTTGGAAGTAGCGGTGGTAGCCGATCGACCTGCCGCGCTTATCTACGCGCAGATCACTGGCCGCCTCCCGAATGCTCAGCAGCGCACCGTGATCGAAGGTGAAGACCTGGCTGATCTCGTTCTGCTGACGCGCCAGCTTCCGGCGCCTGCGCACGTCGGCGAAGGCCTGGTATACGACATTCGGCACGGCGCGCAGCCACATGCGCGGCAGCCGGAGCAGACTGCGCCACAGCAGGTTGAGCAGTTGGCGCGGACGCGGGCGCAACAGCAGTTCGTCGACTTCGTGATAGGCCTTGTGCAGCGGCGGCACCATGCAGTACGTGGACTCCACGAACAGCGAGGTGGAGCTGGCGGCCAGCCGCAGGAAGCCGGACCACGCCAATTCGCCGTCCCAGCCGATGATTTCGGTGGTCAGATAGGGCCGGGCACGATCCTCCGGCGCGAGCATCAGCGCTTCGACCGTGGACTCCGGAACCCGGTCGAGCGGGCGACCCAGCGTATCCGGCAGGAAGCGCCGATCGTGATGAATATCGTTGCCGTTGACGAACAATCGGTTGTAGACGTCGAGATTCGGCACGTCGAGTTGGGCGATCTGCTTGCGCAGCCGTTCATTCAGTTCGGTGACGGTGAATGCCTGGATCGGCGCATCGTCTTTGCGCGCCTTGGTGATATCCAGCGCCATCGACCACGCGCCGAGCGGAAATCCGTGCCCGAGGAACGGCTGATATCCGTGGTACACCGTGACATTGCCGCCCGCGTACGCCGCTACGTGGTCGATTTCGTCGCGGACCGCCGCCAGATGCGGCACCGGTGCGCTCGAAGCCCGAAAGACGCCGCGCCGCAACGTATGTGCCGTGCGACCCCAGCGTGCCGCATACGCCTCGGCGAAGACCGCCACCCAGGCGAGCACGATGGCGGACATCGCCAGCTTCGACAACAGCACGAACGGATCGAGGACGTTCAGGTAGCTGAGCGCGCCACCGGGCTCGACGGCGAGGAATTGGTTGCCGATCAGCAGGATCAGCACGGTGAACAGCGCCAGATCACGGATCAGATGCCGAGTCCGAGCGGCCACCGCGTGTTTGGCCACCGCGACCAGATCCACACCGGGTGAACGAGCGACCGATCGCAGCGGTTCTTCCAACACCTTCTCGACCACCTCGGTGGCGAGCACACTGTCCAAATGGACAGCCGCGCAAAGATACCGGGTGGCCTCGTCACGACGCAGCGAACCGGGTCCGGTCGGCTGTGTCCTCCCCTCCACAGGATCCACTCGGCGCGAGGGCGCCCCACAGTTCCCGCAGAATGCGTAGTCTTCGGGGTTCGTATGGTCACACTCTGGGCATTGCACACCGGTAGCCAAACATTTCACCGCGATCGGTTGGGCGGAAATTCACTGAGCTGTACCGCAATTCGCCTGCACCCGACCACGGCGGGTGTAAGAATCACCCGATGAGCCTGGGTGCGGGCAATATGTTGCTCGAACGGGATATGGGGCACCTGCGAATACTGGTGGCCTCGCCGCTCGGTCGGGTCATCGAACCGGTACTGAAGCAAGCATTCGCTGGTTCGACCGTCGCGGTGGCGCTGGATCGGCGGGCCGTGCGGCGCGAGGTCGTGCACCAGGTCCGCTTCGATGTGGTGATCACCGATCTGATCTGGAACGATCCGGCGCTGGAGTACGGCTTCGACGGCTTGGACGTGCTGGATATGCTGGGTTCGGCGCAACGCCAGGCCGCGGTGCTGATGGCGGCGCAGGGGCACAGCATGGAGCGCGACCATCTGGACGAAGCACTGCTCAGGTCTTCGGAATTGGCCGGCTTCTATTCGAAATCCTCTGGCGTCCCGGCATTGTTGGAGGCGATTCCCCCGGCGGCGACCGGACGGCGGCCACATCTCGAGCCGCCGCCGGCCACGCCGCCCCCGCTGTATCGACTGTTCCAGGGGCAGCGCGGTGAGACGGCCGCGCGGCTGGCCGGAGCCATTGCCGCGGGCCGTGCCACCGACGCCGTTTCACTGGCCAAGGCCGCGCGGGTCGGTCTCAATACCGCCAATAAGGTGGCCAGCGTCTATATCGGGCCGATCGTGCTCGAACGCGGCGAGCACGATCCCGAATTACCGCTGACCGCCAATGCGATCTACCGGTGGTGCGGCGTGCACGCGCATTACCTGCTCAGCTGGTGCCGCCGCAACGGTCACGACGACGTACTCACCGCTGACACACCGAGCAGCAGTTCGTCGAGATCCACCCGATAGCGCCCGGAGCGCAGCCCGTCACCGCACGCGATCAAACGCGCGGCCAGTGCGCCGACGGCGCCGGCCATGGTCGCCGCGGTGCCGAGCTGCGGCCAGGTCGGCAGCGTATGGCCCACCTGGGTCAGCGAATAGCGCAGCCGCGAGGTGAGTCCGCCGCCGACTATGGCACCGACCAGCCGGGACCGTTGGTCCGGATCGCCGAGTTCGGCGAGCGACCAGTGTGCCGCGAATTCGACACGGCCGTGCAGGATCGGATAGGCCGGGTCGAGGTCGTAGCGTTCGATATCGAGCAGCACATTGTCGCCGTTATCGGTGACCATGACGACCGGGATTCCGGCTGCCTTCGCGCGTCGTCGAATATCGAATTTCATCGGCAGATCGTCCATTTCCTCGAGTAGCACGGCCAACCGCTCGGTGCCATGCCCGCCGAGGAAGTCGTCCGCGAACTCGGGCACATAGCCGCGCGGGAAAGCATCGATCCGGGTGTAGGGGTCGACCTCCAGCGTGCGGCGTTGTGCGAGTGTCAGTTTCGGCGCGCCCAGATCGCAGACCGAGGCGGCCAAGCGGTTGAGATTCGTCGTGCCGAGGGTGTCGCGTTCGGCGAGACGGAAGCGTCGCGCGCCGGTCAGCGAGCAGACCGAGAGCGCCGCCGCGCCGACACTCAGCCCGGCGATGCCGATCAAAGCCTCCGACCAGGTCCGCTGCTCGTGGGTTTCGATCAGGAATCGGTTGCGGGCCGTGCGCAGTCGCCAGAAGTGTTCGGCATCGGGCAGTTTCACCACGGTTCGACGCCAGGGAAAGACGATATAGCGAGCCGCCGGTCCACTACGGCGCAGCGACGCAATGTGATTCGCCATATCCGCTCGGGCCTGCGCAGTGGCGGCAACGAGCCGGGGATGGTCGAGGGCGACCAGTTCGGGCAGGCAGCCGTCCCACGCATCGACGTAGCGGAACCCGGAACCGGGCGCGAGCAATTCCGCGATCCGTGCGGAATCTTTTTCAGGGTGCAGTATCTCGATCATGCCGCGCGCTCCGTCCAGCGATGTTTGATATCGGCTTCGAATCCGGCCGATGCGAAGGGCCGCAGGCTGATCTCGGGCTCGGCGGCCGCGCCCAGCGTCCGGTGCAGTCGGCGGTATTCGGTGTTGGTACGTTCCAGCGCGTCCACGACCGCGCGCCGCAGCCGCACCGCGAAACCCTCGATCGGGTGCGTGTCCGCGCGCAATTCGACCCGCAGGGTGAGGGTCTGCTCGAACTGCCTGCCGGTGCTGGTGGCGAGTACGAACTTTCCGGTCACCGTCGAGGCCATGTCCGGATGTTCCAGGGCCATTCGCACGCTGTCCGGGTAGATCTTCAGCGCGTAGAAGGACGCGGCGATATCGGTGCGCCGGTGTAGAGCCAGGAATCCGCACGAATCGGTCGAGGTGGTAATCGGAATATCGTTGTCGCCGACCAGATCCGCGAGTTCGGTGGCCGAGAACAGCGCACCCTGATCGTTGATGCGGTAGCGCACCAACGGGATCGCGGTGTCGCTGGTGAACAGGAAGCGCTGCTCGGCATCGAGTTCGGCGAAGCGGTAGTCGGTATCGTATTCGACCAGGGTGGGCTGGATTTCGTCCGCACCGAACAGTTCCGCGCCGACGACGCGCTCTCGCGCGGCCAGCCGGCGCACGGCGATGGTGGTCGCGGTCTCGTGCCCCATGATGCCCGCATCAGCCGTCCCGTACATCAGACAAGTTGCGGTGGGATCACCGGATTTGCCGATGCGCCGCAGCACCCAGTCACGCCAGTTCTCGCTGATCGCCTCCCCCGCCAACAGGATTCGCAGATCCTGACCCAGCACCTCTTCGGGCGCCCGGTCCAGCACATCCTTGATGAACGGCGGATAGCCCGCGAGCACCACTTGGTCATAACGCGGCCCGAGCGTCGCGATATTGTCCAGGATCGCTTCGGCGTCGATGCCGGGGGCGATGACCGAGAGTCGATGGCCGCGGCGGCGCAGCATCAGCGCACCGGTGTAGGTGTAGGTGCCGCCGATCCAGTTGCCCATGGCGAAGCCGATCACCAGCAGCGTCGAACGGCGCTGGGACCCGAAGCACTGCTGGAAGATCCGCGCGTAAAGTTCGGTGCTCTCGTCGAGGGAGGCGATATCGCGCGGCCAATAGGTCGGACGGCCGGTGGAACCGGAACTCGTGGACCACGTTCCGGCCCTGGTGATATCGCCGCGCCAGACGAGCGCGTCGAGCGGATATCGGTGCAAATAGTTCTCTTTCGTCATGGCGGGGACATTGGCGAAATCGGCGAGGGTGTGGATATCGGCGGGGTAGACGCCGTGCGCGGCGAGGAAGTCCGCATACGCGGGAACCTGCCGAGCAGCACGGTGGAAAACACCGAGCGCACGTTGGAATCCCGGTGTCGGGTCCGGTTTCACGGTTGGCAGAGGTATCGACATGATGGTTGTCCCTGAGTCGGAAGTAGTGCTCCGCAATCGTCCGACCTGCGATAACGCCATGCGGAACAGTCCATACAACGTCCATACAGGCGCTGCGCGGCGGGTCAGCGTGTCGAACAGAGCGGTCGGGACGGCACGCCGGGCAGGTAGCGCTGCCACTCGGCCTCGCTCAGTCCGGCGCTGCCGCTATCGCACAGCGCATCGGCGACACGGCCTGGATCGGTCGCCCACAGCCGCACGACCTTATCGGGACCGGCGCCGATGAGCAGTTGGCCGCCGAGTGCGTAGCCCGCGTCGTTGACCCGGCCGGTGTATGCGGTCAGCACGGCGACCCGGCGTGGCCGATCCGGATCGATGACATCCCAGATCCAGATATCGCTGCCCTCACCGCCACCGACGACGTAACGGCCGTCGGGACTGAAGTTCACCGTGATGATCGGGTCGGGTGGTCCGTCGAGCGTGCCGAGGTTGCGGGGGTTTTCGGGATCGGACAGGTCGTAGAGCCGGGCGGTGTGGTCGGTGCTGCCCGCGACGACCGTCCGGCCCTGCGGGCTGAAGGCCACCGAGGCCACGTCGTTGTCGAAACCTTTGAGCGACGGCAGTTCTCGAGGCGGCCGGCCGCGATCGCGAATGTCCCATATGCGCACGACGTCATCGGTGGTGGCTATGGCGAGCAGGGTGCCGGTCGAATCGATGGCGACCAGATTCGGCAACGCCTCTTTCAGATCGAGGGCGGCGATGGGCTGTGGAGTGTTCGGGTCCGCGAGGTTCCATATCGTTGCGATCGGATTGTCCTGTCCGACGACCGCGAGTACGGATCCGTCGGGGCTGAAGGCGATCGCGGCCACGATGCCCTCGACCGCTTCGATCGGTTGCCCCAGCCGATGCGGCTGACGGGGATCACGGACGTCCCAGAGATAGATGTGGCCGGTGCGGGTTCCGATGGCGGCGCGGGTGCCGTCGGCGGAGAACGCGACGGCACCGCAGGTCTTTTCGTCATCGCCCACCCCGAGTGGCGGGTAGTCGATCGGTGTGGCCGGGTCGGTGATGTCCCAGATGCGGGGACGACTGTCGCTCGCGCCGGTTCCGGTGAGGAATCGGGTGCCGGTGCGCTCGATCGGTGTCTGGTAGATGGTGCCCTGCGCACCACGCAACACCGGGCCGGGCAGTGGCCACAGGTGCGCCACACCGGTCTCGTCACCGGTGACGACCATGCGTCCATCGAGTGCGTAGCGCACCGAGACCACGATCGCGAGATTCGGCAGGATCAGCTCGGGCTCGGTCGATTCGGTGGTGGTATTCCAGATGCGGGTGCTGTGATCGGAACTGCCCGCGGCGAGTCGGGATCCGTCGGGGCTGAAGATCAGATCGTTGATGTAGCTGTCGAATCCGCGCAATCTCGGCAACTCGGTCGGTGCGGCCGGATCGTCGAGGCGCCAGCGCAGCACTTCGCGCGATCGGCCGCCCGCGACAAGGGTTTTGCTGTCGGGGCTGAACCGTAGCGCCAACGCCTGCGCGGTGGAACCGTCTCGAGCGCGGTCGAAGTCCTGCTCTGCGTTGGTTCCGCTGAGACGCCAGATCCGCACCGACGCTTCGGGTCCCGCCGCGGCCAGCATTGTGCCGTCCGGGCTGAATGCCACCACCGGGGAACCGGCGGGCAGGACGAGCGTGGGCAAGGCGACGGGGTGGGCGGGATCGGCGATATCCCATCTGGCCAGGCCGGTATCGGTGGTGCCCACGGCGAGTTGGCGTCGATCCGGGCTGAATGCCGCACCGGTGTAGGTGACACCGGGACTTCGCACGGTCGAAAGCAGATGCGGTGCACGCGGATCCGCGATATTCCACAGCTCGATCCGACCGGCGGTGATCCTGACGAGGACATCGTCACCCGGACCGATCTCCAACACCATCGGCTGCGGCCCCGGCGGTCCCGCGGGTGCCGGGATCTGACCGACCTCGCTCGCCGGGGTAGTGCCGCCACTCACCTGGTACAGGCCGACCGTCGCATCCACGGCACCGATGGCCAGCAGCGTGCCGCGAGAATCGGTGGCGACGACCGTGCGCCCCGCGTGTTCCCCGACGAACCGCACCGGCGTGTGCACGGCACTCGAATCCAACAGCGCCGAACGCGCTTCCAATGTCGGCTCGACCCGATAGGCCGCCAAGGCCAGTTGCGCCGACAGTGCGGGGTCCTTGTCCCGCAATCGAACTGCCTGCAGTGCGATCTGCCGGGACATCGCGTCATCGCGCGCCTGCACGGCACCCTGCTGCTGGGCGTAGGCCGCCAGTGCAAGCACGAGGGCAACCACCGAGGCCATCGCCAATGCCGCGACCAGCCGCTGCAGGATGCGGGTGCGGCGGCGCTGGGCGAGGATCGCGGCTTGCTGTTCGGCGGAGCTGGCGGCGATATAGTCGCGTTCGCGCTGATTCAGATCGCGTTGGTGACCGCCGGTGCTCGCCCATTCCCGCACGAGCGGCAGCCTTGCCGGGCCGAGCAGTTCGCCCGGATCGCAACCACTGTCGTGCCAGACCTGGGCGGCGTGGGTGAGTCTGCGGTGCACGATGAGTCCGCCGCGATCGCTGTCCACCCAGTCCGACAATCGGTTCCACGCGCCGATGATGGCCTCGTGGGTTATCTCGACGGTCTCCTCCTCACAGGTGAGCAGGCGCTGGGCGCAGAAGCGATCGATCACGGCATTGACGTCGGCTGCGGAGTCGTCGTCGAAGAACAGTTCCGAACGATGCACCCGCCGCCGGGTCACGCTCTCCTCGTCGATGGTCACCAACCGTAGGAAGGTGCGGCGCGCGATCTGACGTTGCGCGGTGGTGAGATCGGAATAGCCGGCGTCGGCGCTGCGCTGGATCGCACCCCCGATCCGCCCCACCGCGTTGTAGTCGAGGACGGTCATCCGCCGCCGTGTGCCGCGCTGCCAGGTCTGCAACAGCGCGTGCGAAAGCAGTGGCAGGGCACCCGCATCGTGTGCCGCGCGGGAGCCGTGCGGTGCGAGTTCGAGCAGCAGCAACTGCACCAGGTCTTCGTCCACGGTCCAGCCCGCTTTGCGCGCCGGTTCGACGATGACCTCGCGGACGCCGTCACTGCTCAGCGGCCGGACCAGCACCGCATTCGCGGCCAGCGCATCGTGCAGTACCGATTCCTCCGCGGCGTGGCGGTAGAAGTCCGCACGCAGGCCGAGCACGAAAACCGTTCGGGTGCCCTGATGGTCGGCGATCGCCTCCAGGAATGCGGCCCGCCGCACCTCGTCCTCGCACTGGGTCCAGGTCTCCTCGAACTGATCGAGTACGACGACCTCGGTCTCTTCGAGTTCGCGCAGTGCGTCCAGCGGATGTGTGCCCGGCAGCGCGACACCGGCGGTAAGTCCCTCCTCGTGCAGCGCGGGCAGCAGACCCGCCGAAAGCAAGGAGGATTTGCCGGATCCCGACGCTCCGATGACGAACAGAATGCGCGGTCGTCCCCGCGCGCGCAGCAGTACATCGACCTTGACCACCAATTCCGAGGTGAGTTCGGCGCGTCCGAAAAACCAACCGGCATCATCGAATCGGTACGGCTCCAGCCCCCGATACGGACTCTCGTCATCGCGGCGGCGACGTCCGGTGGTGCCGCGCACCCGACGGACCGCGGTCAGCCAGGGCTCCTGCTCCGCCCGCGTGTCGATGCCGCAGACGGCGAGCACCGCGCGAAACATCTTTTCATTGCCGTCGGTCGGAACATGTTGTCCCGCAAACCATCCGCTGAGTGTGCCCTGCGGACATCCCGAAAGTTCCACGGTCTGACGGACAGTCAGCTCCGCCGCGACGCGCAAGGCCGACAGCGCAGCGGCGAATTCTTCGCGAGTTCGAATTTCCGCGGGATCGAGCCCCCCGGCCCACCCTCCTACCACGCTCTGACCATAGGGTTTTCGCGCCTGAAGCCGAAAGGGCCGTAGGGACCTTGTATCGACTACTACCGACTCTGACCCGGGCGGTCACTCGTGCTATCTGACAGCGCGTATTCCGTTGCTGCCCTCGAGACCCCGACCCTAGGCGTGGTCCGCGATGCGGAGGATTTCATCGACGATCAGGTCGGGTTCGGTGAACATGATGAGGTGACCCGAGCGCTCGGCCTCGACCAGTCGGCCGTTGGGGAAGGCGGCGGCGGTGCGGCGGTGGGCGGCGGTCAGTGCGATTCGGGTGGTCTTGTCGGTTCGCGGAAGTTTCGTGCCGGTGATGACGCTGACGTGCACCGCGCCGAGTTCGTGCGGTTGGTCGCGGAGGGTTCGCAGGCCTGCGCTGAATTGGTCCTGTTCGGCGAGCATGGTGCGCGCGGCGCGCGGGGTGAAATCCTCGGCGCGGTGATCGGCGGCGATATCGGCGGGCTGTTTACTGCCGATCCGGCTGCCGAGCAGGCGGTAGAGGCCGGAGCGGGCGAATATGGGCAGCAGGACCCTGGTCATCGCGTACCGCTTCTCCGCCGAGGGGAGGAAATACAGTTCGCAGTTCTCGTCGCTCTGATCGACCAGCACGATTCCCTCGATGCGGGTCGGATCCGCGGTCGCGGCGACCCGGACGATGGGACCGCCCCAGCTGTGTCCGACGAGGATGAAGGGGCCGTCCCCCAGTTCCGCCAGCACCGCGGCGAGGTCGCCGGCCATCCGGGTGAGGGTGCGTGGGTTCGGATCGTCATCGCTGCGACCGCTCCCGGCGCGATCGTAGACAACGGCGCGTACGCGCTCGGCCACCACCGGCTGCACCAAACCCCAGATCGACCGCGAAAAGCCCATACCCGATTCGAAAACCACGGTCGGCCCGCCGGTTCCGCGCACCATGTAGTGCAGTCGACGGCCATCGGATGTGGTCGCGAATGCGCTCGTACCGAAGGTGTGCTCGTGCCCGAGGGCCTGCTCCGTCACTGTGCCCAACCTACCTTCTGCTCGCCCTCGAGCCGCGGTGGCCCGATAACAGGACTAGACAACTTCGGCCAATGGCGCAACAGGCTCGATTGCCCAGCCGCAGACCTGAGCCTGCGGCTGGAGCGCGAAATCGGTTGGTATCAGCTCAGTTTCAGCGAACGACCGATGATTTCCTTCATGATTTCGGTAGTGCCGCCGTAGATGGTCTGGACGCGAGCGTCCATGTAGGCCTTGGCGATCGGGTATTCCTTCATGTAGCCGTACCCGCCGTGCAGCTGCAGGCAGCGGTCGATGAGGTAGAGCTGCTCCTCGGTGCTCCACCACTTGGCCATGGCGGCGTCCTCGACCGACAGCTTGCCCGCATCGAGGTCCTCGATGAAGCGGTCGACCAGGACGCGGACGGCGGTGGTCTTGGTGGCCAGTTCGGCCAGCACGAAGCGGGTGTTCTGCAGGGCGCCGATCGGCTTGCCGAAGGCCTTGCGGTCGCGCACGTACTGGATGGTCATCTCCAGGCAGGCTTCCATGGCCGCGGCCGCCATGACGGCGATCGACATGCGTTCCTGCGGCAAATTGTTCATCAGGTGGATGAAGCCCATACCCTCGGTGCCGAGCAGGTTCTTACCCGGAACGCGAACATCGGTGAAGCTCAGCTCGGCGGTGTCCTGCGCCTTGAGGCCGAGCTTGTCGAGGTTGCGGCCGCGTTCGAAACCGGACATGCCGCGTTCCACGACGAGCAGGCTGAAGCCCATCGCGCCCTTGTCCGGATCGGTCTGGGCGACCACGATGACGATATCGGAGTTGATGCCGTTGGTGATAAAGGTCTTGGCGCCGTTGAGGATCCAGTCGTCGCCGTCGCGGACCGCGCGGGTCTTGATGCCCTGGAGGTCGGAGCCGGTGCCCGGTTCGGTCATCGCGATGGCGGTGATGATCTCGCCGGAACAGAAGCCGGGCAACCAGCGCTGCTTCTGCTCATCGTTGGCGAGTTCGAGCAGATAAGGCGCGATCACATCGTTGTGCAGGGCGAAGCCGAGGCCGGAGTACTGGCCGCGCACCGACTCCTCGGCGACGATCGCGTTGTAACGGAAATCCTTGACCCCGCCGCCGCCGTACTCCTCCGGCATGGCCATGCCGAGGAATCCCTGTTTACCGGCCTCGAGCCAGACCTCGCGGTCGACAATGCCCTGCTCTTCCCACTTCGCATGATTCGGCGCGACGTGCTGATCGAGAAACTTGCGGAACGACTCCCGGAACAGCTCGTGTTCGGGTTCGAACAGTGTGCGCTCCACGCCAACCTCCTAGTGACCCCACGGCCGGTCCACACCGACCCGTCGTTCCCCCATACGTTACCCGCAACAAGAACCCCCGTTCACTTCCCACCCCGAAATCCCACCCTCACCTGCCACCCCAGCTGCCCGCCGCGGCGAGAATGCGCTCATGGAGATTCGCTGTCGACGTTCGCGCACAATCGCATGGCGACCGCTCGTCCGGTCAGGCGGGCAGGCCGAGCCCCTGGGCGAGGACGGGCCAGGAGGCCTTCAGGGCGTCTTCCCAGTAGCCCCAGGAGTGTGTGCCGGTGGACTGGAAGTCGTAGGTGGCGGGGATGCCGAGTTGGTTCAGGCGGGACTGCAGGTTGTGTGAGCAGTAGTTGGTGGCGGCTTCGAGTGCGCCGCCTAGGCCGACCTGGTTCGCAAGACCGCCCATGCCCGACAGGGCGTGCTCGCCGTTGAGAGTGTCCCATTGGCCGGGGATGCCGCTGCCGTCGGAGATGAAAAGGTTCAGGCCGCGCAGTTGGTCGGCGTGAAGGTACGGATCATTGGCGGCCCACATCGGATCACCTTGCGACCCATACATATTCGCCGAATCCCCACCGCCAACGGCGACCACGGCGTTGACGAAGTTGTAGCCGACCGGGTCGGAAATCTGCGCGCAACCACTGTAGGCGGCCACGGACTTGTAGAGGCCAGGTGCGGCGATGGGAAGTTGCAGTACCGAAGTTCCCGACATCGATAGGCCCGCGATGGCATTGGTGCCGTTGGCGCCGAGTCCGCTATCGATGAGCGGGGGCAGTTCCTCGGTGAGGAAGGTCTTCCACATGTTCACGCCGAGCTCAGGATCGGGGGCGCGCCAGTCGGTGTAGTAGCTCCAATGGCCGCCGACCGGTGTGACGACATTCACATCCTTGTCGTCGAAGAACTGCGCGGCATCGGTCCGCGCCTGCCAGGTCGCCGAATCCTCGCCGCCGCCCGCGCCATTGAGCAGATACAGGGTCGGGCGCGGTACGGACGTGTCGGCGGGGCGCTGCACCTGGATCTCGATGTTCTTGCCCATGGCGGCCGAGTACACCTGCAGCGTCAGATTGCGGTCGTCCTCGACCGCGACATCGGCGACATACGAGCCATCGGACGAGCGCGACGAGGTAAGCATTTTGCCGGATGCGACGACCGGATCGGCGCCCGTAGCCGCGGACGCGAAAAAGCCACCCGATGCGGCTGGAAAACCCACCAGAACTGCTGCTACACCCGCTACCGCCGCCATACGTACTCTCGTTCCAGCCATTCAGCCAAAATATGGAGAGTTACTGACAAATAGCTGAGAGCAGACTCAGAACAGACTGCGCAGTCGGCCGAACAGGGTGCGACCTGGATCACGATCGCGCTCGCTGAACAGGAACTTCAGTTCCTCCTCCAGCTCCTTGCGGACCACGTCACGCAGTTCCACCGCGGCGGCATGCTTATCCGGCGCGTCACGCCACGGCGCCGGGTCGATCGGCGCACCGGCGGAGAAGTAGAAGCGCTCGGGACGCGGGATGCCGGTCGGTCCGACGCCGCGGATCAGCGGCGGGGTCAGGTCCCGGTTCAGGCCGAGCGCCTCGACGGCCCAGCGCAGCGGTCGCATGACCGGATGGTCGCCGTCGAAAACGATGTCGTAGGCATCGTCGACACCGATCATCGCCACCGGCACGATCGGCGCGCCCGCCTCGATCGCCATATGCGCGAAGCCGGAGCGGCCCTCCCACTTGAGGACATACTTCTCGTTCTTGCGGCGCACCGCTTCGCGACCACCGCCCGGAAACACGATCACGGCCTCGCCGCGGGCCAGCAACGCCAGGCAGTTGCGACGGTTGCCGCGCACCGTGCCGAAGTGGTGCAGCAACTGACGGATGCCGGGCACACTGATGAGCACATTCTCGGCCAGCCCGCGGATCAGTCGACCGCGCCTGCGCAGCACCTCGGGCAGCAATAGCGGCGCATCGATGCCGCCCATCAGGTTATGGTTGCCGACCAGCAGCACCGGACCCTCGGCCGGAATGTTCTCCAGGCCGTAGAACCGCGGACTCGTCCACGCGCGCAGCGGCGCGAGCAGCGTGTCGAGCACCCGCACATCGGTATCGGTGAGCGAAACCGACAGTGGCGCACCGTCACTCAGTACCGGGGCGGCGAGCGACGAATCACCGGAGCGCCGATCACCCGAATCAGCCGCACCGGAGTGGTCATGCGACATTTGACCCTCCTGATGTCGATTCGATGACGATAGCGCAACGAATTCGCCTGTGTCGCACCGGATGTGCCGGGCATTCGCTACCGACCGGCCGGTTCGCAAGCGAACCCGGCCGACTCCGCCCTTCGTTCAGCGACTCAGTTCGCGGAACCATTGGCTTCGGACGAATCCGTGCCGTTCGTCTCGGACGATCCACCCGCATGCGCGTACTGCGACAGCGCCGCCGCCAGTGCGTGCGGGACGCGGGCGCGCACCCGGGTGCCGCCCTCCTCGTGCTCGGAGGTGGTGATGCGACCGTCCGCATGGATGCGGGCGAGCAGATCGCCACGGGTGTAGGGCAGCAGCACACTGATTTCGACGTCGAGGCCGCCGAGCACCTCGGCGAGGCGCTCACGCAGTTCGGTGATGCCGGTCCCCTTGTGCGCCGAAACGTAGGACGCGTCGGGCAGCATCGCGCGCAGCCGAGTGAGCTCGACCGGGTCGACCGCATCGATCTTGTTGACCACCAACAGCTCCGGCGGCGCCGATGCCCCCGACTGCTTGATCACATCGGTGATCACCTCGCGGACCGCCTTGATCTGTTCAGCGGGTAGCGGGTCAGAGCCGTCGACCACGTGCAGCAGCAGATCCGCGCCGGTGACCTCCTCCAGGGTGGACCGGAACGCCTCGACCAACTGGGTCGGCAGATGCCGCACGAATCCGACGGTATCGGTGAAGACGACCTCGCGGCCGTCGTCCAGTTCGGCACGGCGGGTGGTCGGATCCAGGGTCGCGAACAGTGCGTCCTGGACCAGCAGGCCCGCGCCGGTCAGCGCGTTCATCAGGCTGGATTTGCCCGCATTGGTGTAGCCGACGATGGCGACCGACGGGATGCCGCTGGAGGTGCGGCGGGCCCGCTTGGTATCGCGCGCGGTCTTCATTTCGCGAATCTCACGGCGCAACTTGGCCATCCGCTCGCGAATGCGGCGACGGTCGGTTTCGATCTTGGTCTCACCGGGACCACGCAGACCCACACCGCCGCCGTTGCCGCCCGCGCGACCACCGGCCTGCCGGGACATGGACTCACCCCAACCGCGCAGTCGCGGCAGCATGTATTCCATCTGAGCCAGCGATACCTGCGCCTTGCCCTCGCTGGAGGTGGCGTGCTGGGCGAAAATGTCCAGGATCAGTGCGGTCCGGTCGATCACCTTGACCTTGACGACCTTCTCCAGCGCGGTCAGCTGCGCCGGGGTCAGTTCACCGTCGCAGATCACGGTATCCGCGCCGGTTTCGAGCACCACGGCGCGCAGTTCGTCGGCCTTGCCGGAACCGATATAGGTGGCCGGGTCCGGCTTGTCGCGACGCTGGATCAGTCCTTCGAGCACCTCCGAACCCGCGGTTTCGGCGAGTGCGGCCAGCTCGGCCATGCTCGCCTCGGCCTGCGTGGCGGTGCCCGTGGTCCAGACCCCGACCAGCACGACCCGCTCGAGTCGCAGCTGCCGGTACTCGACCTCGGTGATATCGGTGAGCTCGGTCGACAGACCCGCGACACGCCGCAGCGAGGAGCGCTCGTCGAGCTGCATCTCGCCGACAGTGGGGTCGGCGGTCCACCCGGACCGCCGCATCCGCGCGGCGTGCTCGGCGACTACATCGCCGGTGTCTTCCGTCGTGTCCTCGACGGCCTCGACGTGGTCGTTGTCGTCGGCGGCCGGAGTGAATTCAAAAGTCTTCGATTTCGTCATACACCATCCATGCTGCCACGAGTACTGACCAATGCGCATTCGGTTATCCCTGGACACAGCCGAGGCCGGTCCTGGCTGCTGCGCAGGCGAGGGGTATCAGCGAGCTCAGCTCGGCGAATGCGACGACCACCAGTCTTCGGCAATTCGACCGGTCGCAACCAGCACCGACGGGCCGCGCAACCAAGCCGCACCCTCGGCGAGGCGGACGGTGACCTCACCACCGAGTACCCGGACGCGCACCTCACCGGTGTCGGTGGCGATGCGGAAACCGTCGGCGGCCAGAGCGGCCGCCGCGGCGGCGACGGTTCCGGTTCCGCAGGAACGGGTTTCGCCGACACCGCGTTCGTAGACGCGCATATCGACCGCGCCGTCGACCAATCCGGTCAGGATCTCGACATTCACGCCGTGTGGGAACAGGTCCGGGTCGAAGCCGGGTGCGACGGTGAGGTCGAGTTTGGCGAGCGCGTCCACGGACAGGCTCGCATCGACGCAGGCCAGGTGCGGATTGCCGACGTCGATGCCGATGCCGGGCAGCGCCCAACCACCGATGGTCGCGTTCGAGGAACCGAGCTCGCGAACGACCCCCATCCCAACGGTCACCTCACCATCGGCAGGCCCACCGGAATGCACGGTGACCGGACGCGCCCCCGCGCGACTACCGACGACATACTCCGTACGCGATTCGAGTCCCTTCGCCGCCAGGTAGTGCGCGAAAACCCGCACCCCGTTGCCGCACATCTCGGCGATCGAGCCGTCGGCATTGCGGTAGTCCATGAACCAGTCGGTATCGGCGATACCCTCGGGAATTTCGGCGAGCACACCCGCGTCGCGCAGCGCGCCCGCGCGCGCCACCCGCAGCACACCGTCCGCGCCGAGTCCGCGGCGACGGTCGCACAGCGCGGCGACCCGGTCCGGCGTCAGGTCCAGCCGGACCTCCGGATCGGGCAGCACCACGAAATCGTTCTCGGTGCCGTGGCCCTTGGTGAACTCGATATTCGACACGTCGCGCATTCTCCCTGCTTATCGTCCTCGAACCAACGTACGACGCTGCCGCGAAATTTCGTACAGCGCGACCGCGGCGGCCGAGGGAGCACCGAGCGAGCTGGCGGTGCCCCCCATCGGGATATAGACCATATCGTCACAGGCCTCCTGCCAGGCCGCGCTCATGCCGCTGGTCTCATTGCCGACGACCAGGATCGTCGCCTCGGTGAAGTCATAGTCGAAAACCGCGTCCGCGCCGTGCTCATCGGTGCCGACAATGCGGGTCGGGATGCCGCGCTGGATCTGCCGGTCACGGAATTCGAGCACCTGCGCGGGGCCGGCGGCACGGAAGATCGGCATGGCGAACAGCGAACCGGTGGATGCGCGGACCGCCTGCGGATCGTATTGGTCGGCACCGTGCCCGGTCACGATGATGCCGCCGGCACCGAAGGCGTCGGCCGAGCGGATCAGCGTGCCGAGATTGCCCGGCGAATTGGGGCGATCGAAAACCACCACGACAGGTGGCACGGCGTCACCGGGTTCGCCGGGCTCGAAGGTGTCGAGCTCGGGTTGCCTGGATATCGCGACAGCCACCAATTCCGGTATGCCGGTGGACTTTTCGCCGAGTTCGGCCATCAGCTCCGGAACCAGGCCGACCTGCGGCGCGCCGCTGGTCTCCAATAGTTCGCGGGCCCAACTCGACAGCTCCGGCGCGCCGAGGCGGTAGAGCATCGTCTCCAGCGGCCAGTCGTTGGCGATCGCTTGAGTGATCGGGCGCACGCCCTGCACCAGGAAGCGGCCGTCGCGGTGGCGCTTGGTCCGGTTGTTCAGATACGCCTGCCACACCTGGACCGAGGCATTTCGGGTACTCACACGACGTGTCACTGCGGGGTCCGTTCCTTCTCGAGCAGGGACAACGCGCTCACGACCAGATCGGGATCGGCGCCGTCCACCCACCGCACCCTGGGATCGCGGCGGAACCACGAGCGCTGCCGCCGGACATAGCGCCGGGTGCCGATCAGGGTGCGTTCCTGCGCGTGGTTCAGGTCGTATTCGTTGTCCAGGTACGACAGGACTTGTGCGTAGCCGATCGCCCGGCGCGCCGTGACGCCCTCCCGCAGACCTTTATCGATCAGTCCGCGGACCTCGTCGACGAGACCGGCCTCGAACATCAGCGCGGTGCGCCGTTCGATGCGCTCGTCGAGTTCGGCGGTGTCGCGGTCCACTCCGATGATCACGGTGTCCCAGCGCGGTTTTCCGATTACCGGCGCCGAGGCCGCGAAGGGGCGCCCGGTGAGTTCGACGACCTCGAGCGCACGCACCATGCGGCGGCCGTCGGTGGGCAGGATGGTCGCCGCGGCCGCCGGATCGGCCGCTTTCAACGCCTCGTGCACCGCAACGACGCCGCGCTCGGCCAACAGTGTCTCCCAGCGTGCGCGGACCGTCGGATCGGTGGCCGGAAATTCCCAATCATCCAGCAGCGCTTGGACATACATCATCGAGCCGCCGACGATGATCGGCGTACGGCCACGCGCCATGATCTCGCGCACGTCCACGCTGGCCGCGGCCTGATAGGCGGCGACGGTTGCGGTTGCGGTGACCTCGAGGACATCGAGTTGGTGATGCGGGATGTCCCGGCGTTCGGTGGGCAGGAGTTTCGCCGTGCCGACATCCATGCCGCGATAGAGCTGCATCGCGTCGATATTCACGATTTCGCCGCCGAGTCGTTCGGCGAGATCGAGGCCGAGGTCGGATTTGCCGGTGGCGGTGGGACCGACGACGGCGATCGGCGTTGTCACCGATCACCTCCCGATGTGCGCCAGACGCTCACCTGATAGCCGACGCCGAACGGGGCACCGCTGTACAGGGTTTCGACGGATGGGACGACCGAGTCGGCGGCGAAAAGTCCGGCGAGCACCTGATAGGCCGCGCGGCCGGATAGCACGAGTTCGGCGCACAACGCCGGATCCATGGCGAGCAGTGCGGCGGTATCGCCGTCGGCCAGGGCACGGTCCAGTTCGCGCTGCACGTCGGCGGCACGCTCGTCGAGGTAGCCCGGCGCCTGGAGGGTCAGGGTCGCCGCGCCGTCCGCGACGACGAGAACGCCCGCCTCCTCGGGCAAATCGTCCAGGGCGGACCGCAGCTGCGCACCGATCCGGGCGCATTCGTCGGCGGGTGTGTCGACGGCGACGAGGGTCGTCGCGGCCACCGCATCCGGTGCGCCCTGACCACGCAACCACCCGGCGATCAGGGCGGGCAGCGGCTGCTGCGGATCCGCAGCGCCGGGCGTTTGCCGCGATCGCGACAGCGCGTCCGCCGAAAGCCCGACCTGCACGTCCGCACCGAAACCGCGAAAGGTGCCGACCGCATCCGGTCCGACGACCTGCGCGGCCGCGCCCACACCCACGACGGTCCAGTGCCGAGTCGTCGCGGCCAACGCGCCGACCGCGGCGAGTGCGGCCGCGCGCAACACCGCGGGTGCGTCATCGGAATCCGACCCGGCCGCGTGCGCGAGACCGCCGCAGAGCTCGGGCACCAGGATCGGCGGCGACGGGACCAGGGCCGCAATGGAGAACACGCCGTAACCGTAGCCGTTCGCCGAATCCGCGATCGACAGCACCGCTGCGGCGTCCGCAACCTCCGGGTTCGAGTGTCTCTGCCGCAAACTCGGCCGAGATTGATAGTGTTCGAGGTGCTACAACCCAGGTCATCACGGGTTGATTTCCCTGGGAATCATCAGTCGGAGGGCATTGATCGATGGTTTACAGGGCTCGGACCGGGTTCAATGGAGTGAGCTAGGGCGTAACCAGGCAGCCGTGACGCGCGGCAGGGACGAGGAGCAATGAGCGAGAGCAACGGAACGGCGAAAGCGACCCCCGGCAGCACGTCGCGCCCCTCGGATTCCCCGAAGGCCGCCGTGCCTAAACCTTCCGCCGCCCCGAAACCAGCCGCGGCCCCCAAACCGGGCGGGTCGGTGGCCCATCCCAAGCCACATGCGATCAAGCCGGCCCCGGGGCCGGCCGCGCAGCAGCATCCGCATCCGGTCGTCGTGCCGACCGCCAGCGATCCCAGTGCGTGGGGCCGCGTCGACGACGACGGCACCGCGTGGGTGAAAACCGCCGAGGGCGAGCGCGTCGTCGGATCCTGGCAGGCCGGTGACGCCGCCGAGGGCCTGGCGCACTTCGGCCGTCGGTTCGACGATCTGGCCACCGAAGTGGCGCTGCTCGAGGCGCGACTGGCCGCAGGCGCGGATGCCCGCAAGACCAAGGCGGCCGCGGTCACCATCGCCGAATCGCTGCCCACCGCGGCGGTCATCGGCGATGTCGAGGGGCTCGCCCAGCGACTGCAGGCCATTGCCGAACACTCCGAAGAGGCGGCGGCGCACGCCAAGGAGGAGAAGGAAAAGGCCAGGCACGAGCACACCGAGCGCAAGGAAGCGCTGTGCGCCGAGGCCGAGAAGATCGCCACCGAATCCACCCAGTGGAAGGCCGCGGGCGATCGGCTGCGCGAAATCCTGGACGAGTGGAAGTCCATCCGCGGTGTGGACCGTAAGGTCGACGACGCATTGTGGAAGCGCTACTCCAAGGCGCGTGAGGCGTTCAACCGCCGCCGGGGCGCGCACTTCGCCGAACTCGACCGCGAACGCGCGGCCGCGAAGACGCGCAAGGAGGAACTCTGCGTACGCGCCGAGGAACTTTCCGGCTCCACCGACTGGGTCGGTACGGCGGGTGTGTTCCGCGATCTACTCGCCGAATGGAAGGCCGCGGGCCGGGCGCCGCGCGAGGCCGACGAGGCGCTGTGGCGGCGTTTCAAGAGCGCCCAGGACGTCTTCTTCGCCGCGCGCAATGCCGCTGTCTCCGAGCGCGACGCCGAATTCGAGCAGAACGCCGCCGCCAAGGAAGAACTGCTGCACGCCTACGCAGACATCGATCCCTCGACCGGTCTGGACGCCGCCCGCGCCGCCCTGCGCGAACTCCAGGACAAATGGGACGCGATCGGCAAGGTCCCGCGCGAACGCATCCAGGAACTCGAGGGCAAACTCCGCACCATCGAAAAGCGCGTCCGCGACGCGGCTGACGCCCAATGGCGGCGCACCGATCCCGAGGCCATGGCCCGAGCCGCCCAATTCCGCGAACGCGTCTCCCAATTCGAGGAACAGGCCGCCAAGGCAACCGCCGCAGGCAACAAGCGCGACGCGGAGAAGGCACTGGAGCAAGCCAAACAGTGGCGCGAGTGGGCCGAGGCGGCAGAAGGCGCAGTCAGCAACCGCTGATCCGGTACCGCCATGCGCTGGCGCGGATCGCCCGGTCGGCCGCGCGACCAGTTGACGAGCTCGGGTGCGATCGGCACCCGGCCGTCGATGCGGCCCTCTCAGAGGCGAGACAGCCTGGCATCCAGGCACGCGGGAGACCAGCGCTGCATTTCTTCCGCGCGGCTCGGTCTCGGGCTCTCGTGGAGTTCGATCTGTCTCCGGAGGCCCCGATCACGAAATCTCTGTCAACGGCATGGATTCGCCGTGGCGGCAAGCGAGATCCTCGATGGCCACCAGCTCGCCGGAGCGGATCAGGGCTACGGATCTTGACGATTGCCGGTGCGATACGGCCGGACCGACAGTGGTGCTGAAATGGTGCTCACGCTGAGAGCCTCCTTACCGCGCGGCCGGGTAGCGGTACTGACACTTGCGGCCCGAGACGCCAGGCGCCGGAGCAGCAACGCCCTCATGGCATCGTCCGCGGCGCGCGGACTCGAACTCCGGACCGTGCGGCCGCGCCGACTGTGCCGCCGGGATAGACATGCTGACTGGCAACGCTGCAGCGCTGACGTAGCGGCATCGTCCACGCCGCTGCTGCTAGAGCACCAGAAGCGCGAACTCCGTCGGTCTCGGGACGAACGCCACGACCACCACCCAGCAGGCAACGGATCTGGTGCTCGGCACCGGCGTGCCCTGGGCCGTGTGGGTGCGCCATCTGCGCGGCCGGGATGGACGTGCTGACTGGCAACGCTGAAGTACCGACGAAGCGGCATCGTCCATGCCGCTCTGGCTAGAGCACCACAAGCGCGCGAACTCCGTCGGCCTCGGGACTGAACACCACGAAACCGTCCAGCGGGCAGCGGATCTGGTGCTCGGCGAGTACCGCACTGGCCGCGCTGACCGTGCGATCGGGCTAGCGATACCGACCGCAGCGCCGCTGAGCGTGCACGCTCGCACGAACTCGGATTCTCTGCCCCGTTCGCACGAAAGTGGCGCGGCTCAGCGTAGGTCCGTGCGCCGGGTGGGTCAGGAGTCGCCGGTGAGGCGGCGGCGGTCGCGTTCCTCGGCGGCGGCTGCGGCGTTGCGGCGCTGTTCCTCTGCGGCGAGTTGTAGGGCGGTGCGGCTCCAGACGACGCGGATCCAGTGGAAGGTCAGCACGATGATGGCGATGGTGCCGAGGATGAGGCCGACGCCTGGGCCTGCGCCGTGGTAGTTGCCGAGGCCGGGGGTCTGGCGGTGCCAGATCGAGAAGACGCCGAAAACGCTGCCGATCGCGGAACCGGCGACCGCGATCCAGGCGAGCACCCAGCGGCGAGTCATCAGCGCGAGCAGTGAGAAGCCGATGCCGAACAGGACAGCGAACCACACGAAGATCCGCGACGGCAGACCGATGTGCTCAGCGCGCGCGGCATCGGTACCGAGCAGAACATCGAACCCGCGGGCACCGCCCGCATGCGACAACACGAGCGAAAACAGCAGCAGGAAGACCGCGCCCGCGACCACCATCGCGCGCACCCCGGGGTCGATCTCGCCCGCGATGCGCCGCTCGACGGCATCGAGATCGTCCTTGAACTGCTCGAAGCCATTACTGCTCTCGACCGAGTTCACTGCGCCCTCGTTTCCTTCGGCTGATCCCTGCCCCGCTGCCTTACCCGCATCCACTGTGCCATCACCGCCCCGATCGCCCGCATCCACCCCACTACGTTCGGTAGTACTCGCATCGCCCGCACTCGATCGCGAATCCGCGCTACCCTGGCCGGGCCCCGAATCCGCCGCACCAACCTCACCCGCACGCGAATCCGCGCCGATGTCGCCGGGTCCTGAATCCGCGTCACCCTTGCGTCCACGCGAGTCCGAAGCGCCCGCGCCCGGTCCTGAGTTCTCCCCGACGCGCGAATCCGCGCTGCCTTCGCCCCCATTCGAGACACCGCCGGGGTCACCCGCACGCGATTCCGCGCCACCCCCGCCTGATTCCGAACCCGCGTCGCCCTTGCCTCCACGCGAGTCCGAAGCGCCTACGCGCGGCCCCGAGTCCTCACCTGACCGCGAGCCCACGCCGTGTTCGCCCGCATTCGAGACGACCTCGCGGTGCCCACCGTTCAACGCGGCACTCTCACCCGTACGCTCCCCGCGATCAGCCTGCGCACCACGCGAATCCGGCCTGGACGCACCCGGTGCGGGATCCGCTCCCCCAGCACGCGTCAGTTCCTCGTGACCGGGCCGAGTGTTCATGCGCCGCAATCGGTTGAGCAGCCTGAGGCCACGGGCTCGGTGGTCGGTGCGCCGATGCGCGGCAGGCCGAGGCCGACACCGATGGGCTCGGTTTTGGGGGTGATGCCACGTTCGTGGGCGTCCCCGGCACGGGTGCGACGGTGGGTTTTGATGGTGGCGTCGGCGATCAGGTGGTGCGGGGCCGCGGCGGTGACGTCGACGGTGATGATGTCGCCCGGGCGGATCTTTTCCGCAGCGCCTTCGGGGCGGAAGTGCACGAGTCGGCCGTCGCGGGCACGGCCGCTCATGCGGGCGGTCGCGGCGTTCTTCTTGCCCGCGCCCTCGGCGACGAGCAATTCGACCTCGGTGCCGACGAGCGCCTGGTTCGCGTCGAGGGAGATCTCCTCCTGCAGCGCGATCAGCCGCTCGTAGCGCTCCTGCACCACCGCCTTGGGCAGCTGGTCGGGCATATCCGCGGCGGGTGTGCCGGGACGCTTGGAGTACTGGAAGGTGTAGGCGCTGGTGAACCGCGCCTGCCGGACCACATCCAGGGTCTCCTGGAAATCCTCCTCGGTCTCGCCCGGGAAGCCGACGATGATGTCGGTGGTGATCGCGGCATGCGGCATCGCGGCCCGCACCTTCTCGATGATGCCGAGGTAGCGCGCCTTGCGGTAGGACCGGCGCATCGCCTTCAGCACTCGATCCGATCCGGACTGCAGCGGCATATGAAGTTGCGGGCAGACATTCGGCGTCTCGGCCATCGCCTCGATCACGTCATCGGTGAATTCGGCCGGATGCGGCGAAGTGAAGCGCACCCGCTCCAGCCCATCGATGCGCCCGGCCGCGCGCAGCAGTTTGGCGAAGGCACCGCGATCGCGCGCCTCGTCGGGATCGGCGAAGGACGCACCGTAGGAGTTCACGTTCTGCCCGAGCAGCGTGACTTCCAGGACGCCCTGATCGACCAGCGCCTGCACCTCGGCGAGCACATCGCCTGGACGGCGGTCGACCTCCTTGCCGCGCAGCGACGGCACGATGCAGAACGTGCAGGTGTTATTGCAGCCGACCGAGATCGAAACCCAACCGGCATAGGCGGATTCACGCTTGGCGGGCAGGCTCGACGGGAACGCCTCCAGCGATTCCAGAATCTCCACCTGCGCCTCGGCATTGTGCCGCGCGCGTTCCAGCAGCACCGGCAGCGATCCGATGTTGTGTGTGCCGAACACCACATCCACCCACGGCGCCTTGCGCACGACGGTGTCGCGGTCCTTCTGCGCCAGGCAGCCGCCGACGGCGATCTGCATGCCCGGCCGGTCGGCCTTGATCGGCGCGAGGTGGCCGAGAGTGCCGTAGAGCTTGTTGTCGGCGTTCTCGCGCACCGCGCAGGTATTGAAGACGACGAGGTCGGCCGTCGCTCCCGCCGCGGCCTTCACATAACCCGCATCCTCGAGCAGGCCCGACAAGCGTTCGGAATCGTGCACGTTCATCTGGCAACCGAAGGTGCGGACCTCGTAACTGCGTGCGCCTTCCGCGGCCGCAGGGGCGGGAGACAACACTGCCTGTCCGATCGAATCCACCCGTCCAGGGTACGGGGGTGCGCAACGCGGGTTTTCAGCGCATCGGCGCAGGCTCCGGGCACCGGCCGGGTCGCATCGGAAGGGTTACGGCGCTGTGTCGTATCGGCGCGGCGTAACGGTGTGTCGCCGAAACCCGGGCAAATCGCCGTTTTCCGCTTAAGGTCTTGGACCATGACCGACGACGCCACCGCACCCGACACAATCGGGTTGGCCAAAACCGGGGCAGCTAGTTCTGATGAGGGCAGTACCGCCACAAGCGCGCCGATGATTTCGATGCGCAATGTGGAAAAGCACTTCGGTGACCTCCATGTGCTGCGCGATATCAACCTCGAGGTCCCCAAGGGGCAGGTTGTTATCGTTCTGGGCCCCTCGGGGTCCGGGAAGTCGACGCTGTGCCGCACCATCAACCGACTGGAACCGATCGACTCCGGCGACATCGCCATCGACGGCGTGCCACTGCCCGCCGAGGGCCGCGCGCTTGCCGCACTGCGCGCCGATGTCGGCATGGTGTTCCAATCGTTCAACCTCTTCGCACACAAGACGATCGTCGAGAACGTGATGCTCGCGCCGCTGAAGGTTCGCAAGGTGAAAAAGGAGGACGCCCGCAAGCGCGCGATGGAACTGCTCGAACGCGTCGGGATCGCCAATCAGGCCGATAAGTATCCGGCGCAGCTCTCCGGCGGCCAGCAGCAGCGCGTGGCGATCGCCCGCGCACTGGCGATGAGCCCGAAGGTGATGCTGTTCGACGAGCCGACTTCGGCACTGGACCCGGAGATGGTCAACGAGGTGCTCGACGTCATGGTGTCGCTGGCCAAGGAGGGGATGACGATGCTGGTCGTCACCCACGAGATGGGCTTCGCACGCAAGGCGGGCAACCGCGTGCTGTTCATGGCGGACGGGTCGATCGTCGAGGACGACACACCCGAGGTGTTCTTCACCGCGCCGAAGTCCGACCGTGCCAAGGATTTCCTCGGCAAGATTCTGAGCCACTGAACCGAGCAATCACCGCAAACGTAAAGACCTCGGCCACCGAAATCACCAGAGGGAGAAGGAACACGATGAGGATCAACCGTTCGCTTCGACTCGGCATCGGGGCAATCGCCCTGACGCTGGCCGCAACAACCGCCGCCTGTGGCGGTGGAAGCGACAAGTCCGCACTCGACAACGCCAAGGACGGAAAGCTCACGGTCGGCATCAAATTCGACCAGCCGGGCCTCGGCCTGCGCAATAAGGACGGCTCCTACAGCGGCTTCGACGTCGAGGTCGCCAAGTACGTCGCGGGCAAGCTCGGTGTGAAGCCGGAGAACATCACGTTCAAGGAGTCCCCGTCCGGTCAGCGCGAGACGCTGATCGAGAACGGTCAGGTCGACTACATCGTCGCCACCTACTCGATCAACGATGCGCGTAAGCAGAAGGTCGACTTCGCCGGGCCGTATTACGTTGCGGGCCAGTCGCTTTTGGTGAAGGCCGACAACTCGAGCATCAACGGTCCCGATGATCTGAAGGGTAAGAAGGTCTGCTCGGTGAAGGGCTCCACCCCGGCCCAGAACATCGAGAAGAACTACCCCGCTACGCAGCTGCAGACCAACGACACCTACTCGCTGTGCCTCGAGGGCCTGCAGGCCGGTTCGTACGACGCGGTGACCACCGATGACATCATCCTGGCCGGTTACGCCGCGCAGAGCGCGGGCACGTTCAAGGTCGTCGGTAAGCCGTTCACCACGGAGAACTACGGCATCGGCCTCAAGAAGGGCGATAAAGAGCTGCGCGACAAGGTCAACGACGCGATCGAGGCCATGATCGCCGACGGGTCCTGGAAGAAGGCGTTCGACTCCACGGTCGGCGTCTCCGGCTACCAGGCGCCGACCCCGCCGACGGTGAACCGGTACTGAGATTCGTGATCGGGTGGTCCGCACGGGCCACCCGATCTCTCGGCTACGAGCAACCTGTACATCGCGCGCGGAAGGACGATCTCCGGCCGCCGCACAATCCGATCGGAGGGACGCGAGCACCGTGTTCGACCTGATCTCGAGGTATGACGTCCTCGGCGCCTTCTGGGTGACCATCAAACTGGCCGCGTCGTCGGCGGTCCTCGCCCTGATCCTGGGCACATTCGTCGCCGGGATGCGCGTGTCCCCGGTGCCGGTCGCACGTTTTCTCGGCGCCGCCTACGTCACCATCTTCCGCAATACCCCGCTGACGCTGATCATCGTGTTCTGCTCACTGGGCCTCTACTCCACCATGGGCTGGAAGCTCGCTCCGGAGGGCCCGAACTCGCTGGCGCAGAACAACTTCCGTTACGCCGTACTCGGACTCAGCATCTACACAGCGGCATTCGTGTGCGAGTCATTGCGCTCGGGCATCAACACCGTGCCGATGGGCCAGTCCGAGGCGGGCCGCTCACTGGGCTTCACCTTCACACAGAATCTGCGAATCGTGGTGCTGCCGCAGGCATTCCGCTCGGTCATCGCCCCGCTCGGCAGCGTGCTGATCGCACTCACCAAGAACTCGACGATCGCCTCGGCGATCGGCGTCGCCGAGGCCGCGACCCTGATGGCCAAGATGAACGAGAACGAGGCCGCACTGATCACCATCGGCTTCATCTTCGCACTCGGCTTCGTAATCCTGACCCTGCCGACCGGCCTGCTGTTCGGCTGGCTGGCCAAGCGATTCGAGGTGGCCCGATGAGTGCAGGAGCTTCGGTTCTTTTCGATGCGCCGGGACCCCGCGCGCGCATTCGCAACTCCATCTATTCGGTCGTCGCGGTAGTCGTTGTGGTGGCGCTGGGCTGGGTGTTCTACCGCGGCTTCGCCGATAAGGGACAGTTCACCGCGGAGAAGTGGAAGCCGTTCATCGAGGCGGACGTCTGGAAGACCTATCTGCTGCCCGGTCTGCGCGGCACCCTGGTCGCGGCGCTGCTGTCGATCGTGTTCGCGCTGGTGATCGGTATGGTCTTCGGCATCCTGCGTCTATCGGAGCACCGGGTGGTGCGCTGGGTGGCGGGCGCGATCGTCGAGGTGGCCCGGGCCATTCCGGTGCTGATCCTGATGATCTTCCTGTTCTACATCTTCTCCGATTACAAGGTGTTCAAGGTCGATCAGCTCGCGCTGTGGGCCGTGGTTATCGCGCTGACGGTCTACAACGGTTCGGTCATCGCCGAAATCGTGCGCGCCGGCATCAAATCGCTGCCGAAGGGGCAGACCGAGGCCGCGGTGGCGCTGGGGCTGCGCAAGGGGCAGCTGATGCGGTTGATCCTGCTGCCGCAGGCGATTACCGCCATGCTGCCCGCCTTGATCTCGCAAATGGTTGTGGCGCTGAAGGATTCAGCGCTCGGTTATCAGATCACCTACCTCGAGATCGTGCGTCAGGGCTCGCAACTCGGTGCGGCCGAACGCAATACGGTGCCCGCGCTGATGGTCGTCGCCGTGGTGATGATTCTGCTGAACAGCACGTTGACGATCGTGGCCAATAAGCTGGAGCAGCGGTTGCGCTCGCGCAAGCGGGCCAAGGGTGCCGCCGTCGTGGCGGCCGACTCGATTCTTGCCGATGCGACTCCGGGGATGGATATCACGCAGAAGCCGTGATGCCAGCGGCTCTGAGCGTGCACTTCTCGCCTGAATCCGGCAGAAATTGCCGGATTTCGTGGGAAAGTGCACGCTCAGATCCATTTTCGGGCTGAGTCGATTTCGTCGGTGTTCTCCGCGATCGCCGTTGCAGCCCGCACAATCGCTGTACGGGCGTGCGGCCCACCGGGGTCCTGGTTTCCGGCCCCGTCCGCGTTCGGCCGCAGTGATCAGGACGACGGCACGCTGCTGCGGAGTTCTCCGGTCTCGGGGTGGACCGTGGCGGTGAAAGGTTCGGCGAACGGGACGGATTCGGGTGGGTAGGTGGCCGCTGCCACGGCGGTGGCCGCGCGGACGAAGGCGGCCACCGCGGGGGAATGGCAGTTCTGCGGCCACGCTACCGCGAGGGTAGTTGGTTTCAGGTCGGTGACCGGCCGATAGGCGATGCCGGGGCGGGGGTGACGGCGGGCGACCGAGGTGGGCGGGAACCAGATGCTGTCGCCGAGCTCGATCAGGTTGAAGATCTGCGCAAGATCCCGCACTGGACGCGAAGTTCCGGATGAGGGGACGAGGCCGTCGCGGTCGGCGTGCGTTCCATCAGGGAGCAGTCGACCGGCCAGGTCGGCCAGGCACAGGGTTGCCTGCGCGGCGAGCGGATCGGAGGCAGCCAGTGCGACCAGGCGGGGTTCGGTGAGCAGCGGTTCGATGTCCAGGCCGCGGTCGTCGAACGGGGCCGCAATGAGCGCGACATCCGCACGGCCCTGACGCAATGCTGGAACCTGTTCACCCCGACCACCCAGCATGAACTCCACCGGGACAGCCGCTTCCTCGAGGCGGTATGTCTCGACGATCTGCGGCAGGAGTCCGGCGTCGTAGTCGGCTTTGAGCGCGAGCCGCAGCCCCGGTGCGGGCCGACCTACGTGCCGGGCACGCTCCGCGGCCGCCGCGACGGCATCGAGTGCGGTCCGCGCGTCGCGGAGCAAGGTCTCGCCGGGCGGGGTGAGCACGACGTGTCGGGTGGTGCGCTCGAAAAGTTGGACGTCCAGTTGACGTTCCAGTTCCCGGATCGCCCGCGACAGGGGTGGTTGCGCCATCCCCAGTCGGTCGGCTGCGCGTCCGAAATGCAGTTCCTCCGCGACGGCCACGAAGTATCGGAGTTGGCGAACCTCCAGATCACTCATATCCCCACGGTATCAACGCTTATCGGATCGGTCCTTCAGGTTCGGTGCCGCGCCGACTTGACTTGCCAGTGCCAAATCACTCGAGCAGAGGTTGTCATGATCGTTGTTACTGCCCCGACCGGCACCATCGGCCGTCAGGTCCTTCCGCATCTCCTCGATCGCGGCGCGCCGGTCCGCGTTATCGCGCGTGATCCCGCACGCCTGCCCGTGCACATCCGAGAGCACGTCGAAGTCGTGACCGGATCGCACAGCGATATTGATGTCGTCACCCAGGCGTTCGCCGATGCCGACGCCGTGTTCTGGTTGCTGCCTCCGGTTCATCGCGGAGCGAGCCTCGATGCCGCGGTTCTGGGTTTCACACGGCCCGCGTGCGAGGCATTCAAGGGTCAAGGTGTCGAGCGAGTGGTCGGCGTCTCGTCCATTGGTCGCGGGTCAGCGGTGGTCGGAAACGCAGGACTGGTCACAGCGTCGCTGGCCATGGACGATCTGATAGCGAGCACAGGCGTGAACTACCGAGCGCTGACTATGCCCTCATTCATGGACAACCTGCTTCGCCAAGTCGATGCGATCAAGAACCAGGGCATGTTCTTTGCACCGCTGTCGCCCGACCTGAAACGCCCCACCTGCGCGACCCGTGATATCGCCGCCGTCGCCGCCGAACTGCTGCTCGACGACTCGTGGGACGGATACGACAGCGTTCCCGTACTCGGCCCAGAGGATTTGTCCAACAACGACATGGCGCAAATCATGTCCGAGGTGCTCGGCCGCCCGATCCGGTTCCAGCAAGTCTCCGGTGCAGCCTATAAGGCCACAATGCTCGAATCCGGCATGTCCGAGGCCATGGCCCAGGGCATGTACGACATGTTGGAGGCAAAGGAGAACGGCCTCGACAACGCCGAACCCCGAACTCCTCGAGCCACGACTCCGACTACCTTCCGCCAATGGTGTGAAGAAGTCCTCGTCCCCGCCCTCCACGACTAACCCGGCCCCCGGCCTCACTGGGGCTGCTGCCGCATGTCTTCGCCCGGCGAATTCGTGCGCGTGGCGAGAAAAGGTGCGCGGCGCAGTCTCTTTAGCTGACACCGCAGCAGGCCGACCCGCCGGACAGCCGGGCACAGCAGACGCTCAGTCGAGGTCCGGTGCGTCGAACTGGGCCTGTGCCAGTTCGGCTTTCACCACGGCGAAGGCGGTGGATTGGTTGTAGCCGCGGCGGGCGAGCATGGAGACGAGGCGGCGGATTGTTTTGTCGCGGTCCAGGTTTGCGGGAATGGTGCGTAGTTTGCGGCGGACCAGTTCGGTGGCGCGTTGTTCCTCGTCGTCGGCGGTGATGGCATCGAGGGCGGAGGCGACGTCGGATTGGGAGACGCCTTTGCGGCGGAGTTCTTGGGCGAGAGCTTGTTTGCCCTTGCCGGAGAAGGTGTGGCGGGACTGGACCCATTGTTCGGCGAAGGCAGCGTCGTCGATCAGGCCGACCTCGGTGAAGCGGTCGAGGGCGCGTTCGGTGATTTCGGGCGTAAAGCCCTTGGCCGCGAGACGCTGCACCAGTTCGGCACGGCTGCGGGCGCGGACGGCGAGCAGGCGAAGACACGCCTCCTTCGCCTGCTCGACCGTCCCGCCTTGGGGAGTGCGCTCCGCACGGGACCGGTTCGCACCGGTGCCCGTCGAGGACGCACCCTCCTCGGATCCAGCCGCCACCGGATCCGCCCATCGGCCTTCGGAACTCTGGAAGTCAGCCGAGTGGGAGTCGTTGCGCCGGAACTCGTTCCGGCGCCCGCGACCGCGCCGGGACCCAGTCGAACGCGCCCGCTGCGGATCGGGCGCGCTCGACCGAGTTCCCATGATGTCCGAATCGGCCAAACCACCTTCGGCCAATCGGACCTGCTTATCCCCCTGCCCCCTCCCCCGAAAACCCGATCCCTCCGAATCCCCCTCACCGCCCTCGGACCAATGCACCCGCCCAGGTTCGGACTCGCCCGAACCGGACCCGGTTGGGATGGGTGGGCGGCCTGAGGCGGAGAGTAGTTCGTTCAGGCGGTGGCGGACCTCGGTTACCGGGTCTGACCGCGTTGTATCGGATGCGGGCCGGGCGGGGTGTGGGCGCCGAGGGGTCATCGGATCAGAAGTCGGCGGGGACCTCGGCGGCCGCGCCCTCTGCGGTCACGTCGGCGCCGATGCCGAGCTTTTCCTTGATCTTCTTCTCGATCTCGTCGCGGACGTCGGTGTTCTCCAGCAGGAACTTGCGGGCGTTCTCCTTGCCCTGGCCGAGCTGGTCGCCCTCGTAGGTGTACCAGGAGCCGGACTTGCGGATGAAGCCCTGCTCGACACCCATATCGATGAGCGAGCCCTCCTTCGAAATGCCCTGACCGTAGAGGATGTCGAATTCGGCCTGCTTGAACGGCGGCGAGACCTTGTTCTTCACGACCTTCACGCGGGTGCGGTTGCCGACCGCATCGCTGCCGTCCTTGAGCGTCTCGATGCGGCGCACATCCAGGCGCACCGAGGCGTAGAACTTCAGCGCCTTACCACCGGTGGTGGTCTCGGGCGAACCGAACATCACACCGATCTTCTCGCGCAGCTGGTTGATGAAGATGGCGGTGGTGCCGGAGTTGTTCAGCGCACCGGTCATCTTGCGCAGCGCCTGGCTCATCAGGCGCGCCTGCAGACCGACGTGGCTGTCACCCATCTCGCCCTCGATTTCGGCGCGCGGTACCAGCGCGGCCACCGAGTCGATGACGATGATGTCGATCGCGCCCGAACGCACCAGCATGTCAGCGATTTCCAGCGCCTGCTCACCAGTGTCGGGCTGGGAGACCAGCAGTGCGTCGGTGTCGACGCCCAGCTTGCGGGCGTAGTCGGGATCGAGCGCGTGCTCGGCGTCGATGAAGGCGGCGACACCGCCCGCGGCCTGGGCATTGGCCACCGCGTGCAGCGCGACGGTCGTCTTACCCGAGGACTCCGGACCATAGACCTCGATGATGCGGCCGCGCGGCAGACCGCCGATGCCGAGCGCCACGTCCAGGGCGATGGATCCGGTCGGGATCACCGAGATGGGCTGGCGGGCCTCCTCGCCGAGACGCATGACCGCGCCCTTGCCGAAGCTCTTCTCAACCTGAGCCAGCGCCAGCTCGAGCGCCTTATCACGGTCGTACGCCTGTGGTGCCATATCCTGATCCCCTTCTCGACGGGTAAGTCTCGTTCTTGGTTGGCGCCCACATTAGAGGGCAGCACCGACAAGTTCTGGCGACCAGCCTAGACGAACAGATGTTCGAGTCAAGCGACGCGCCCGACAACACGCGTCCCGAACTTCCGGGACACGGCAACCGCCGCGCTACGGCCGCTCGCGGCCCCTTTCCGGGCGCCGAACACCCGACCTCACCGAACCAGCGAGATCCGATCACTGTCCAGCAATGTCTGCGCCTGCTTGTACACCCGCAACGCAGGGGTCACCTCCACATCGGCGATCCCGTCGAGTGCACCCAGCCGCTGCGTGACATACCGATAGAGGTGCGCGGTATCGCGGCATATCAACGACGCCATGAGGTTGGTCGGCCCCGTGGTCGCGGCGATGAAGACGATCTCCGGATGGGTTGCCATCGCGGTGCCCACCGCCTCGAGATCCGCCGGGCGCGTGCGCAGCCACAGCGCCGCCCGCACTGCGTATCCCATCCGTTCGACCGCGAAATCGAGGTCGAAGTACAGCACCCGGGATTCGACGAGTTCGGCCATGCGCCGCGCCACTTTCGTTGCGGTCCAACCGATTTCGGCGGCAATACGAGCATAGGGCGCGCGTCCGTCGCGACCGAGCAGCGCCAGCATCGCCTCATCCTGCGCTGAAAGTTCCACAGCGGCTTCCGGCCCCGTATCGGCCCGCCACGACGGCCGTGGGCCGAGGTCGCGCAATTGCGCAGCCGTGAACAGGTGCCTGAAATCCGGCCACTCCTCATCGAGCGGGAAGCGGTGGATCACCTCATGGGCCGTCAGTCCGATCACCTGACTGGCCTGGGGCAACGTCTGCATCAACAGCTTGTCGCGCCGCTCGATCGAGCGCGGCCTGCTCACGCAGGTCACCTCGGATCCGGTGGCCGACAATGTGACCCAGCTCAGATCCGGAAACCGCGCCAGTGATTCGGCCAGTCGCGCCGCCTTGTCCGGAGTCGACCGGAGCCGGATCACCCAGCGCGCATGCCCGAGCGGCACCACGTTGACCTGCCCCGCCACATGCAGGATGCCGCGCTGCCGCAGCGATCGGTAGCGGCGCGCCACCGTCTGCTCCGAAACCCCGAGGATGGCGCCGAGCTTGGCGAACGGGATGCGCGCATCGGTCACCAGCGCGTGCAGGATCTGCTTCTCGAGGACATCGAGTACGGAGGAATCCGCGCCATCTTCGGACTGCATAGGAGGAATCTAACGCACCTGACCACGTGACTATGTGGATATCACCGCCTGCCGCACCCTGAGTGTCGATATCGTTCGAATCGTCTCGGAGGCTCCCGTGAGGAAATGGCTGCCCTTATTCGCCGCGTGCCTGGGCACGCTGATGCTGCTCATCGACGTCACCATCGTCAATGTCGCGCTTCCCGACATCGCCGCCGATCTCGGCACCGGTCTGTCCGGACTGCAGTGGGTGATGGACGGATACGCGCTCGCGCTGGCGGCGCTGCTGCTGGTGCTCGGTTCGCTGGCCGATCGAGTCGGTGCGAAGCGCGCCTATCTCGCCGGACTCGTCGTTTTCGCGATCGCATCGCTGATCTGCGGGATTGCCGATACCTCGGCGAGTCTCATTGCGGCGCGTGCACTTCAGGGCATCGGCGGGGCCGCGATGTTCGCGACCACACTATCGCTGCTGCACTCCACCTACACCGGCCGTGATCGGGGTGTCGCCTTCGGCGTCTGGGGTGCGGTGTCGGGTGCGGCGGCCGGGATCGGTGTGGTGCTCGGCGGTGTGCTCACCGAGGCACTGTCGTGGCGGTGGATCTTCTTCGTCAATTTGCCGATCGCGGTACTGGCGATCGTGTTGACCGCCGTCGTGTTCCAGCCGTCGCCGCGGCAGGCGGATCGGGCCATCGATGTGGCGGGCATGCTCGCGTTCGCGACCGCCGCGACGGCGGTCACCTACGGTGTCATCCGCGGCGGCGAACACGGCTGGTCCGATGGTCCTACGCTGCTCGCCCTGGCGCTCGGCGCGGGCGCGCTGCTGGCCTTCGTATTCGTCGAATCCCGCAGCGCGGCAGCGATGTTCCCGCTGGCACTGCTCGGCAATCGCAACTTCGGGGCCACCCTTGTCTCCGCATCCGGCCAGACGTTCGCTGCCTTCGCCGCCACACCCCTGATTTCGCTCTGGCTGCAGCAGCAGTTGCATATGTCACCCATGCACGCCGGACTGGCCATGCTGCCGATGGCGGCGACAGCGTTCGTGGTCGCCGGTGCATTCGGCAAACTGCTGCATGATGTTTCGCCGAAGTGGACGATCGGTGCCGGTCTGGTGCTGGTCGGCATCGGTACCGGACTGCTCACTATGATTGACGCCGAATCATCTTGGGCTGCACTGATTCCCGGATTCGTGGTGATCGGTGCGGGCATCGGCGTCAACGCACCTGCGCTGGTCGCGGTGGGGATGGCGGCGGTGCCGCCGCAGCAGGGCGGGATCGCCGCAGGCGCGGTGAATACCGCACGACAGCTCGGCCTCGCTCTCGGAGTCGCCGTGCTGGGCACCGTATTTCGTGAAGTCGCCGATGACAGTCGCGCGATGACATTGTCGCGTTTCGTGGATGGCTTGGACGCGGCATTCGGCGTCGCGGCCGGAGTCGGAATCGCATTCGGGGTGATCGCATTCGGGTTGTTCCACCGTCAGCGTCAGGTCGCCGATGCCCCGGTCCAGCCGGACACCGTCGCCGCCTGAGCCCTACCGGCACGATCATCAGGCAAGTCCGGGCACCCCGTACACCGACCGGGCACCCCGCACACGCGGTGCCCGGTCTGGCAACGGGGTGCCCGGTACCTGCCGATTACCGCTGCGGCAGAACGGATTCGTCGCCTTCCGGGCGCGGGCCGAGGATGCGGCGGTCGGATTCGTCGATGCGGACATCGTTGATGCTGGCCTCGCGGCGCGACATCAGGCCTTCCGGGGTGAACTCCCATTGCTCATTGCCGTAACTGCGCCACCACTGGCCGGATTCGTCATGCCATTCGTACTGGAAGCGGACCGCGATGCGGTTGCCTTCGAACGCCCAGAGGTCCTTGCGCAGTGCGTAACCGTTTTCGATGGACCACTTTCGGGTGAGAAATTCGACGATCGCCGCGCGGCCGGTGAAGAATTCGTCACGATTGCGCCACACCGAATCCTCGGTGTACGCGGCGGCGACGCGATCGGGATCCCTGGTGTTCCAGGCATTCTCGGCGGCGCGCACCTTGGCCTTGGCGGATTCCAGGTCGAATGGTGGCAGCGGAGGTCGCATTGCAATTTCCTCTCGGGGATCGGGATCAGGGGTTGACCGGGGAAAGTTCGGCGGGACCCCAGCGGAGCGGGCCCGCGCCGTGGATTTCGATCACTTCGGTAATGGTGAAGTCGACCGAGCACTGAGCTCCGGCGGTGAAGGTTTCCGGCGCCCAGGACAATTCGGCGGTTCCGGTGAGTTGAAGGGTTCCGCCCGTGGTCCAGTCCGGGATCAGGATGCCGCAACGTGGGTTCACCGCGATGTTCCCGAGTGTCATGAACATCGAATTGCCCTGGTAGTCAGGCCATCTCAGCCGAGTCGGCGAAAGCGACTGCAGGAAGCCGGGATTCCCGCCACGGTGCGAGGCGTCGGCATTGCCTTCGGTATCCGCGGTGGCGACGAAGAAGGCATCCGCCGCGGCGATCAGTGCACGCTGCCGCGCATCGAGTTCCATGCCGCGCCGGGGTGCTGGCAGGTCGATATCGGGGCGATACGATTCGATCTGCCTGCGCGAGATGTACTTCGGGCAGTTCGAATACACCTGATCGACGGCAATCCGTAGTCCCGCCTCCGTCGGAGCCGCGAATCCGTTGACGCGCATTCGCCTGCGCCGCTCAGGCTGCAGCGCGATCATGCCGATCCGGGCAGGCCGGGTCAGTGCGTTCTGCAGCGGATCTCCCGCTGCCGGAAATGCATCGATTGCGATCGTCTCGGCATCGACGACGTGCACGAATCCCGGCGACCCGACCACCGCGCCTGCCCACATCCGTCCGTCGAGGTCCGCAGCCGCGATCACGACCATCGGCTGTTCCGCCAGGAAACCCGCCGCGACATCCGGGATGTCGGCACGAACCATCCGTCCTACCCGGTCGGCGATATGCGCCTGACCCATTCGCTGCTGTACAGCGACCTCGCCCGAATGAAAGTGAGACATCACAGTGCTCAACAGCGTCCGGGCTCAGAAGAATCCGCACGTCGGGGCGGCACCGCTGGGCGCGGGAGCGGATTCGGCGCCCGTGGGAGCGTAGACCTCGAGGCGGATACCGTCGGGGTCGACGAAGAAGATGCCACCCGAGGCGACCCCCTCGCCGTGTGCGACCACCCCGTCATGGGCGAAGCTCACCGAGAGTTCACGCAGCAGCGCCTCGATCGAGCGCACCTGTTCGATGGTGTCGACCTGGAACGAAAGATGGTGCAGACCAGGGGTTTCGGTGGAGAAAGCGCCGTCGGACTGCTGCCAGAGGGTCAGCACGAGCTTGCCGTTCGCACCGAGGAAGGCCCAACGCTTTTCGCCGTCGGTGCTGGCCGCGAGCTGCTCGAAACCGAATGCGCGGCGATAGAAGTCCACCGATCGGTCCAGGTCGGAGACATTCAGGCCGATGTGTCCAGTGGCCAGTTGGGGTGCGATGGCTGTGGTCATCGAGATCCTCCTCGGAATTTATAACTGTTCTAAGTAGATTTACTAGTTAGAACTTAACTAGTAGCCGGAAGAACGTCAACCTTTAAAATCGATTTAACCGGTTAGAACGGCGGTGGTTGCCTTGGCAACGAAAGGAAGATCGCTACCCTCAGGTATGCCTGATCCACGCCCCCACCTCGGTGAACCGCTGGCACTCGACCTGCTGAACACCCGGTGGATCCAGGACGGACCGCAGGATCTGCTCACCGATGTTTTGGGCCTGGGCATATGGCTGACCTCGGCCGGACTCGACGATCGCGCGAATGCCGACGAGCGGACCCTGCAGGCGGTACTGGCCGCCCGCACCGCCATCTACGACACCGTGAAACACACCTCACACACCGCGCTCAACGAGGTCCTCGACCACGGCCGGATCCGACGCATGCTGACCGACACCGGCCCCACCGAAATCGTCGATGTACCCGAAACCACCTGGGTCCCCGGCTGGCTCGCCGCCGACAACCTGCTGCGGCTACTGGCCGAGGCGCCGGACCGGATCCGCCAGTGCGCCCATCCGGACTGCGTCCTGTTCTTCTACGACACCTCGAAAAACGGCACCCGCCGTTGGCATTCGATGGCGACCTGCGGCAACCGCACCAAGGCCGCACGCCACTACGCGAAAAAGGCTTGAGCTCAGAAGAGTTCGTCGAGCAGTCGGTAGTAGTCCAGTCGCCGCCGGTCCGGCTCGGCGAGTCCATAGGCGGCGTAGAACGCGCTCAGTTCGTCGGTACCGAAGTCCTCGCGCAGATCGCGATCGACCAGGGCCAGATCGCGGTACCGATCCGCGACACCCAAACCGCCGACGTCGACCAGTAGACCGCCGCCCAGCACATTGGACGGGGTGAAATCACCGTGCGCGACAACGAGATCCTCGTCCAGCGGACGTTCGGCGAGCAGTCGTTGGTAGATCTGTTCCGGCGTCAGCCCTCGATTGTCGGCGTCGAAGTCGTCGACATCGACCAAATCCTCGAGCACCCGGCGCCGCGCCTGGGCCAGCATGACATCCAGCCTGCCGTCGAACGGGCACTCGGCAACGGGAATATCGTGCAGCCGCCGCAACAGCGCGCCCATGACCGCGCCCACCGATTCTGTCGGTTCAGCGGCCAGACTCGGCAGACCCGCGTCGGCGAGAACCAGCACATCCTCTTCGAACACAGCAATGTCGGATAGTTGAATCCCTTTGCCCCGCAGCCAATTCAGCCGCGCATACTCGGCTGCGGCCTTCGGTCCCCGCTTCACCCAGTACGCACCGTCGACATGCGCGACACCACCGCTCATTCCCTCGTGGTCCTCCGACCACGCGGGGTCCGCACCCAGCACCGCGGCGACCTTCGGCGGCAAGGTCGTCGGCAGATCATCGAGCAGGTCGAGGGTGGTGCGGGTGGCCTCGATCAGCTCGGCATCCCCCTCGACGACGCGCAGTTTCAACGCCTCGGTGAGCCGCGCCCTGGCCTCGGGCAGTCTGCCCTGTTCGGCAAGGGCCTTGCCCAGGTGCTGCAGCGCGAAGGAGAGCACTTCGGAGTCGCCGGCTCGGTCCACGGCTCGCCGATACAGCGTTTCGGCGGTGACGATGTCACCCCAATAGCGGTAGACATCACCGAGGTTGATCCAGACCGACGTCCTGCGATAGTCGCTATCGGCGAGTTCGAGGGCGCGATCGAGGTAATCGAGGGCCTCGGCGTAGCGGCCGAGCAGCATCAGCTCGATGCCGATCTTGCGGAATTCGGCGAAGTCGACCGGCCGCGCGGTCGCGACGCGAGCGGCCAGCTGCGCATGATCGATGGGGATCATGCGCAGCCGCTCATCGAAGCGGTATCCGTGATCGCTCACCAGCGTGTTCTCGGTACGTCGAAGTCGGCGCAGAGCGCGCGCCACACGTCACGCGGGTCGATGCCCGCCTCGATGGCGGCGGCGCCCGTCCGCCCGCCCAATGCCGGGATGGTGTGGTCCCTGAGCAGCGCATCGCCGCGGGACACACCGAACTCGGTGTGCAACAGCTCCTGGAACTCGGTCAACCGCACCGTATTCAAGATACTCGCGCCGCTGGGGGCCTTCACTCGGGCCGTTCGATTAGCGGGTCCGCACGCTGAGGACGTCGTGACAGATGCGGATCGGGTCCGCGACTTCCGCGATACCAGCGGACGCTCGTTGCGCCGCGGCCGTGTAGTCGGGCGTGTCGAGCAGATCGAGGACAGCGGTACGCACCGCATCAGCGGTCAGGGGGCGAACCAGGATCGAACTGCCTTGGCGCGCAGCGCGATTAGCGAGTTCCCACTGGTCGCCGCCGCCGGGTACCGTCACGATCGGCACACCCGCGAGCAGGGATTTCGCGAGCAGTCCGTGGCCGCCGCCGCCCACCACGACCGACGCGTGGGTGAGCAGTTCGTCCTGACGGCCGAGTCCGGCCGTTGCCCATGGCGGCAGGTCGGTGGGCGGGGTGTCGAGCATGGAAATAGCCACCCGGACGCCCGCTCCGTCCAGTGCGGCGAGCACGGTTTCGACCATGCCCGCGACACCGGTATGCGCGGTCGACGGTGCGACCATGACCAGCGGCCGATCGCCGAGCGGCGGCTCGAGGATTTTCGGAGTCGGCTCCCACAGCAGCGGGCCGACGACGTGGGTGTGCTCGGGCCAGTCGGGGCGCGGCACCTCGAGGGCGGGCAGGGTGGCGATCAGGCGAGCCGCCGGGCCCGGATCGGTGCCGGGCAATCCGACGCTTTCGCGGGCCTGCTCACGCTGACGCAGACCGTTGCGAACGGCACGGGCGGTCATGGTGCGCAACACGCCGTCACGCAGGCGGCCGCGCACCCCCTCACCCGGCGCGAGGCCACTTCCGATGGGCGGCAACGCTTTCGACGGTAGATACAGCGGATGCGGCGACAGCTCGACCCACGGCACCCCAAGTCGCTCGGCGGCCATTCCGCCGCCCGCGGTCAGCACATCCGACACCACGAGCTCCGGCAGCATCGCGCTCAGATCGGGCAGGATTTCCGTCGAAATATGCGCCGCACGCTCATGAATGCGCTGACCGGCATCATTGTCGTCGTCGACGGTGCGCGGAGCGAGCCCCTTGAGCCTGCGCACCGCGATGCCCGCCTGCTTGGCGGCGTCGAACCAACGCGGTCCGGTGAACAGCACCGGATCGTCACCGGCGGCCAGGAAGCGTTCGCACAGCGCCAGCGCCGGAAACGCATGGCCGGGATCCGGCCCGGCAACAACGGCAACACGCATGCGGCCAGCCTGCCACATCGGTGTCGGAACTCGGTGCGGCGCGGACTGGGTTCGGTCGAGCACCCGATGCGGCCCGCGTTCATCGAAATGCCATTCGGAAGAAACCCGTCGAGCGCCGATCGACGGAATCCTGGTCTAGACCATTCCGGCCGGATCGACAGATTGGGGTCGAGGTGCCAGTCACCACCATCGACGAATTGCTGAACCTGCTCGCTGGATGCGCCGACGTCTGGGATATGCCCGACCGTAGCGGCGACCCCGTCGACATCCTGAACCACGACCTGCAATGCGCAGAGCTGCTGCGCCGATCCCATCCCGAGGACGAGGAACTCCAACTCGCCGGACTCCTGCACGATATCGGCCACAAACTCGTCCCCGGCGACGATGCGGGCCACGGCAGGCACGGCGCGGACGCGATCCGTGCACTACTCGGCGACCGCGTCGCCCGACTGGTCGAACTACACGTCGTCGCCAAGCGCTACTTGGCCGCCACCGAGACCGCCCACACCCTGTCCCCCGCCAGCCGACGCACCCTGGTCACCCAAGGCGGTCCGATGACCGAGACCGAAATCGCCGAATTCCGAACCGATCCCGACTTCACCGCCGCCCTCGCCCTCCGCCGCGCCGACGACGCGGGCAAGGTGGTCGGCCTTCGAGTCGCCTCCGTCGAGTCCTGGCGTCCAGTCGTCCAACGCGTCGCAGGCACCCGCTGACCCAACCGATTTCAACACTTCCCCACCCATCCGTTACCCTTGCTCAGCAACACCGGTCCGGGTGGCGGAATGGCAGACGCGCTAGCTTGAGGTGCTAGTGCCCTTTATCGGGCGTGGGGGTTCAAGTCCCCCTCCGGACACCTAACTGTGGCATTTATGCCCCCAAAATCGGGTCCGGGCACCGCCTGGACACTCTGTCCTGGTCATACCCCGCCACCTGCGGTTTTGCTTCATTTGGGTGGTCGATGTGACCGATGACACATTATCTCCGCTGATCCCTTCCTTCTCCTCCATCGGGCTCACCGGTGGCGATGCCTCCGGAATCGGTGCCGGTCTGCCGATGGCGACCATCGAGCAACCACCAGCACACACCGCGGTGTACAGCGTGCGCCCGGTCGACACCAACGGCCGCGTGGTCGACAAAGCCGTTCTGCGAGCACTGGATTGGCACCCCGGTGACCTGCTGTCCTGGCGGATCGCTGCGGGGCTGATCGTGATCACCCGGCCCGGCTACGGCCGCCGCGGGATCACCAAGCACGGGCACCTATCCCTACCCGCCCACGCACGGCGCGCCGCGGGCATCCAGCCGCGCGACAGAGTCCTGTTGGCCGCCGATCCTGACCAACGCCTGCTGGCGGTTTTCGGACCGCACGTCCTCGACGAGATGGCCGCTCGCCGCTTCTCCGAGGGGGTAAGCCGATGAGCGCGCGCAGCGACGCCGACGTCGCCGCGGTCCGGATGATGATGGACCGGCTCAATCTCACCGTCGCCGAGCTCAGCGACGACACCAGCCCGGTCACAAGCGTGCCGACCTTCGGTGACTACATCCCCGTCGTCGCCGACAGCATGCCCGCGAGCCGGACTCGCGACCACTACCAGACATACTGGACCAAGATTCTTGCCCAGCCGGGGTGGGCCGAGCGGGCATTGAACGAGCCGACTCCCGTGCAGTTGCAGGCGCTGTGCGAGGTGATCAGAACCCAGCGACTGATCCGCCGCAACGGGCGAGACGGACGTGAAGTCGTGCGCCACGTCATCGACGCGTTGCGCCGGGTCTACCAGCACGCCGAAGACAACCGGATCATCGACCCGCGCGACAACCCGGCCGCGAGGCTGACCAAACCCCGGCGCACCCGATCCAATCGGCGTGCACTGCCCGAAGACCTCCTCACCGAGATCAACCGCGTCGCCGCCACCACCGGCAACGACCCGCAGCTCGACACCCTGCTGCTGCGCCTGCACACCGAAACCGCCTGCCGCCGTGGCGGTGCACTGGCCTTGCGTCCCCAAGATCTCGATCCCGTGCAGTCGGTGATCCTCCTACGAGAAAAGGGCGGCACCGAACAATGGCAGCCGGTCTCCCCCACACTGATGCGCGCGCTGTGCAGCCACGCCCAACAACGCGCAGCCGCACCGAACGAGCAACTACTGCGCACACGCAACGGCAAACCCATCACTCGCCGTCGCTACAACTACCTGTTCGAGCGTCTCGGCCGATATCTGCCCTGGGTCATCACCCACGGCATCTCCATCCACTGGCTGCGCCACACCACAACCACCTGGGTCGAGCGCCGCTACGGCGGCGCGACCGCACGCGAGTTCGCCCGCCATGGCCTCGGCAGCGCCGGACCCACCGGGGTCTACACCACGGCAACAATCAACGAAGTCGCATCCGCGCTGGCCCACCTCACCGGGGAACCCCACCCCCTCGCCACACCGGTCACGCAGGCACAGAAGAACCATATGACGACATAAACGACGCAGCCAGGCAGATGCTCTGCCCCGAGGCCGGCGATAGCCACTAGGACGAACTCTTTGACATTCGTCCCCAGCGACTGCCGGTCCTCGGGGCGGCGCCGAATGTGCGCTGCCGTCCGCTGAGAACTCATAAATGACCATTGACATCAACGGTTTTCGAGTAGGTCAGTACCGACAGCAGCAGACGCGCCGACATGCCATTGCCAGCTCGACAGCCGATCACAACGCCAAGCTCGCGGCGCTGCCCGTTTGGGTAGTCAGGCCGCCGATTGCGCGCTGGGGTGAATGCGTTGCGGAGCTCGCCGACTGCGAGCACCACCCAGTGGCATGCGCGCAGTAGTTCGGTCAGTGCACCGGGAATCTGCAGCTGGATCGACGAATCCGCCTCACCAGTCAGCCACAAGGAAAGGACGCATCAATGCATCCCCACACCAATACCTCTCGACGGCGGGTCGCTGAAGGTGTTGGATACCTCACAGAGCTTTCGTCGCAGGTACCAGCACCACAACCGCGCCGCTACAGCGCAACGGCTTGGGAGGCGGTCCCCCGCATGGACATCGACCTCACGTGTCCACAATGCCGCCAGCTCGACTCGGTTCAGAGTGTGCCCGCGTTGAATGCGGGCGGTGTGTCGACCAGCTCCGGGACGAACGTCTATTCCGGCGTTGGTGTGGCTTCGACTGGCCTGGTCCCGGTGTTCGGTACGGCCACGGTTGAGCGCACTCACACCACAACACTGGCACGGAGTCTGGCCCGCGAGCCCGCACGTACTCCAGCCGGGCGCCTGACCTTCTTCGCGCTTGTGCTGCTGTTGCCAGCGATGTGCTGGATCGTTCCGGCAATCCTCTCGGTCGCCGAGCCGTATCCCGGCGTATCGCGACGGGTCGCTGCTCTTTCCACCGTGATCTTCTTCGTGGTCCTGACCACACCTGGCGGCCTCCTGCTCACCGTTGCTGTTCATCGTATTCGCCGCAACGGCAGAGTCGTACGAGGACGTCGACGCGCTCACGCTGTATGGCAAGCCGGTTTCTACTGCCATCGCTGCGGTGTCGCGTTCTGGCCCTTCTCCCCAGCGCCGGGCATTCCTTCACGGCAAGCCTTCGCGCCGCAGCACTTCCGGTGGTACGTGTGGAACGCCGGTGGTTACGCCCGCGCCTGAATCCAACATCGAGTCCAGAGAGGTGGTCGGTGTCGCGGTCGGCTGCGGTGATGCACTCGCCGACATCGTGCCGTCCGTTGCGTGTGCGGCGGTGATCAGTTGCCGGGCTTGTTTAACGCTGATTTCGAGCAGATCAGCGACATCTTCGTCGGTTTGACCTTGGTCACGGATCACTGCGGCGGCAACAGCTTGGTCGGCGCGGTGGCGGGCGATCTCCTCACTGGCTCGTGATTCGACTGCGCTGATCTGCTGGCGCAGCGCCTGGATTTCTTGGTCACGCTTGGCTTCACACGTCGTGATCGCCTGCCAATCGATGAGGTACCGCTTCACCGCGTCGGTGATCGCTCGCTCCCGCTGACGCGCCAGTTCTCGGCGCTCACGAATACGTACACGCGAGCGTTCCAGTCGCTCAAGAGCTTCCGGGGATCGAACTGTCCGCGGCGGACGAGGCAACGACATGGCCGACCTCCTAAGTCGGGCCTGCCAGCTGATTCTCCCGCAATCGATTCTACACTCGCGCTGGCGAAGTCTCGGTCACAACCCCGACCGTCGACGCGCCACTGCCAGAGGCAGTTTCACGCACGCACCGACGACGGGCGCACGCCAGCCACGACGACGACTGACCAACTACAACCAGCGCGACCTCGAGTTCGTGTTGTGGCAGATTGCCCATATCGCGGCAGGCGACAGTCTCCCTCCCCACCAGCTCGCACGTCTTGCCGCAGCGACGCGAACACGCGCGGTCATCGACCGCCTACACGCGACCGCAGCCGGGAGCCACGCTCCCATGGCCTAGCAGCTGTGGACCTTGCTGATCCGTGCTCTCACCGGCACGGACCGCGCCAACCCGGTCGGGTTGCTCTGGCTACAGCGCGTATCTACGCGGTGACGGCACTCTCGCCTCAACATCGCACTCGGAGGCCGAGCCCGGTAACACCACTGCCCGGCCGATGCGCACCGTGCTCAACAGCGGCTGCCACCGCACGCGCTTCGCCATTTGGACCGATTCTGCGTTGCCGTTGCGGCAAATCTGGGCATAGACCTCGATGATCCCGTGTCCTGAAACCTCGGGCAGGGTGACCACGATGGTGGCAGCGAATGCCAACGATATGAGCGACAATCCGAGCCAACTATGCGAGCGCCTCGTCGAGCCATGCACTCGCGATGTCAACACCCCGAGGGGTGACACGCAAGGCAGTGGAGCCTAGAGCGTGCGGATGGGGTGGTGCAGCAGGCAGCCGAATAGGGCGAAGAGTTCTATTGCCCGAAAGGCTCCTTTCGCCTCAGACGAGCCGCTTCTGACGGTTACGCTTGGCCGTCCTAGTCAGTACGAGGAGAGTCGCTATGCCGTGGCCAAGACTCGTCGGAATCGCCATAGCCACCGTGACCGTTGCCGCGTGTGGGCAAACGGTCCGGCCCGCCGCAGAGCCCGCTCTGGAAGGCGATGGAGTCAAGATTGTCGGAAAGGACGTGCTGCCCGGCACGTACATCACACGGGATATCGACCGGACTGCTTTCGGATTCTGTGTCTGGTACCGGCTTTCGTCGCCGACGCGTAGTGATGCATCGATCATCGAAAGCAACGCAGGGCGCCAGGAGGCGAACGTCACGGTCCAGCCCAGCGATGTCGCGCTCGACACAGATGGTTGTGGGCGGTGGATACGAACTCGCTAACAGGTGGCATAAGTCGGATTCAGGTGGGGTTGCCCCGTTCTCGTCAAGATCGCTTGCTCGAGAACTCCTCACGGAGAACGGAAACCGCCTCTGACCTGGTCGGGCTGACAAGATTTGAACCTGCGACCACCTGACACAGGTTCTAGTTTTCTGAACAGGTCTCAATATTGCCGAAAAAGACTGGTAGACCGAGTCTTTCACGATCCACGCACCCTCAACATGACCTGAAATATCCCGTAGATTCCGGCTGAAAGTGTGAGATTTTGGTGAGATCGGGAAATGAACCCGCGATCGCCTCCCGACGATCCGGTCTGCGTGTCGATCTTCCGACACACCGAGCAAAACCAAAGCCAGTGAACATTCAGCAAATGCCCGACGGCTTGCATCATGCATCATGAATTGCCGCGGGCTCCGTCCCAGTGGGAGGGCGGCATGTTCTACCGAAAGGCTATGTTCTGCGGCGTGGCTTCACTGCCATGCGCGCAGCAGATCTTCTGGCCCCCAATGCTGCGCCAGCGGCAGGTCACCGTCGATCCCGCAGCGCGAGACCGCCACCAGCGGCGTATCGAATTGCGTGCCGGGAACAGCTAGGACGCCGCGGGTGAGGGCGTCATAATCGTGGCGATCGAAGGGCCGATCCTCGAGCCACTTGATCGACCCGACGAAGTGCACCGCGCCGGCGACGGGTTCGCGGTCGGCACCGATCAGATCCAGTTCCGGGTTGTTCTGCCGGTTCCACCAGCCGCCTACCGCTTCGGTTTCGGGCCAGTGGACCTCGGGCAACAACCGCAGCAGCGATCCCCTGATCACCGGTTCCACTGCGCGACCGCGCCAACTCGTCCACGAACGCTCGATCCGCTCCAGCGCCAGATCGCCCCGGCCGCGTTCGATGAGCGGAATTCCGCGTTCCAGGAAGGCCAGCCAGAATCTCGTGTAGGAGTCGGCGATGCGGTAGCGCTTGTTCTTGCTGTCCGGTTTCGTCGACAGCGGCAGGTCCGCAGCAACTATCCGCTTGGCCTGCAAGGTGTTCAGCAGCGGTGTCAGCGTTCCGGCCGGCAATACACCGGCGCTGCCCGAAGCGGCGGCAATGGCGCCGAAGGTGCGCTCGCCGCTGCCGATCGCCTCGAGCACGGCCCGTGAACGAGACGCCTCGGGAAACTCACCCAGCAGCGACAGCTCACCCGCCACCAGCAACGGCGACAGCGGATTCGCCGTGGCATCACGCAGAAAATCCACACGGCTCATCCCCGCCCGCCACGACTGCACGATTTCCGGGAATCCACCGGTCATCAACAGCGCGTCCACCGCCTCGGCCGCTGGCAGTTCGGTCATGGCCTGCACATCACCCAGATGCAGCGGCGCAACAGTCATCTTCGTCGCCCGCCCGAAGAACGGACGACCGTGCGACTGCAACGCCTCCATCACCGAGACATCGCTACCCACCAACACCAGCAGCAGCGGCTTAGCCGAAAGGTGCCGATCCCACACCGTCTGCAAGGCTCCTTCGAACTCGGAGTCCTGTTCGACCAGCCATGGCACCTCGTCGATAACCACGATGCTCGCGGCATCGTCGGGTAAAGCGATGGCCAATATCCGCAACGCCTGGTTCCAATCCGCCCCCGACATCCCCGCGACCAGTTCCGCCCCCCGCAGCGGCGAATGAGCCACAGCACCGACAAAGTCCTCACGCTCGGTGACAGGATTACGCCCTCGCGTCGCCTGAAAAACGACATATCCGAGACCGGAGCGGTCGCAGAACTCTTGAACCAGACGCGACTTCCCCACCCGCCGCCGCCCGGTCATGATCACCGCACGCCCCCGTGTCGCACCGGCCCCGCCCGTCACCAACTCCAGCTGCCGCCCCAGCAGACCGAGATCCGACGCACGCCCCTTGAATTCCACCCGTCACCTCCACGCCTCGAGACCGGTCACCAATCTTACATAGATTCAATCTAAGTAAGATGGGACCTATGTAACTGACCGCCCAAGGGTGAGATGCGGGGCCACTACTCCCAGGGGTCGAATGCCTCTTCGATGGCTGGTCGTCACGCCCGCATCGACGGGTCGGAATCCGGCGGAAAGTCGGGAAGCCATTGGGCCTCTGCTGACAAGCGCGGGTCTCAGCGGCATCGTGGACATACTGGCGCGTGGCAACCGACTGCACTGACATAGGCGGATACCTGCGGTTCCCCGGACTCGAGAAGTGTCGGCGTTCATGTGGTGGCTCGTAGTGAACTTCGCCGTTCAGGAGCCGGGCGGCAAACGCCAGCACTGCCGGTTGCTCGCCGACCGAATCATCTCCAACCCGATCGCGCCAACGGTGCCGGACGACGTTGGCGGCGTCAACGTCAAGTCCGTCAGATAGTTCGGATCGGTCCACTCGACCTCCGCAAGCGCTTTGTGGCAGTCGCGCCCCGGATAGGCCGACACGCACACCCCGCGACCGTCCGGGTAGTTCTGGTGGAAGACCCCGCCCACGTCGGCGCACGACGGCCCCGCCGCCACTGCTGCGGCCGTGGCCTTGGTTGTGATCGTAGGTCGGGTTGTCGCGGTCACGTCAGTGCCTGAGCACGAACTGACAGAACAGGCGGTGATGGCGGCGCACAGCGCCGCAACTAACCGGTTAATGCTCGGCTCCCTACTTGGTGAGCTGGGTAGCGCCAACTCGTCACTGCCACAACATCACCCGCAGGAGGACCAGTTGTATCCGCCCCCGATCGACAAGCCGCCGAGGCGCCTGGATCTGGCTGCGTGGCGTCGACGGCAGGGGTACGCGGTTCGAACGCCGCGCAGCCGGTCGTGTCGGGCAAGACGTATGTGCCCAAAACGAAACATGAGAAGGGACGGGAGAAACGCGATGGCTGAGCAATGGATAGAGCCCCGAACCAATCGATTCGGAGCTCTATTTCGTTGGGGCTATGACGATCCGGCACTACCGGAGTTTGGAAGCTGGCCGGGTCGCGGCTTCTGATAGTTCACGTAGAACCATTCGTCGTGCGTATTGTAGCAGCGTGCATTGTATCCCATTGCCCGATATTGGTCCGCGAGAATTTCGCAGTTCTTGCGGCCCCAAACTTGTTGGGTGTCTTCAGCAGATGCCGCACCGGCCGCGAGAATTGTTGCTGTAGCGCCAGCTAGTGCGAGCGCAGTGACAGCGCGGGCCGACCGTGAGTAACGCATGGATTTGTTCCCCTCTTGAACGATAGATCTTGACGCTATCACCGCGCAAATCTGTTGGGCAACAATGAATCTCCGAGTAGGGGGTGTAACCAACTTCCGGTTTGCGGCGGGAGCAGGGTTGTGACGGCTTGTATCACAGGTCCCACGATCCCCAGTCGTCGATTCCGTAACTCCACGCCGACACATCACCGGCGAAGCTTCTCTTGCGGTGTTTCTCGACTGGGCCAGGGGGTGTGGTCTTCTCCGAGTGACCGGTATGGCGTACCAGTTTCGACACGAAACCTATCGACAGTGGATGGAACACAACAGTCGATAGCGCATACAGTTTCGACCGGTAGAATTGGTCACGGATACCAACGTATCCGGCGCCCGGCACGTCTGCTTAGCCGCTCCACATGGCCACGGGAATCGAACCGCCTTTCAACGCATCTTCACGCCGAACAACCCCAGCGATCTCCCCTCTTCGGCGGCCATACCATCAGGTTCGGTCGTCACCCCTCCTCATGGATGTCAATGGGATGCGCTGACGCGCGGCCTCGACGGTGTCGAGGGGCCGGTGACCCGTCCGTCCGCTGCCGCCGACTTGGATCGGCGGGCACATGGTGGGCATCCTCGGCGTGCTCGGTCGGCGTGGAGGTGCGTGTCGATAGTGCGCCCGGCGGTATTGTGGCGCGGCGTGTACGTGCGATGGCGATGAGCCGGCGGGCTTGTTTGGCTCGGTCACGTCATACCGTTGAGTCGAGGCGGCGCGACAAGCGTCGGAAATCTCCAAATTCTCTGCCGCAGATGCAATCTCGAAAAAGGCGCGCGAATCTGATCAGACGCAACCGTCAGTCTCTGCACAACACCGGCGTGCCTGGTCGAGCGGGATCAACGAATCCTCACCGCGTAGAAGTTCGTCCAACTGCTCCAAGTCCACGATTGCCGCTCAGTCTGGTGCACCACAACCGATGTCGTGCCGCAACAACCTCGGCCCGAGCAGGAGACGGCGAGAAAGGTGCGCGGGGCGGCCCCCGAATGGATCGGCGCCAAACCTGGCCGCCACACCGTGAAACCGACCACCCGCCTGCCCACCCTCGCCGACATCTGGCTGGCCGAGACCAAACTACGCGGCCATCTCGCCAAGGGCACGCTCACAATCTACGATTGCCAGCTCGACCGCGCGGACATTCGCTGAGCCAAATCTGTCCGTTCGAACACCCAGCGTGTTCACGCACGATCTACACGACATCGTTTCCGCCGTGGCCTGCTTATATCTGCCGATGTCGAGGTTGGGGGCCGACGCAATCGCCGTCGGCCGTATGAGATGAACACCGAGGTCAGGCGACGTCGCGTGTCGCTTGGTTTATCAGCGCCTCGGCCGTTGTTCGTGCATGCGCCCAGGGCGCCGGATCATTGAGGGAAGTAGATAACGCCGCCGCCCCCTCGTAGAGGACGGCGAGCTGGTTACCTAGGAGTTGCGGGTCCGCGGCGTCGGCTTGTCGGGCCAGCTCGGTGAGTCCGTCGATGTAGTTCCGCTTGTGTGCGTGGACGATATCTTGCACGCCGGGCATGGCCTCGGCCGCCTCGACCGCCACGTTGTGGAACGGGCAGCCGCGCATCAGTGTATCGGCAGTATCCGGGCTGTCGAACAAAGCGAGCAGCCGCGCTCGCGGGTTCGAGTCGGAGTCCGGCGGCGGCGCGTCCGTGAGGTTGCCTGCGGCTTGTCGTAGCATGCGCAGATACTCCTCTACCAACGCGGTCTTGCTCGGAAAGTGTTGGTAGAGAGTCCTTTTCGAGACCGATGCTTTGGCCGCAAGCAGTTCGACACCGGTGGCGTTGATGCCTTCGTTGTAGAACAGCTGCGCAGCGGCATTCAGGATGCGTTGACGCGCGCCACGCCCTCCCCGACGGGTCGTTTCCTGGGTACCGGTGAGCGAAGTCATGAGCAAAGTATACCGATCTGTTTACAAGCTGGGCGCGGGCGAGTACCGTCGACTCCGAAAGTACACCAATCTGTTTACAACAGGAGGAAGTCATGACGCGCGCGAGCGGCACCTTGTACAAAGATGCGCCGACGAAATTCGTGCAGGTCGGCACAACACGGTTCGCCTACCGCGAGCTGGGTCTCGAAACCGGTGTACCGGTGATCTTCTTGAATCATCTGGCCGCCAACCTGGACAACTGGGATCCCCGAGTGGTCGATGGCATTGCGGCGAAGCACCGCGTGATCACCTTCGACAACCGCGGCGTCGGCGCGTCCGAAGGCGCGACGCCGGATTCGATCGAAGCTATGGCACGAGATGCCGTCGCCTTCATACGTGCATTGGGCTTCGATCAGGTCGATCTCCTGGGGCTGTCGATGGGAGGCTTCGTCGCGCAGGTGATCGCTCGCGAAGAGCCGCAACTGGTTCGGAAGGTGATCCTCGCGGGAACCGGTCCGGCGGGAGGTGAAGGCATCGTCAACGTGACCTCGCTGACTTACCGTGACACCTTCAAGGCGGTCGCCACTTTCAAAGATCCCAAGGAGTATCTGTTCTTCACCAGAACCGCCCACGGCAAGTCGGAGGCTCGAGCGTTCGTGAAGCGTTTGAAGGAACGCACCGTCGACCGCGACAAGGCAATCGCATTGCGCGCCTTCCGCACTCAGCTCAAAGCCATCCATGCCTGGGGCGCACAGGAGCCCTCCGACCTGAGTCGCATCCAACACCCTGTTCTGGTGGCCAATGGTGACGATGACCGAATGGTGCCCACCCGCAACTCTTTCGATTTGGCACAGCGTCTGCCGAATGCGACGCTGCGGATCTACACGGACGCGGGGCACGGCGGCATCTTCCAGTATCACGACAGGTTCGTCGGGGAGGCGCTCGAATTCCTGGCATCCTGAGTCCGGCCGCGTCGACCAGGAGATCGCCTGTATGTTCAGCGAATTCACCACCCACGACATCGATGTCGAGGGCGTCGGTATCCATGCTCGCGTGGGCGGCGAGGGGCCACCGGTGCTGCTGCTACACGGCTATCCCCAGACCCATGTGATCTGGCGTGATGTAGCAGCAGCATTGGCCGAGTCGCACACCGTTGTCGTATCCGATCTACGGGGGTACGGCGACTCTGCTAAGCCCGCTTCGGAATCCGATCATTCGTCCTACAGCAAACGTGTGATGGCCGCGGACCAAGTCGGGTTGATGACTGCCTTGGGGCACGACCGTTTCGCGATCGTAGGTCACGACCGCGGCGCCCGAGTCGCTCATCGACTCTGCCTCGACCACCCCGAGCGGGTCGAACGGGCCGCAGTCCTCGACATTGTGCCGACCCGACATGTTTTCGCGAATGTGGACCGCGCCTTGGCAACCGTTTACGATCACTGGTTCTTCCTCGCCGAGGAACCCGATCTGCCCGAAGTTCTCATCGGCGGCGCTCCCGAGTACTTTCTGCGCCGAAAACTCGAGCAATGGTCCGGCCCTGGTGCGGTCTTCGACGAAGAGGCGATATCGGAGTACGTGCGCTGCTTCAGCGACCCCGATGTGATCCGGGCAAGCTGTGAGGACTACCGCGCTGCCGCCTCCATCGATCTCGAACACGACGAGGTCGACGCCGCGGCAGGCCGCCGGATCACCTGCGCGCTGCTGGTTTTGTGGGGTGCGCACGGCTTCGTCGGAAACCGCTATGACGCGCTCGAGGTGTGGCGGCAGTATGCCGATGATGTTCGCGGCCACGCTTTGGACTGCGGGCATTTCGTCCCGGAGGAAGCCTCCGAACAGACCATCGACGCGTTGCGCGAGTTCCTGTCGAATTAGCCGCTAGGAACTGTCCGTCTCCCGCACGATCTCGATCGCTCTGGCCAAGGTGGACAGTCTGGCCTCCAGCGTTTCCCCGGCGGGATAGAGCCGGACGGTGTCGACACCGGCGTCGCGCCAGTCGCGCAACCGACTGCGCACCATGGATTCGGTGCCGATGAGCGTGGTGCCGAGCACCATTTCATCGGTCACCCGTTCAGCCGCGCCGTCATGGTCTCCGGCCTGCCAACGTTCGTGCACCTCGGCGGCGATCTCGGCCCAGCCCTGGCGACTGTAGGCCTGATTGTAGAAGTTGGTCGACGCCGAACCCATGCCCCCGAGGCTGAACGCCAACTCTTTCTTTCTCCCGGCCACCATCCGGCGCAGCGCATCCTCGTCGGGCGCGAACGCCACCTCCGCGCCTTGGCAGATATCCAGATCCGCCCGGGACCGCCCGCCGCGGGCCAAACCCTCGTCCAGGTAGCGGAAGTAGGCACCGGCCGCGCCTTCCGGCACGAAACTGGTGCCCAGCCAGCCGTCGGCGATCTCGCCGGTCAGCCGGAGCATGGCCGGCGACAGCGTGGCGAGATAGATGGGGATCGGATGGTCGGCCCGCATCGATAGGCGCATCGGCACCGCCTCACCGCCGGGCAACGGGATCTGGAACTCGGTGCCGGAGTACGAGATCTTCCCACCCTCGAGTACCCGGCGCACAATCTCCACCGTCTCCCGCATCCGGGTGAGAGGCCGCGCGAACGGCACCCCGTGCAAACCCTCGATTACTTGCGGACCGGACGCGCCCAGACCGAGCAGGAACCGACCGCCGGAGAGGTTGGACAACGCGATGGCGGTCTGCGCCACCGCAATAGGCGTGCGGGTGCCGATCTGCATGATCCCGGATCCGAGCAGCATCCGCTCCGTCCGCGCCGCGTAGTACCCCAGAGCCGACGGCCCATCCGCCCCCCACGCCTCCGCGACCCAGCAGATGTCCAGGCCGAGCTTTCCGCCTCCACCACGAAGTCGACCTGTTCCGACCAGCGGCCCCCACCGGATGCCTCGATTGTCGTCGCAGTGCGCATCAGGCTTCCGCCAGCTTCTTGATGTGCTCCTGTGTCCTGGTGATATTGCGTTCGAACTCCCGCATCCGCACGAACACGATCTTCTGCTCCTTGTCCGGCATCCGGTCGATCGCCAGCGATAGACCCGAACGCGCAGGGCCCATCTGCATCCACTCCGACAGCTCGGTTCCACCGCTCTTGGGTTCGAGCCGGAAGCGCCAGACGGCAGTTGGATTATCCGGATCCTCGACCGCCCACGCGAACACCCGCGGCGGGTCGCATTCGACGATGTGCGATGTGGTCGCCCACTCCCCCAGCGCATCATGCTTGCTGCGGCCGATGAATCGCGCACCTATGACCGGGCCGGTCGGTCCGTCGATCCACTCGACCGACTGCAGCTCATCACTCATGTCGGGCATCGACTCCACCTCCGACACCAACGCCCAAACCCGCTCCGGCGGGGCGGCGATCCAGATGCGTACCTCCACCGTCGGTGTGTCTGCGTAGCGTGCGCCAGTCCACTCCATCGCTGGTCGACCTCCTTCTCGGTAAATGTGCCAACCGTGCGAGGCCTGTGGCGTCGCAGTCTCCGACATCGACTTTCACTGCCCATCCTCCGCCGCTGCCGGTCGTCATCGATAGTATTATGATCATAATTTACTAAAACGACGGGCCCATACCAGCGAAGGCCGAGCCGGTTAGGTGTTCGAACGCCTCATTCGGACAGCAGGCCAGAAAGAGGTCATCCAGAGCATGCGCTACACCACTTTCGGTCGGCGGACCGGTTTGCGAGTATCCGAATTCGCTTTGGGTACAGCGAATTTCGGCACCAACTGGGGCGCCGGTGCGGAATTCGACGATTCCAGGGCGATGTTCGACACATTCGCAGAAGCCGGGGGGACCTTCATCGACACCGCCGACATCTATCAGTTCGGGCAGTCGGAAACCTACCTGGCCGATCTGATATCCACTGATCGCGAACACTTCGTCTTGGCGAGCAAGTTCACCCAAGGCGACACGGCACAACCACACGTATCGAAGACCGGCAACAGCCGGAAGGTGATGGTGCAGGCACTCGAAAAATCGCTACGCCGCCTCGGCACGGACTACCTGGATCTCTACTGGGTGCACTGGCCGGATTTCGTGACACCCGTCGAGGAAATCGTCGAAACGGTCGACGACCTGGTACGAGCGGGAAAAATTCTGCACGCGGGCTTTTCCAACTTCCCGGCATGGCGCACCGCGCATGCCGCAACCCTGGCCGACGAGCGCGGAATCGGCGCTCGTATCGTGGGCGTACAAACCGAGTACAGCCTGGTCGAGCGGACCGCCGACCGCGAGATCATGCCGATGGCAGAGGCATTCGGACTCGGTGCCGCACTCTACTCACCGCTCGGTGGCGGTCTACTCACCGGAAAGTATCGGACCAGCGACGAGGGGCGGCTGACGACCCTGGGTTCGGTTATCCAGCGGGAGGACACGACTCAGAAATCCGCCGTCGTCGATGCCGTTCTCGCCGTAGCCGGTGAGATCGGCGCGAGCCCGGCCCAGGTGGCAATGTCATGGCAGCGAGAACACGCCCGCCGCTGCGCGACCGCAGTGGTGCCGATCATCGGGCCACGCACGAGCGCGCAGCTCGACGATTACCTGGCTTCGCTCGATGTGGCCCTCGACGATGAGCAGTACACAAGATTGACCACGGCAAGCGACCCCGTCCTGGGCGCGCCACACGATGCCGCCGCCCGCTCAGCCGACGCGGTCCGAGGCCGCGTGGGAGGCGACTTCCTTGTGAATACTCCAGTGGCATAACCGAACTCGCACACATGTATCGCCTGTTGCGGGTGTGGTCGAGTCTCGCACCCGCACGAGCGACGAACTAGCCGGTGCTCGTGAGGCTGAAGGCGCGTAGGAAGGACTGCAATTCACCGTCGTCGCCCTCCACCATGAGCGCGCCGGATTCGACCGCGTCGGCGACATCGAGCTCATTGGTCACCAGAGCGGCGAGTGTCGAAATATCGCTGTTCAGCGTGATTTTGGGCAATGTCGGTGACGCACCCGGTCGCAAACGGATACCATCCGCCGAGGGCCCGATCCATGCGGACTCGTCGCCGACGTTGATCTGCACAACTCCCCCGAACCGATCGACAGCATCCGGTTCTGCGCGGGCTACCAGTCCCTGAACCAGCCATTCCGCACGCGTCATATCGTCGGCGTCGAATGGTGCACCATGCCTGAACCCCCAGGCCGCCAGCAGCCCGAGCGCCGGGCGCAACTCTTCGCCGATACCGGTGAGTGCGTATGCCGCGACCGGGGTCGGTGGCGGAAGTACCGTGCGCTCGATCAAGCCCGCTTCTTCGAGACCCTTGAGACGACTGGCGAGCAGATTGGTGCCGAGGCCCGGCAGCCCCTCCACCAGGTCCTTATATCTCCGCGGACCCATACCGAGATCACGCAGGATGAGCAGAGTCCAGCGATCGCCGAGGATGTCGAGCGCACGAGCGAGACCACAGTTCTGGCCGTACGTTCGAGAATTCATAACCATATTATAGTAAATACTTCACTTTTATATTGTCTTCGACTACGTGCGATGCCAATCGATCCCGGTGCAGCCGCCTGTCGCTCTCGACTGACCGGAGGGAGCGACAGGTGTCCGCGAGAACGAGGCTCAGTCGGCGAGGAAAGACTTCACCTCGGCCGTGAATTCCGCGAGATGCTGGAACAGGAACGCATGGCCGGCGTCGCTGTACAGCACCAACTTGGCCGACGGGAGGTGCTCCACAGCGGAGTAAGACGCGAAGGCGTGAATCATGACGTCGTGCGAACCGTTGGCGTAGAGCACAGGCTGCCGAATCGTTTCGAGCCCCGCGACAACCTGCTCCCACGGCGTCGCCAACGCCGCGGTGATTGCCTGAAGCTGCCCCATAGCGGCGGCTTCACTGACCGCCGGTGCGTCCGTCGGCATCGCGGCCGAGACCTTGTCGAAGTGCTCGAGCCCCAGCTTTCGCGCCTCTTCGGTTTCGGGATAGAACAGATACAGCATGTCGTCGAGATCGGCGTCCGGCTTGGCCATGATTCCCAGGACCCGTTCACTGATGGTCGGCATATTCGGGGCGAGACCCGATCCGCTGCCCGCGACGATCAACTTGCGAACGAGATCGGGTCGCGTGAGCGTGACCGCCTGCGCGACGACACCGCCGAACGACCAGCCGAGCAGGTCGACCTCGGTCAACCCCAGCGCTTCGATGAAGTCGATCGCGCCCGCGGCGAACCCCTCCACGGAGGTGAGGGCTTCGCCGCCGGTGTATCCGATACCGATGTTGTCGAACAGGATTACGTCACGCTCGGCGGCGAGGATGTCGAGGAACTCAGGATCCCACCAGTCGACGGTGGCACGGAAGCGGTGCAACAGCACCAATGGAACTCCGCCGCGCGGGCCGATCCGGCGGTAGGTGAAACGAGCAGACGCCCCATCGACATGCTTGTCCTCGGCGGCGTTGACGGGTGTGTAGGTACTCATATCGTTCTCCTCAGGGTGTGGTGCGGGCAATCGTTGCGCGACTACCAGCTGCGGCATGAAAAAGCCTGCGGCTCAGGCGATCTCGGCGAGACTCGGGTAGTCGGTGTATCCGCGCGGTCCGCCGCCGTACAGCGTGGTGTAGTCCACCTCGTTCAGCTCCGCGCCGGTGCGCCAACGCTCTACGAGATCGGGATTGGCGAGGAAGGCACGACCTACAACGACGGCGTCGGCCACACCCTTGTCGAGCAGTTCCTCGATCGTCTCCAGCGACGTCGGCACCGGTGTAGCACCGAGGTTCAAGAGCACCGAGCCACCGAACCGCGCGCGGAGGTCACGAACGAGCGGTTCGAGGGACTCGAACGGGCTGGCCAGAATGCTCAGGTACGCCAGACCAAACGGCGCGATCCCATCCACGACCGCCTGATACGTCTCGTCGAGGTCGGCCCCTGACACCTCGCCGATGCCGTTCAACTGATGACCGGGCGAGAGCCGCAGCCCGACCCGGTCCGCACCGATCGCCTCAGCGACCGCCGCGACCACGTCGATGACGAAACGAGCCCGATTCCCTGGCGTGCCGCCGAATTCGTCATCGCGGAGGTTGACGGTCGGATCGAGGAACTGATGCAGCAGATAGCCGTTCGCACCGTGGATCTCGACGCCGTCGAGACCGGCGCGGATCGCGTTGCGAGCGGCTTCGACGAATTCGGCGATGATTCCGGCGATTTCACCGGTCTCGATGGCCCGGGGCACATCGTGATCGACCATGCCGGTCAGCGTGAACATCTGGCCGGGAGCCTGGACAGCACTGGGCGCGATCGTGTCCTCACCGCCCTTGTTGCTGGTATGGGCGACCCGCCCGACGTGCATCAATTGGGCCACGATCGTGCCACCGGCGCCGTGCACGCCCTCGGCGACGAGCCGCCACCCCGCGACCTGTTCGTCGGTGTAGAGCCCTGGCACGGTGGGGTAGCCCTGGCCGACGGCACTGGGCGCAGTGCCTTCGGTGACGATCAGTCCCGCCCCGGCGCGCTGGGTGTAGTACTCGGCGTTCATCGCCGTGGGCACGTTGCCTTCCCCCGCACGGCTACGAGTCAGCGGCGCCATGACGAAAGACTGCGGCAGATCCCAAGGTCCGATTCGTACTGGCTTGAAAGCAACAGACATGCGGTGATCCTCCTGATTGGGGTGGGTGTCGAAAGACGAACGGGGCAGAGCCGATCCGTTCACTTTAAAAAACGATAGTATTTACTATCCGATTCCGCAACCAAGCCCGTTGTGAAGCTCCCGCCGAACCAGGTAGCCTCATCAATGTACACCGATCGGTTTACGCAATCCGGGAGGATGCCATGACTTCGCTCATCGATCAGACGGTGCTCGTCACCGGAGCCAATCGCGGCATGGGCCGCGAATACGTCGAGCAACTACTCGGCCGCGGGGTGACGAAGATCTATGCCGCCGCCCGTGACCCGCAGCAGATCCACGTGGCAGACCCGCGCATCGTTGCGCTGTACCTCGACATCACCAGCGCGGCCTCGGTCACCGAAGCGGCCGAGGCCGCAACCGATGTCAGCGTTCTGATCAACAACGCGGGCAGTGCCCACGGAGCTTCGGTGCTGGGCCGGTCCACGGCCAGGCTTCGCGCGGAGCTGGAGACGAACCTGTTCGGCCCGCTCGCACTGGCTTCCGCGTTCGCCGACCGAATCGCCGAGCGCTCCGGCGCCATCGTCAACGTCTCGTCGGTTCTCGCATGGCTTCCCGTCGGCGCGAGCTATGGCGTATCGAAGGCAGCGATGCGGAGTGCGACGGACTCCATGCGCACCGAACTTGCCCCACGGCGTCCAGGTGATGGGCGTCTATATGGGCGCTGACGGGACATCAGAGCCGGCCTCGCTCACAGAGCTGGCTCGAGCTCCCGGGTCGTGGCCGCGAACGCCGCGAACAGCTTCGGGAGGCCCGCACCCTTTCCAGAGACTCGCGCCGCGCCAGTCCTGCGCGCTTCCGCCAAGGTGAGCGTATCCATGCTCAACGCGATGAAGGTCACCGACGAACAGTAGAGCCTGACCGGCGACTCCGATTCCGATGGACCGGACACCACCGACAACGCAGAGTCACGAACGCTCATCGTGAAGACCTCGTGAGCATGCGCCTCGGACTCGGAACTCTCGTACGCGTGCACCTCGCACTCGAAAGCCAAGCCCGACAAGAGATTCGGGGTGACCGCGGCAGTCATACACAGCGCGACCATGTCGGGTCGCGCCGTTTCCGTGTCGATCCCCTCCGACATCAACCCCAGCCCCCACAGACCCAAGCCGATGACCGGCGTCCGCAGGCCCTCTCCGAACTCTGTCAACGCGTAGGTACCACCGGAGGTCTTCTCGACGATACCGACGCCTTGGAGTCGACGAAGTCGACTCGTCAGGCGATTCGGTCCGGCAGCAGGCAGTTTGGCACCGAGATCGGTGAACCGCTTGGGTCCCAGGAGCAGTTCCCGAATTATCAGCAGGGTCCATCGTTCGCCGAGCACATCCAAGGCGCTCGCAAGCGGACACCCTTGCCCATATAGACGAGACTTCTCCACTGAACCGAGTGTAGGGAAGGGCGTGGATCGACTCTGCACCAACTCGGCTCCGCGGTCACCCGGCATAGTCCGGAGGGCGAATGTATCCGCCGAGTTGCTCGCCCAGCAGAGCCGCGAACTCGATCGTTGTCAGATCACCCCCGGCGGGCCCCATCGCTTGTAGACCCACCGGAAGCCCGGACTTGCCCAGGCCGACGGGAATCGTGGTGGCGGGTGCTCCGGCGATATTGGCGATGGCACACCATTTGACCTGGGCCCAGTAGGAGCGGGCGACGCCGTCGACCTCGAATCGCCGACCGAATCGATCGATCAGCTTGTTGTGGTGCGCGGGTGCGGCCGTGGGAGTAACCGGCATGAGCACGATGTCGAACTGGCGGAAGAATTCGTACCACCGCTCCCGGATCTCCTGACGCGCGGCGTCGGCCCGCATCCACGCGTAGTGCGACTGGAATGTGCCTCGAAACGCACGGGTGGCCGCTCCTCGCGGGTCCTGCACCATGCGCGCCATCATGGCGGCACCAGAGGCCGGAGTGATGCCGGTGCGATCCCCAGAAAGCTGTCCGTACACCAACGGTTCGAAGACTCTGTGCGACTCGGCGATGTCGACCGGCAGCGCGGCAGGCTGGATCTCCACCTTCGCGCCGACCCGCTTCAGGATCTCGATCGCGTCGACCACGGCGGCGTTGACCTCGGAGTCGATGGGGCAGCCCGGGTCGTCGAACCAGACGGCGACGCGGAAGTCGCTCAACGCGGTGGCTCTGGGCGCCGAGAGCTGGTAGCTGAAGCCGCCATCACGAGTCAAGGCGCCAGTCGTCGCGGCGAGGATGGGAACCAGGTCGCGGGCGTCGCGCACCTGAGCGCCCGCGCAGGCGAGATCGGGCTCGGCCCAGCGACCGGTCCCGGGACCTGGTGGGAGGTGGCCGACCAAGGGGATCGACCGCCACGTCGCCTTGTGGCCGTACAAGCCGACAAAGTGTGACGGGATTCGGGTCGAGCCGCCGATTTCCGAGCCGAAGTCGAAGGCGGTGAGACCGGCTGCGGTCGCCACCGCGCCTCCACCGGCAGAACCACCGGATGTGCGTGCGCGGTTCCATGGATTGTTCGTCGGACCGAAGACGGGATTGTCGGCCTGTACGTCCTGGTTTCCGGGCGGCATATTGGTCTTGCCCATGATGACCGCCCCGGCCCGGCGCAGCCGCGCAATCGGTTCCGCGTCCCGCGTCGGCACATTGTCGATGAGGTCGCGCCGGCCACAAACAGACCTCATGCGTGCCGTTTCGTAACTGTCTTTCACGGTGATCGGCAATCCGTGCAGAGGTCCCAGCGGCGCACTGCCACCGGCACGCTGTTGGTCCGCCTCGGCCGCCTCGGCGCGGGCCCGCTCGGGATCCAACGTCACCACCGAGTTCAGGAGCCGGTCGTACTTCTCGATTCGCTGCAAATAGCGGTCCACGAGCTCGCTACTCGAAATGTCACCGCCGCCGAGGAGGGCAAGCAACTCGTGTGCGGGCGCGAACGCAAGATCATCAGACATGGTGTTCTCCAAAGATGTTCATCGACAACGACTTAGCGGTTCTCGAGTTGGGCAACGGCTCGCTGCACGGAGGCATCACGTGCGAGCCTCGCGTCGAGGATCGGTCCGACCACACCTCGAAGTGCGGCAAAGGGCTGCCAACGGCCGGGGACAGTGATGGAACGTTGCCGACGTTCCAGCCCGGCGACGATCGCCGCAGCAGCCGTTGCGGCGGGGATTCGCTTCAACAGAAAGTCTGGCGACGACGCCGAAAGCAGGTCGAGGACTTGGGGATCAGCGTCCACGCCCTGCCGGATCATGTCGGTCTCGATCAGCGAGAAGTACGCCGTCATGCACGACGCTCCGTGGTGCGCCAACTCGACGCCGAGGCCCCGGCCGAGTTGCTCGACGGCTGCCTTACTCATCGCATACGGGATCGCGCCCACCCCGTTGATGAACGCGAAAACCGAACTGACCAATACGAGCTGTCCGCGGCTACTGATCACCGAATCCAGCGTGGCCGCAACCGTGTTGACGACTCCGTCCACATTCACCGACATCACGCCTCGCACTTGGTCGGGCGTGAGCGTGCTGAATGTGGCACTCCGCCCGAGAATGCCCGCATTGGCGATCACCACGTCGATTCGGCCGAACTCCGCACGCGTTCGCAGCGCGGCTTCCTGGACGGAATCGAGTTGGGTGACATCGCATTTCAGCGCCAGCGCCCGTCCACTCGGAAGGGTCGCCGCAACACCTTGCGCGGTGGACGGATCAATGTCGGCCAGCACCACCCGTGCCCCGCGGTCCGCCAGTGCGGTGGCCGTCGCCGCGCCGAGCCCGCGACCGGCACCGGTAATCAAGACGACTTTGTCCGAGAGTGAATAACGCTTCATGCCAGCTGTCCTCCGTGCCTGCTGGTGCATACGGCGGCCAGTGGATTTCGCGCGCCAGATATCGGGGGCCGAGGTCCGAGTTGGTGAAGTACGCCGGGCAGCAGAACTCGAGGGGGCGCTTGGCGTCGATAGGTCGATGACTGAGGCATGTGGCGCACGCTACAGTTAACTATACGAAATGTATAGTATGACTCATGCGGGCGGCCCCTTCAGCGCTGCCGCAGGGCACCCGTCCGCGCGGTGCACAACACGCTCCACCACACGTCGCTGATACCGGTGACCGCCGCAGGATCGTCGAGGCCCGTGCCGCCGCGGACGGCCTGCTGGTAACACATACGCTCGGTCATCCAGATCAGCGCGGTGGCGGTCGTCGCCGCTTCGGCTTCGCCGAATCCCTCGGCTCGCAATCGCTCTCGCGCGGCATCGACGAAGCGACCGAGCACACCGTCCCAGTACGCGGCTATCCCCTCGTCCTACCCCGCGGCCTCGATGACCGCCCGCAACAGGGTCGCGTGGTCGCGGAAGGTCGCGAGCAGGCCCACTGTCGATGTCGTGAGCTGGTCATATGCGACAGGGCCGCCAACCGCCAGGAATGGTTCGATAGCCGCGAACGCCTCGTCGCCGACCTCTTCGACGAGTGCCAGCAATAACTCGCGGCGATCCTCGAAATGCGCATAGAACGCAGTCTTGGTACGGCCCGCACGTTCCGCGATGCGACTGACGGCGAGGTCCGCATAGGACGCCCCCTCATTGAGCAGCGCCTCGGTGGCGTGCAGGAATGCGAGTTCGGTTGCGCGACGGCGCGGATCGTCGCGCGAGCTCGGTGGCCGCCTCGATCGCGGTCAGATTGCCGCCGACCACCAGCACCTGCCCGCCCTCGTCCAGGCGTGCCCGCAGGCGCAGCGCGGCCAGCCGCGCTGCCACATGGTAGGCGTGCTCGTCGACGCCGGGAACGCCGTGGTCTGCGGTGGTGCTGCCGAACCGCGGGTCGCGACCCGCCGGCGACTTACTTGGATCAGCTGGTGAAGGACTCGGGGCCGAAACGGCCCCAGGCCACGAAGGCGGCCACAGCGAGGAGGGCGAGACACAGCGCGACGTTTTTGTAGTGCCCGTAGCGGGCGTGGGTGATCATTCCGCCGATCATCAACAGAATCCAGCAGACGGCTGTCACCGCCACCATCACCGGTGCGATGTCGAACGCGGCGGGCAGGATCAGGCCCGCCGCGGCCAGGATCTCGAGGACCCCGAGAGATTTGACGAAACCGGCGCTTGCGCTCTCGGTCCAATCCGTTGATTCGTCCAGCTTGGACTTAGGCAAGAACGTTTTGGTGGCGCCACTGAACAGGGAGAGGGCGCCAAGCAGCCCGGCAACGATCCAGAGGGCGAGGTTCATGAGGTTCCTTAAGATTTGAGGTGGTCCGGGAGGACCTGGTGTGTGCTTGCTGAACGAGACACCGCCAGTCGCGATTTTCTGACAGCCTTGACCAGTGATGTGGATCACTTCGCGGAGCCTCATCAGACTGACGATCGCCATACGGAACCCCGGTGCGTCGATCGCACGGCGAGCCCACAGACCGAACAATGCTGTGATCTGCTTCACAAGTTGTCAGGATTTTCCTCGATGCGGTGTCTTGTTTCCGACCCACCCCGGATCGAAGGAGAGATCACCATGGGTAAGAGCATCGAGGTAGTCGTGGTCGGCGGCGGTTACGCCGGAGTGATGGCGGCCAATCGTCTGAGGCAGCGCGACGACGTCACGGTGACCGTGATCAATCCGCGGCAGGTCTTCGTACCACGGCTGCGGCTGCACCAGCTGGTGGGCGGGACCCACGATGCGGTCGTCGACTACCAAGAGGTACTCGCCGAGGACGTCGAGCTGGTGATCGACAATGTCACGCAGATCGACGCGACCGGGCGCACTGTGACCCTCGCCGAGGGCGGCAGCATCGGCTACGACTACCTGATCTACGCGGTAGGCAGCTTCACCAGCAGACCGCAGGTGCCGGGCGCGGCCGAATTCGCTTATCCGGTAGCAACTTTGGAGGCCGCGCAGCGGCTGCGGTCGGTGCTCTTCGACACGCCTGTGACGGCCACGGTGACGGTCGTCGGGGGCGGTCCGGTTGGTACCGAGACCGCTGCGGAACTCGCGGAACAGGGCCGCAGCGTCAGGCTGGTCTGCGGCAATGTCGTCGGCCCGGCCTTGCACCCCAGCGCTCGGCGCACAGCCCGCAAATACCTCACCAAACTGGGCGTCGAGGTGATCGAAGGCCCGAACACGTCGGTCACCGCGGTGAAGTCGGGATCCGTGGAACTCGGTGACGGCCGTAGTCTGGCAAGTGAGGTCACCATTTGGGCTGCGGGTTTCGGTGTGCCCGATCTTGCCGAGCGCAGCGGGTTGCGCACCGACGCTGCCGGGCGGCTGCTCACCGACGAGACGCTGACCAGCGTCGACAGTGATCGCATCATCGCGGCGGGCGACGCGTCGGCGCCGTCGGACGTGCCGTTCCGGATGAGTGCCTATATCGCTGGATGCCTGGGCGCCCACGCCGCCGACACGGTGCTGGCCCGGATCGCAGATGAGCGGCCGACACCGGTCGACCTGGCATTCCAGGCCATGTGCTTCAGTTTCGGCCGCGATACCGGGATCTTCCAACTCCTGCACAAGGACGACACGGCAAAGCGCTTGTACTTCACCGGGTTCATGGGCCGCAAACTCAAGGAGTTCTCCTGCGCCGCCAGCGTCAAGCATTTGGTGACCGAGGCACACAAGCCCGGCTCGCACCACTGGCCGAAGGATGGTGAACACCGGCCCGCCCTGCTGCAAGCCCGGAACGAGAACGTGACGACATCGAGCGCGTAGACGCTGGTTTCGCCGCTACCACCAGCGGCACGGTCCGGCAGCGTTCGGATCGAGAAGGCTGCGCATCGTGCGCCCGCGCCGGCCCACGACCATCTCCAGGAGAGGAATTCATGCACACGACAGATGAATCCGGTGCGCGACGGCGGGCCGAAGGCGAGGCCGCGAGCCTCGGCGACGGTGACCGCGCCACCCTCGCGGCGACGGAAACGTTTGTCGCACATCGCAATCTGCTGTTCACCGTCGCCTACGAGATGCTCGGATCCAGGGCAGACGCCGACGACGTCCTGCAGGAAACCTGGTTGCGCTGGGTCGGCGTCGACGCGGCACACGTCGACGACCTGCGCGCCTACCTGGTGCGGATCACCACGCGGCAGGCGCTCAACCGGCTGCGTTCGGTGAAGCGCCGCCGGGAGGCGTACGTGGGCTCCTGGCTGCCGGAGCCGCTACTCACCACTCCGGACGTGGCCGCCGATGTGGAACTCGCCGAAAGCGTGTCGATGGGTCTGATGGTCGTGCTCGAGACCTTGACCCCGACCGAACGAGCGGTATTCGTGCTGCGAGAAGCGTTCGGGCTGGGCTATGACGAGATCGCGGCCGCGGTAGAGAAATCCCCCGCCGCCGTGCACCAGATCGCCCACCGCGCCCGCCGCCACGTCGAAGCCCGCCGACCGCGCCGCGCGGTCACCGCGGGCGAGGCGCAGGCGGCTGTCGAAGCGTTCCGGCGCGCGCTCGAGTCCCGGGACCTGCAGGGCCTGCTCGATGTACTCGCCCCCGAGGTGGTGGCGATCAGCGACGGCGGCGGCATCAAGCAGGCCACCCCACGGCCCGTCATCGGCGCGGACAAGGTGGCGCGGTTCATGGTCGGGGGCCTCACCAAGCACGACGTCGCGCTCACCGTCGAACCGACCGCGATCAACGGCAGTCCCGCATTGGCGCTGCACGTCGATGGGGAATTCGACGGTGTCCTCGCGGTGCGAGTCGAGGACACCCGCATCACTGGCCTCTACTTCGTCCGCAACCCGCACAAGCTGACCCACATCGACGCCGAAACCCCACTCACCCTGCGCTGACACCGGCCACGACCCGACCACTCAAGGGAGTAGACATGACCACGCGGGCACCGCTCGCCACCGATACGCTTCCGTCACGATGGCCGACCGTGGCCGGAGCGGTCGTCGTGCTCACGACGATCACCAGCGTATTGCTCATCGCCTTCGCCTGGCCGTCGGTGCGGTCCTCCGTGCACGATGTGCCGATCGCCGTCGCCGGACCGACCATCGCAGTCGCCCAGGTCCGGACCGCGCTCGAGCAGCGTGCGCCGGGCGGCTTCGACCTCACCGAAGTCGCCGACACCGCGAGCGCGGAACAACTCATCCGCGACCGGCAGGTGTACGGGGCGATAGATCTCGGCTCCGGCACCCCGCAGGTCATCGTCGCCTCCGCCGCCAGCACCGCGGTCGCCCAAACCCTGCAGACCATGGCAACCGGACTCGGACAGAACGCCAATGCCGGTACGCCGGTGGCGGTCCGCGACCTCGCTGCCCTGCCCACCGACGACCCGCGCGGCGCCGGCCTATCCGCCGGTGCCCTGCCGCTGGTCATGGGTGGCCTGCTCGCCGCGGTGCTGCTGACCAGGCTCGTGCGCGGCGCCGGTCGCCGCGTCGTCGGGACACTGGCCTTCGCGGTCACCGCCGGCCTAGCCGTGGCGGGGATCCTGCAGTTCTGGTTCGGCTCGCTCAACGGGTCCTACCCGGCCAATGCCGGCGCCGTCGCACTGAGCATCGCAGCGGTCTCCCTGACCGTCCTCGGGCTCGAATCGGTGTTCGGATACGCCGGAATCGGGATCGGCGCCGTGATCATGATGCTCATCGGCAACCCGCTCTCGGGGACGGCCACCGCCCCCGAAATGCTGCCCGGCTGGTCCGGCGCACTCGGGCAGTTGCTGCCGCCCGGGGCAGGTGGTCGGCTACTGCGATCAACCGCCTTCTTCTACGGCCACGGCGCTACCCCCGCCGTCACCGTCCTGGTCGTCTGGGCCGCACTCGGGGCGGCGCTCTGCCTGATCGACGGCCTGCGCGCACACCACGCCACCTCGAACCCTGAACGTGCAGTTCGAAAGGAGTATCAGCAAGCGTAATTCCCGTCGCCACGTGACCCGCAGCGACGAAGACAACGCGATACTCACCGAGTTCTTCGTCGGCCTGCCCGACCCGGCCGCACCGTCTCGCTAGCCCAGGGCCGCTCCGACAGCGGCCTCCTTCACCGGTCTCGACGCCGCGATGCGGGGTCCGTCGATCCCTGCCATCGTCCCAGTGCCTCGGCCGACACCCTGGTGTACTTGGCCAGGCTGCGCACCGACGTATGCCCGGACAACGCCATCAGCATCGGGGTGGAGGCACCGGCCTCCGCGGCGTGGGTCAGTTTGCTGTGCCGTAGTTGATGCAGCGTGAACGGGCCCCGCTTCATCCGCTCGGTGTGTTCCTCGAACAGGGTCGCCGCCCGCCGGTACGACAACCGGGCACGTTGCGTGCTCGGGCCGACATCGGCCAGTGCCACAGACGGTTTCGCCTTGCGATCGGTCAGGAACAGCGGACCGCGTTCACGACCAGCGACCAACCGCGGCAGCAACCGCGCGGTGCCGGTCTGCCAATAGATCACGTCGCGGCCGCCGCCCTTGCGGACCACGGTGGCGCGGCGGTTCATGGAACAAACACAGCGCACCGAGAACTGGACGGCTGGGTAGTGGGTCAGTTTGACGCCGCCAGCGGTGGCCGGCTGATCTTCAAGCTCCCGCCTGCGGAGGTGCCCGCCCACCGGCCGAGGCCCCGGTTCGCACCAGCCGCACGTGATGTGCGACGACCTCAACGCCACGAGCGAAACCTAGATGGTCAAGCGCGTCTGCTTACCGCACCTTGACGACGACCTTGCCCTTGGCCCGGCCTGTCTCGACGTATGCCAGTGCGTCTTTGGTTTCATCGAAGGCAAACACCTTGTCCACGACCGGACGTATGACGCCCTCATCAATGAGGGAGGTGATCCGGCTCAATTGATTGCCGTTCGCCCTCATGAACAAGAAGGAAAACGTCACATCGAGTCGCTTGGCCTTTCTCCTAGCGCCGAAGCTCGAGACCCCCATGATGAGCTTCACGAACCACGGCACGCCGATTTCTTTGGCAAAAGCCGGGTCTGGCGGTCCCGATATGGAGATGAGTTTCCCGCCCGGCTTCAGCACCCGCAACGACTTATCCAGGGTCATGGCGTCTTGACTGTGCACAACCACGTCGTAACCATGCAGCACGGTTTCGAAGTCCTCAGTCTTGTAATCGATCAGGACATCGGCGCCGAGATCTCTCAGCAAGTCGAAATTGGCGGCGCTCGCTGTGGTAGCCACTGTCGCACCCAGGTGTTTCGCCAGTTGAATCCCGAACGTGCCGACGCCGCCGGTACCTGCTTGGATGAAGACTTTCTGCCCGGCCTTGACGTCGGCTATCTCGACCAGTGCTTGCCAAGCGGTCAGGCCCACCAGCGGAAGTGAAGCGGCTTCCTCCATGCTGAGGTTCTTGGGCTTGACCGCCACATCGCCTTCGCCCATGGAGATGAACTCCGCGAACGTGCCGATCCGGTCTTTGTCCGGCCGCGCATACACCTCGTCACCGGGCTTGAAGCGGCGTACCCGTGCTCCGACCTCGACCACGACACCAGCGACGTCGTTGCCGAGAATCAGCGGAAAGCGATACGGCAAAACGAGTTTGAACTCTCCGTCCGCGATCTTGGGGTCGAGTAGATTCACGCCGGCCGCATGCACCTGAACGAGTACGTCGTTGTCCCCGACCGCCAGCTGCGGCATGTCGACGAGCCGACCGCCGTCCTTGCTCTTGTAGCGATCGATCGTGAAGGCTTTCATGACAGGCGTTCCCGTATCGGCTTGTTCAGGTGCGCCCGCACCTTATGGGTCATTTCGTCGGCGAGCACCTCGTCGGCCCCGGACTCGATTGCGTCGAGGACCTGACGGACTACGTCGGCGGCATCGGATTTGGGACCATCGTTGAACTTGGTCATGTCGGTATCGACGAGTCCCACGTAGACGCCCACCACCTGCGCCCCACGCGACCCCAGTTCAAGCCGCATCGAGTCCGTGGCGCTCCACAGCGCCGCCTTGGTCACCCCATAGCTCGCGCCGATGGGCAGCCACGCGAGCACCGAGGCGACATTCACAATGGCACCGGACTTTTCCACAATCCGATCGGCGAAAGCGGAGGCCATCGCCAGCGGACCGAAAAGATTCGTCTCCATCTCTTCGCGCAGTTTGGAGGTGTCCTGCCCAAGAACTGAGGTGCCGCGGACGATGCCGGCGTTGTTGATCAGGACACTGACATCGGAGGCTGATTCGGCCGCCGCCGCCACGGACGTGGGGTCGGTGACATCAAGCTGAAGTGGAACGACGCGCGGGTCCGCGACGTCGACTGTCCGCGGATCACGGGCAGCCGCATAGACTTTCGTCACTCCCCGACTGAGCAGTTGCGCGACGTATTCGCGGCCCATGCCGCGGTTAGCTCCGGTGACCAGCACTGTCTGCTCGGCAAGCGAAGTCATGAAATCGTCGCTCCCAGGAATGCGAGGGCCTCGGGTACGAAACGCTCATGGGCCTGGAAGATGCCGCCATGGCCAGCGTCGGGGTAGATCCGCAGCGTCGCATTGGGCAGACGCCGAGCCAGCTCATAAGAGTTGCTGGTCGGCACCATGCGGTCGTCGTCACCGTTGGCCACCAGCACAGGATGCTGGATGGTGGACAACAGGTCGGCCGGTTTCTGCAGACCCCAGGTGTGGATCGCCTCGAGCTGGGTGCGGAATGCTCCGATCGCCATCGCCTTATCCCGATCGTTCGTGCGTTCCTTCAACCGCTTGATGAATGCTTTCGCCTCCGACTTGCCGTGGGCGGTTCGCGTGAAGAACAGCAGTTCCTTGGGATCCTTGAAAGTGGCGTACGCGTGGAACGTGTCCAGATAGGTCAGCTTCGTCACGTTGGTGATGCCTTCGCCTCCAGCTGGTCCCGTCCCGGCGAGGATCATCTTGCGCACTAGCGCGGGCTCCTGCTGGGCGATCACTTGCGAGATGAATCCGCCCATGGAGAACCCGAGCAGATCGACCTTGTCCAAGCCCAGTGCTCGGATGAACGCGACGGCATCGTGTGCCATTGCCTCGACCGTGTCGGGTGTCTTGCCTTCCGAGCCGCCGACGCCGCGATTGTCGAAGGTGATCACGCGGTGCTTGGCCGCGATGCCGTCGACAACCCGGGGGTCCCAATTGTCGAGGTTGGCGGCCAGGTGATTCACGAAGATCACCGGTACGCCGGTATCGAGGCCGAGTTCGCGGTAGACGAACCGGGTGCCGCCGACCGAAACCGATCTCGTCGGTGCGTTCTGGTACGAAGTAACGCCCCAGCGCGCGCTCGCGTTGCGCGGATGACTGGCGGGGTCGTGCCGGGGGGTTCGTCTGGTTGCCATGATTTCCTCTTTGTATACCGAACGGTTTACTTACTGAAGCGACGATAGCACGCGGTTCGTCAATCGGTAAACTGCCCGGTGTACTTTCATTTATGACGCCGCTCATGAGGTGCGGGACCGATTCGCGGCGAAGGTAGCCTCCGCATCGCGTGTTGACGCATCGGCAGAGCTGTCCTCGCTTCGAGGGGGTGCACCACCGGCGTCGGACCAATCGCGAGGAAGCCATCGGTCTTCAAGCGGACGCTTAACCAAGATCTTGGTGAGCAATCGGTGAGCACGTCGCCCCGCATATCGGTACGGATGGGTCCTGGCTCGATGAGTGAGACGGGGATTCGCCAGGGGCGCAACTCCATCCGCAGTGCATCGGCAAACGATTCGATCGCGTACTTCGATGCGTTGTAAGCGCCGGTGCCCGGTGTGGTGATCAAGCCGCTGACTGAGGGCGTGAACACTACCCGGCCGCGCGCAGCACGAATCTTCGGCAGAGCGGCTGGGTCACCGCGATCTGGGAGATGACGTTAACGTCGAGTTGCCGTGTCAGGTCATCGAGGAATAGCCTCTCGACCGGCCCGTTGAGTTTTATCTGAGTATCATCCCTGCGTTGTTGACGCCGCCGTTGAGCTCAGTGGAAGCCGATCGAGGAGCGCCGCGATGGCGGATCTGTCGGTGATGTCGAGAGCGATCGCGTGCACGTTCGGCATGCGATCGAGGCTGTCCAGGGCCGCGTCGGATCGGGCGGTGGCGTAGACGTCCCATCCTCGGCTGCTCATGTGTTCGGTGATTGCACGACCGATTCCTCGGCCTGCACCGGTAACCAACACGGACGGCATGGTCACACTGCCTTGGAAAGGCGCCGTTGCCACATCAGCAGACCCGCTACCCCGACGGTTTCGAGCCCTATTGCGGACACCGTGATGGGATGTGGTCGCCCGCTCTGTTGCCATGACCGCACTCGCGCCAGGCCGCCGACGAAGATGGTCGACAGCGCCAAGGTCACGGCCGACGACTGCTCGACACGTGCGAGCTGAGACCACACGATCGGTCCGACGGCGAATTTGAAAACATTCGCATATCGCAGAGCACTGTCCACCGTCGGCGCCACGTCCGGCGAACCGCCGGGGACCCCCTTCGGACCCCGAACGATCTCTCCGATCGCGCTGGCCGTCGGTATCGCCGCGAGCACCGCCAGCGTCCTCTGCAACCCCCGACGACTGCTACTACGTTGGTGTGTCACGCCCACTCCCAATATACCGGTCGGTGTACCTGCTTGATCGGAGGACGCTACACGCCTTTGTGCACGATGTAAACCCATCGGTATACTCGCCCTATGACCACTGAGCAAGATGCACCGTCCACCAATGGTCGCGGCGGCCGCGGCGCACGACAGCGCATCCTCGACACGGCCGCCGAACTGTTCTATCGCGAGGGCATCAACGCAACGGGCGTCGAGCGACTCGCCAGCGAAGCATCGGTCTCCAAGCGAACTCTCTACCAACACTTTCCGAGCAAGGCTGCCGTCGTCGAGGAGTATCTGCGTTCTATCCAGCAACTCGTCGATGACCCCATCCGGCCCGGACCGGACGCGGCCAACCGCACACCTCGCGAGCGGATACTCGCCCTGTTCGCCACGCCGTCTCCGGGCGGGCAGATGCGCGGCTGCCCCTTCCACAACGCGGCGGTCGAGGCCGCTGACGTCATGCCCGAAATTCACGACATCGTCCAGGAACACAAGCGCAACTACATCAAGGGCCTGATCAAGCTGGCCCGTCAAGCCGGTGCCGCCAAACCCACTCTGCTCGGGAACCAACTCGGGGTCCTTTACGAAGGTGCGGCTGCGTTGTCCACCTCTCTTGACGACCCGGCTCCGTGGACACACGCGCGTAAGGCCGTGCAGACGCTCCTCGACCAAGCCGGGGCCTAACGACCCTGTGGGCTGACCCGCCTAGCGCCGCGCTCATCAGCGGGTCATGCGTGCACTCGGATTCATCGCCGTCGCCAAATGTCAAACATTGGTCGCATCAAGTCAAGTATCCGAAGTGTCGGACTGAGACCATCGTGGGACCGGATTCACCGGCTGAGGTCGGCGGAAACGGCTGTGCGAGTCGCTTTTCGTTTGTTCCTGAGCGCCAAAGGTGCTCACACACAAGGGAACACGACCAATTGATTCGGGTGAGGTGTTGGACAGGTTCCTGCGCTTGGAGGCGCCGGCACCCGGCCACGACTCACTCGAGTCGGCACGCGCAAGAGGAAGGGTCGTCGTAATAGTGAGGCGGAGCAAGTCATGAAGGCAGTGCGATTCCACAGCACCGGAGGGCCTGAGGTCCTGGTCTATGAAGATGTGCCAGATCCAACACCCGCGGACGGTGAAGTTCTGATCCGAATCGAAGCTGTGGGTCTCAACTTCGCCGATGTGATGCGCCGGCGAGGCGATGACTATCCAGAGCCGTCACCCCCGCCGTTCACCCTCGGCGGAGAAGTAGCGGGCACCATTGCCGCTGTCGGGGAAGGGGTCTCGTGGTTGAACGTCGGAGACGCCGTTTTCGCGACGCCCGGCGCTGGCGGGTATGCGCAGTA